>NZ_LR734808.1:1623437-1948125 GCF_902506655.1 Marinoscillum sp. 108 | reverse complement strand
ATCATCAGCGCGGCGGTGAGTAAGATGAACGGAAAGGAAAATGGATTGCGAAAGGTATCCCGCATCAGGTTGAAGTGGCGGATCTGCATAAAGAGCGACAAGGCTACTCCAGTCAATAAAAATCCAATAAAGACCTCTAATCGCTTGATTTCAGATTTAACAATTTCTGTATTGAGGTAACCTGGTAGTAGTTTTTTCATAAATGAATCTCATAGAACACCGGACTACAACATCTTATCCAGCCCTTCGCGTTCTACTTTTTTCAACAATTCAGTGATATTATTGACCTCCAGCTTTTTCATGATGTTGAAGCGGTGAGTCTCTATCGTGCGGACACTTTTCCCAAGGGTTTCAGCCACGTCCTTGTTGGATACTCCTTCATAAATCAATTTTAGGATTTGCTTTTCACGCTTGGTGAGCTGATAGTCCTCGGAATTTGATCCACCGGGTTCTGATCCGGTGCCGGGACGAGGGCCCCCATTTCTGTAAAAATCCACAATGGTGGTGGAGATGTCTCCGCTGAAATATTTCTGTCCATTATGCACCATGTGCACGGCTTTGTTAAACTCTGCCTTGTTGGTGTCTTTCAGAAGATAGCCGTCTGCCCCGTATTCGAGTGCTTTGACGATGTACTCTGAGTCATCATGCATGGTGAGCACGATGATTTTCACCTCGTCATTGTTTTTTTTGAGCTGATGCGTCACTTCCAGTCCGGTCATCAGCGGCATGCGAATGTCCACCACGAGCACATCTGGGGCGTCTGAGTCCATTTTTTCTACGGCTTCCTGCCCGTCAGAGGCTTCCCATATTACCTGGATCTCAGGGTCGTCTTCCAATACCATTTTGATGCCGTGACGCACTATTTCGTGATCATCGGCCAGGGCTACTTTAATCATTTTTATCTAGGGATAATGTGATAAATATTTTGGTTCCTTTTCCGAGCTCGGTAGTCAGGTTAAAACTACCGCCAATATAAGAAGTTCGCTCTTTCATATTAAAAATTCCATGACCGGCTTTTTCAAAATGGCCACTGCTTCCCAGTCGGTCATAGTCAAATCCTTTGCCATCATCCTCTATGAGGATATTCAGCGAGTTGATGTTATGCGAAAAGCGCACAGTGATGTGTGTGGCTTTGGCATATTTCAGCGCATTATTCACGCTCTCCTGTATGATGCGGTACAGGTTGGTTTCAATGGTGCTTTCCAGACGGTTGATAAACCTGGTTTCATTCACAAACTCCACTTTCGCTTTGGTCACCGAGTTGATCTCATCACAAAATTTCTTGATGGCCGGCACCAACCCAAAATCGTCGAGACTGCTTGGAGTAAGGTTAAAGGAGACCCTTCGCACTTCCTGAATGATGCTCTTCATCAGGCTCTTGGCGTCTTCCAGTCGCATTTTCATCGGGTTGGAGGAGGGCGCGAAAGATTCCAGCAGGAGCTTCATGGCAGAGAGCATTTGGCCCACGCCATCGTGTAGCTCTCTGGAGAGCCGCTTTCGTTCTTCTTCCTGACCTTCCAGGATCAGTACCGAGCGGTACTGCTGCTCTTTCACGGACTTTTCGATGCGTTCTCTATTCAGCTCCCGGGAGCGGATCTTGGCTTCCTTGAACTCTGTGATGTCATGTGAGATCATTTTGATCTCTCCGGTGATGGCGATGGGTATTAGAAAAGTTTCCACCCAGCAGAAGTCTCCGGGCTCAGTGATGAGCCTGATTTCTCCGGTCCAGTTTTTGTTTTCCTGAAGCAGTAGCATCAGTCCTTTGATGAAATCATCTTTATATCCACTGCTTTTGAGCAATTGTTGGAAAGTCTTGGGTGGCTCGGTCTCTTCGTATTCCATCATGTGAAGAAAACGCGGAGCGAGGTACATAAACTCCCCCTGAGCGCTCATGCTGGCATAAAGTGAGGGGGATTCCGGTTCCAGATTGACCGCCTCCAGGTCCTGATAGGACTTGCCCAACTCCTCGTAGAGTTTGGAGAGTTCGCGGGTCATCTTTCTCGAGGATTCCTCAGACGCCATGAGGTCCTGCACAGTGGCGCGCACACTTCTGGCCAGCGGCCGGAAGATGAAAATCAATTCAATGATGATGATCAGTAGAGAAATGACGAGGAGGAAATATTCGGTTTCTTTCAGTTCCCGTACTTTTTTCTGAGCTTCCTCATCGTATTGGAAGACGATCTTGTCCATGCCTTCCAGAAAGGTAGATTCATGGGCCAGAATGGTGCTTACATAGTCCGCTCTGAGTAGGGCAGTGCTGTCGTCATGATCAGGGGGCAATGAGAGGAGGTCTTGTGCATTTTGGTAGATAGCCTCATAGTGCGGGGAAATGGTCTCAAACATCTCCATGATGATGCTGGAATTAGCCCCGGAGAGCCCCAGCTCTGCATCTCCAAACTGGAGGCCTTCGTGAGATTGCTTCCACAGGGCCAGGGCTTCCCTTAGTGCAATGATATTTTGGAGCCGTTCGCCTTTTTGGTGCTCTATCTTGAGGGCCAGCTTGCTGATTTTTTGACTCAGCATCCGTTGACGACCCGCCACATTGATCACATGAGCGTCATCCTGCTGACGGTTGATGGAGGTCTGTATCAGAATTTGGCTAACAACGATGCTCAGCGCGATGCAACCAAGTGCTATGAGGTAAAAAAGTCCTAAACGTTTAAATCTGAGTTTTGCCATGTGTCAACCTGAGCCAGGTCAAGGCATAAAAGTAAGTAATTGCCCTGATTAAACGTGCCTGGATACGTAAGATTACGCAAATCCCACCAGGACTGTGCCGTTTTCCACTTTTACCGGATAGGTGGCCAGCTCACACTCATTGCCATTCAGGTTGGCCCCCGTTTTCAGCGAAAAGGTCTTTTTGTGAAAGGGACAGGCCACTTTTGGTTCATCCCCTTCTGAGCCGATCATGCCCCGACTCAGGATCATCTGGTGCTTATGAGGACACAGGTTTTGTGTGGCATACCATTCCTGCCTGCGGGTAAAATTGAAAACGGCGATTTGCAAGCCTCTATAGGAGATACAAAGGCCTCCATCTTTAGGGAAATCCTCCACCCTGCATGCCGGGTACCAGGTGGTCACCTGGGCTGGGAGTACGGTTCTGTATTCGAGTATATCTTCTGTCATGGTATTAGTCTTTGGTTACGGTTTGCCAGTCTGCGGGCTTTTTCATTTCGCGCATGGGTACAAATTGCTGAGTAGGATCATGCTCGTCTGAATTGGAGAAATGTCTGAATCGGGCCTTCATGCCTTCATCCTCGATGGCTTCTTTCCATTCGCAATGGTAGGAGGCGATGAGCGCCTGCATGTCTTTTTCCAGCTCCTCACCAAGTCCCAGGCTGTCGTTGACCACCACCTCGCGCAGGTAGTCAATTCCCCCTTCCAGCTTATTGAGCCATACCGCCGTGCGGTTGAGTGGCTCGGCTGTGCGGATGTAAAACATCAGGAATCTGTCGAGGTATTTGATGGCGGTCTTTTCATCAATATCTCCTGCCAGGAGTTTGGCGTGCTGGGGATTGGCACCACCATTGCCACAGACGTACAGGTTGTACCCGATTTCAGTAGCGATGAGTCCGAAATCCTTGCTTTGAGCTTCAGCACATTCTCTCCTGCAACCGGACACTCCACCCTTGAGCTTGTGAGGAGAGCGCATGCCTTTGTATCGGTTTTCTATCTCTATAGCAAAAGAGACCGAGTCATGCAGCCCATAGCGACACCAGGTAGAGCCCACACAGCTCTTGACGGTGCGCAGTGATTTACCGTATGCATGCCCGCTTTCAAATCCGGCATCTATCAGCTCGCGCCAGATGGCCGGGAGGTCATTGAGTCGGGCACCGAACATGTCGATGCGCTGCCCCCCAGTGATCTTGGTGTATAGATCGTATTTTTTGGCTACCTGCCCCATGGCGATGAGCTTGTCAGGTGTAATCTCTCCACCTGCTACGCGAGGCACCACAGAGTAGCTACCTCCCTTTTGGATATTGGCCAAAAAGCGATCGTTGGTGTCTTGAATGGTGTCCTGTTTCAGGATGAGGTCATTCCAGATGCTGGCCATCAGTGAAGCCACGGCCGGTTTGCAGGTCTCGCAACCATCGCCACTGCCATACTGATCGAGTAGCTCATCAAAACTTTGGATACCTTTTACTTTGATCAGGCTAAAGAGCTCCTGACGGGTATAGTCAAAGTGGGCACAGATCGTTTTTCTGACTACCTGCCCCATGGACTTGAGTGTGGCGGTAAAGATATCGCCCACCATGGGTGAGCAGGCTCCGCATCCCGTTCCGGCTTTGGTACAGGTACGTACCTGCTGCAGGTCTGTGAGCTCCTGGTCTTTGATGGCCCCCACAATGTCGTCTTTGGTGACATTTTCGCAGGAGCATATCTGAGCAGTATCTGGCAGGTCCATCATGCTGTTTCCTCCGGATTCTCCACCTCTTGCGCCAAGTATCAGGTCTTCAGGGTTAGGGGGGAGCGCCATGCCATTTTGGGTGATCTGGAGTAGCATGCCGTAGGCACTGGTGTCACCCACCATGATACCACCCAATAATTTTTTACGATCCGGTGAGAGGTTGATTCGCTTGTAGATACCGGTGTTTTTGTCTTCGAAAACGATGGGGACACTCCCGGAGATATCACCCAGCGCGTCTCCAAAGCTCCCTACTTCCACCCCGATCAGCTTGAGTTTGGTGGACATATCCGCTCCGGTAAATTGCTTTTGACCGCTTCCCAAAATCTGATCCACTACCGTATCGGCCATGTCGTAGCCCGGGGCCACCAGTCCGTAGACCATGTCATTGTATGAAGCAGCCTCTCCGATGGCATAGATGTGCGGATCGTTGGTTTGCAACTGATTATTCACCTTAAAACCGCCACGTTTTCCAGTTTTCAGTCCGGCCTGAGCGGCCAGTTCGTCTCGGGAAACGATCCCGCAGGAAATGACCAGCATATCGGTATCCAGTTGGCTGCCGTCAGCAAAGAGCAGGCCATCCAGCTTTCCATTTCCCTGGATCTCACTGGTGCTTTTGTTGAGGAGAATTTCAATACCCAGCGATTCAATTTTGCTTTTGAGCATATTCGATCCTGCCTCATCTAGCTGTCTGGGCATGAGTCGGGAGGCAAACTCTACCACCTGCGCATCCAGCTTCAGGTCCATCAACGCCTTGGCAGCTTCCAGTCCCAACAGACCGCCACCCAGCACTGCGCCGCGTTTTACATTTTTGGCATAGGCGATGATCTGATCCAGGTCCTCGATGGTCCGGTAGACAAACACCCCTTTTTTGTCCACTCCTTTGATGGGCGGCACCATAGGTCGTGAGCCTGTGGCCAGGATGAGATAGTCATAGGCTTCTGTTTCGCCGGTGTGGGTGCGAACGATTTTTTGATCCCGGTCTATTTCCGTCACCAGCTGGCTTGTTTTCAGGCTGATGTCATTTTCTGCGTACCACCCTGCCGGAGCCATGAGTAGTTTTTCTTCGGACTGGTTGGTGAAGTATTCGCTCAGATGCACCCTGTCGTAAGCCGGGACGGATTCTTCACCATAAACAAGGAGTGAGACCTCCTGATGGCCGGCTTTGGCACGTAGCTTTTCGCAAAACTTATAACCAACCATTCCATTACCGATGACGATGACCTTTTTCATAATCGCTATTTATTTTTACGTAAAACTACGTAATATTACTTGATTTATAAAAAATAAATTACGTATTTTTACGAAAAGAATTTAAGTATGTCAAAGCTATTATTAATAGGAGCAGGGCCCGGAGATCCCGAATTAATCACCCTGAAAGCCATCAGAGGGCTTCAGGAGGCTGATGTGGTGCTATATGATGCCCTGGTAAATAAGGAACTACTGAAGCATTGTCGTCCGGACTGTGAGTTGGTTTACGTAGGAAAGAAGCCTGGCATTCATCAGTACCAGCAGATCTATATCAATGACATGATTGTAGATAATGCGAAGCGCTACGAGACGGTTGTGAGGCTGAAGGGGGGTGATCCTTTTGTGTTTGGACGTGGGCACGAAGAGCTGGAGCATGCCCGGGCGCATGGGATTGCAGTGGAAGTGATCCCTGGGATCAGCAGTGCACTGTCTGTGCCTGCCCTGAGTGAAATCCCCCTGACCAAGCGGGGAGTCAATGAAAGCTTTTGGGTGATTACCGGCACCACTTCCAATCTGGAGTTATCCGGGGATGTTCATCTCGCCGCTCAGTCTTCTGCCACCATTGTCATCCTGATGGGAATGAAGCAACTGGATCAGATCATTGATATTTTCCGGGTCACCAGAGGGCCAGCGGAGGCGATTGGGATCATACAGAATGGGAGCCGACCCGACGAACGGTCAGTTTTTGGCACCATAGCGACCATCAGTCAGAAAGTGGCTGATTCGGGCATCAGTTCACCAGCCATCATTGTGATTGGAGAGGTAGTGAACTTGGGGCGGGCAACGGAAATTAAGCAGGTGCTGGAAAATATGGCCCATTAGAGTTGAAGGCTTTCTAGAAATTCTAAATTCCTTTCATTGTCATTTCCATAGTAGATGGCATTTTCCAGATACTTGATGGTATTCAGGGTGTCGCCCATGTTGAAATAGATTCGCGCGTGGTTTTCATTGAGGCTTGGGTTTTCGGGATAGTCATCAAGAGCTTTTTGGTTAGTACTTAGAGCCAGAGAGAGCTGATCTGTTCGCAGGTAGATGTACACAAGATTGAGGTAGGCCTTGAGTTTGGTTTCGGGGTGGTTAACAGCTCGTAAGTAATACATCTCAGCTGTTTCCAGATCATTAAGGAATGAAGCACATATAGCCATTTGTAGGTAGATGCTTTGATCAACGTAAGGTGAGTTTTCGGCTCGCTTAAATGCCTCCATGGCCATCTTGTATTCGGTCAATTGTAGCTGTATAACACCTATCATATACCAGTTTAAATAGTATGGTTCGTGTACCGATGCTCCTTTCGTATAGAAAGAGAGGGCGGACTTCAGTAGGTTTTTACGTTTGATCTCGGGTGCATTGACGGCCTGTCCATATAGTAGGTCTCCTGCCAACTGGTTTGCTTTTACAGATAGCTGATTTTCACTGGCATCATGCAAGTAAAGTGTTTCTTTGTTTTTCCAAAGAGCTGCCCTTTCAAATGATAGATATCCCATAGCTGCACAAATGAAGACTATCGGGATCGCAAGACTGTATTTTGATAGGAACTCTGTCAGAAGAGAGGTAATGAACAGAAGAAAAAGAAGCGAGGGCAGGAAGACCAGACGATCACCCACAATACCTGCTACCGGAACCAGCAAATTAGAAAACGGGAATAGTGCGACCAGGAAAAGAATAAAGAATAAAGAGGAACGCCATTGTGCGCATTTCATGAAAAGGGTGATGATCCCTGTGATGATTCCTAGCCATAAGAGCACAATAGGGGGATTGAATAAATCGATGGCATTATATCCATAGTAGAATCTGAGGTTATGAGGGTAAATCATTTGCGAAATGTAATGTCCATACGTGCTGGCCATGGCCATGAGTTTGTCTGAAATCTGTGTATGGTTTACCAGTGGGTTCTCAATAAAATCCAGGGATCTACCTGAGTAGGTGGTGGAAGTTTGGGGAGGTGTGCCTCCCAGATTTTGAGTTTGCTGAAGCCACCCACTTAGAATAGTCACCGATGAGTCAATATAAAAAGACAGGGCTATGAAGCAGATGAGAATGCCTAGGTAAGAGCTTTTCCATTTTTGATTGATGAGAAGCCAAAAGAGTATCACGAAGCATATAAGTAGGACAATATATGTAAGACTCGTACCAGCGTATGAATTGATGAGGACGGCCAGAAACGCACTGAATAGTAAGGATAGAAGTATCCATTTTTTTCTAAGGCGATCGAAGATCAGCGGAGTTATGTAGATCAGGGTGAAGAGGATAGCAAAAGGCTTGGTACTGGTAATCACAAGGAAAACGGAGAAGAAAAGCAGAAGAGTACCGGGTATCCAAATCCATTTTGTCCTGTCGTAATCATTGAACACGAGCACGTAGCACATGGGGATAAAATACCAAGCCGAGGTGAATAAACTGGTCATCATCAGGCTGAAAAAGAGCACCCATTTGATGAGCTGCCCTGAGGTGAAAAAAAAGTAGCTGGCGAGCAGGATAATGTGCAGAGCCAGGATAAGCGGGACAAAACTTTCAAAAATGCCGAAGGCCACGACCAGTATACCTAAAGATGCCACACCAGCCTGAAGCGTGTTTTTGTTGAATTTAAAATCATTAAAATGTGCCCAATAAAAGAAGAGGGTCATGCCTGTCAGATAAATGATGACCAAAAAAAGTGATCCTGAGACATTCGCCGTAGGGGCCATAGCGAATAGGGATACGGACATGGCTGCCACCAAACTGCAAAAGAATGCGCTGCTTTTGGAGTGAAAACTGTAAAGGAGAATTGGAGCGAGCAGATAAATCCCCAATCCTGTTTTTTTGGCTAACAATGAGCATATCATACAAGCAATGGTGGCGGGTATTGACCAGTTACCTTTTAATCTCAATGACAAGAATGCCAAAAGCCCGAACAATAGGGCCAGTAGTTCGTCTCTGTTTTTGATGCTGGCCACTACTTCGGTGTGGGTGGGGTGCACAGCGAATAGCAATGCCAGAATGAAAGCGTATTGCGGATTTTTGAATAGGTGGAGGCCTAGGAGAAAGATCAACCCAACAACAAGGAGATATAGAATCAGATTGATGGAATGAGAAATGGTAGGATTGTTGCCAAGCAGGGTGGACTCCAGGTAGAATGTGAGCGATGTTAAGGGGCGATAGCCGTAGGAAATCCGCTGATCAAGTGAATAGTAGGGCGACGAAATGGACTCATATAGCCCTGATATTGAGAATTTGTCTTCCTGACTCACCACGATTTCATCATCAAGATTGTAATCAAAATGGATTGTCTGGGTATAGATGATCATTACTGCTATTAGAAGCAGAAATTGGAAAGCCCGAGAGTTTTCTTTTAGATTACGAAGCTTTATCAATGGTATATGATTTTCGAGGTTCCTTTCGTATCCGGTCCGCCGACCGATCTGCAAAATAAGTATATAAATGAAGTAGTAAGTGCGTCTGATAGTTTTTGGAAGAAAAGTCTTACAAGGAGGTGCGAAGGTTGGTTTTTCAATCACCTTGGAGGTGAGCGCTACTTTGTGGACTCCTGTACCACAGCGCTTGGGGCCTGTGCCATTCTTCTCAATCTCAGACCAGGGGACGAGATCATATTCCCCTCATTTACACACGTGTCCACAGTGGTGCCTTTTGTAATACAGGGAGCGGCTCCAGTTTTTGTAGATGTGGAGGGCAGCCATTTTTGCATTGATGCGGATAAAGTATCAGAGGCCATTACGGATCGTACGAGAGCCGTGGTGGCTGTCAATTATGGGGGATGGGCCCCCGACTATGTAAAACTGCGCGAACTTTGTAGGCAACACCAACTGAAGCTCATAGAAGACAATGCCCATGGAATGGGCGCAGTTCATCAGGGTTGTAGGCTGGGTACATTCGGCGATTATGCTGCATTTAGTTTTGAGAAACAAAAAAACATTACCTGTCATGAAGGAGGTCTACTGCTTATCAACGGAGAGGATTCGTTAGAGCAGGTAGAAAAGCTCATGAATTTGGGCACCAATAGACTGGATTTTGATCGGAACAAAACTTCTCACTACGAGTGGGTTGGACTGGGATTGAAAGCAAGCTTCACTGAGCTACAGGCCGCCATTTTACTTCCTCAACTGGAAGATCTCGAGCGAATTACTTCAGACCGAAGATCCGCTTGGCGGAGGTATCATGATCAATTGGTGCCTTATGCGGATAAGGGATTTTTTTCGGTACCTCCTGTTTTGAAAGAAGGAGACAACGCGCATTTATTTTACCTGATACTAGATGATCAATCCATCAGAGATCAGCTGCGTGCCTATCTGAACGCACAGAGTATAGAAGCACAATTCCATTACTTCCCGTTGCATCGATCTGTATTTGGTAGTAAGGTTGGCCGGTTTGTTGGTGATGATCATCACACCTCTATCGCCGGGATGCATCTCCTGAGACTACCTCTATTTACTGGAATATCGCCTGATCAGCTGGATAGGGTGGTGGCTGCTGTGATTCAGTTTTTCACCTCATAACGAAACACATTCCCGTAGGTACTCTTGAGGGTCTGAACCACTTTAGATGAACCACATACCTTGATTAATCTCCCTTCTTTGGCCAAAGCCAAGGCGATTTTGAGCTGCTGTGATTCCTGAAGAATATCTGTGCCTGGTTTGTAGGTGACGTGATCAAAGTATATTTCTTCCTGCTGACTGGTGGTTTGAAGTAACTGAGCGATTTGAAAGTCTGTATGCTGTTCATTGGCGCGTTCCGTGGCTTCACTGATCTGCAGCGTATATCCAGCCTCTCGTGCAAAATAATTAAGTGCCCGATTGTCTCTGGGGAAACATGGCCCGCCAAATCCATACCCGTAGCTGAGGTATTTATGACCCACTCGGGAGTCAGAGCCTATGGCTCCCAGTATGGCTTTTTGATCAGCACCTGATTGGCTGGCCAGGTCACCTATGGCATTGGCAAAGGCAATTTTGGCTGTTAGGAAGCAGTTGGTTGCGAGCTTGGTGATCTCAGCACTAATAAGGCTCATATGATGTGCTTGCGGATGATTTAGCGCTATCTGACTCATTATGACTTCTGTTTTCAGTGCATAGGTCATATCTGATGCTCCAAAAAGCAACATATCCGGGTGTTGGAGGTTTTTTACTATGGTGCCCTGTGCGATAAATGCCGGACTATATACGAGATGATAATTGAGTGCCTTGAGTCGCTCCTCTATGGTTTGATTAAAGCCAGGTAAAGTGGTACACCCCACCACAAGGGTCACAGGATGCTTGCGTTCACCCTGGTTCATGATAGCCTCCAGTACCCCCTTTAGAATGGAATGATCATATCCCTGGTCATTTTCAGGAGTGGGTACATAAATAAAGATCAATTCATGATCCTCTGTGAGACACTCCTTGAGGTCTGAAGAAAACCGGAGGTGTTTACTGGTTCTCAAGAGTTCGTTTACTTCAGGCTCAGGGCTGTCAAACGATTTGGTCTGAAGAGCTTCCAGGTAGCGCTGATTCTGCTCTATGGCCGTTACGGAGTAGCCTTTTTGTTCTAAAAGTAATGCCACGCACAGCCCTAGTCTCCCGGGACCTATTAATCCTATACTATTATTAGCCATTCTTTATTTTGTTTGCAAGGCCTCTTGTACCTGGTGGTTGATCCAGTGAAAGGTTTTTTCGAGGCCTTCCTGAAGAGAGGTTTCAGGTTGCCATCCCAGGTCGCTGCGTACTTTGAGGTTGTGCGAGGATCTTCCCCTTACACCCATGGGGCCTTCTATATGTTCAAATTTCAAATCCTTTCCTGAAATCTCCATGGCCATTTTGGCCAGGTTATTGATGGAAATCAACTCTTCGGAACCAATGTTGTATGGGCCATGAAAGTTCGAATCCATAAGCTTTTGGACACCATCCAGGCAGTCATCAATATACAAAAATGTACGAGTCTGGTTTCCATCACCCCAGATTTCGATGGTACCCGGGTTGGTAGCTTCGGCTACTTTTCTGCAGATGGCTGATGGCGCTTTCTCTTTACCATTATTCCAGGCACCAAACGGGCCATATACATTATGAAACCTGGCCACTTTTACATCGATACCGTAATTTTTCTGATAAGAAAAATACAAGCGTTCGCTGAATAATTTTTCCCACCCGTACTCACTATCAGGATCGGCTGGATAGGCCGAAGATTCTTCACAGTATGGATTTAAAGCATCTAGCTGATTATGTTGAGGATAGATGCAGGCAGAGGATGAATAGAAGATTTTCTTACAGTCAAAGGTTACACAGCATTTGAGAATGTTGATGTTGATCAGAGCGCTGTTGGTGATGATGTCAGCATCAGAGTCACCAGTGAATATGTACCCGGCACCCCCCATGTCTGCTGCCAGTTGATAGATTTCATCAAATGGGCCGTTTTTCATTATTTCCATGCATTTGGAGTAGTCCCTCAAGTCACCCTGAATAAACTCAAAGTTGATGCTCTCCTGATGCATGGGATTTGAAATGTCTACTGAAAGTACCTTGTGTCCCTCGTTTACCAGCTTTTTGATCAGGTGTGTCCCGATAAAACCACTTCCT
Source organism: Marinoscillum sp. 108 (assembly GCF_902506655.1). Taxonomy (NCBI): domain Bacteria; kingdom Pseudomonadati; phylum Bacteroidota; class Cytophagia; order Cytophagales; family Reichenbachiellaceae; genus Marinoscillum; species Marinoscillum sp. 108. The sequence continues at coordinate 1,935,930 of NZ_LR734808.1, read as the reverse complement.
CCACAAACAAGTATGTATTTACGCATGTTCAAATATCTATTTTACAACTCCTGGTTATCCAGTTATTGTGGTGTCATTCAGCGTCCTGCCCAGCAGACCCCAGTCTGGCCCATTGATTGGTAATACCACTTGCTCTCTAAGCATATGTTCGCAAGCGGCTTTGGCAGTATTCCAGTCCAGCATGGGCATTTGAATGTCAAACTTTATTTTTTGCATGGGATCCTGTAGTTCCCAGCCAGCTCGGTGGCTAATGTGAAAAATACACAGTTCAGGTGCAAGTATTTTTTGATGAATACCCTGTCCCAGGGCGGCAAAAAGGGCCAGGCTGTCGATATGAATTGAATAGGCATCCAATTCGAAATAGCCATTGATCTTTTCCCAGTCTTCGCGATGCATGAGGGTAAAGTCTCCGCAAGCCCAGGTGTCTGCACTTTCGATGGTGGTTGTCAGTCTGGACTCGGTGAACCTTTTAATGAGCGCAATACCCCACACCATTCCCAGTGTTAAAATATTGTGGTACCACCACTTACTCTGGCCATTGAAATTGGGGTAGAGCCGATTTTTCCCGAGTCTTTGTATGATGTTTTTTCTGGCAAACTTCAGCAGAACCGGGATCTCAGCACTGTAGTCAATCTCTTTCGGAATGTCACACCGGTTGCACCGATAGTAGGTACCTTTTTTTAACTTTTTTGAAGCCAAAAAATGAACCAGTTTGCTGGAAAAAAGCAGGTCCACATTGGTGCATAAAATGAATGGGGCTTTGGCACGTCTTATCCCAACGTTTTTGGCAATCATCTGAAAGAGGGGGAGATGACTGGAGGTTTTATACTGAGCGTGTATTTCGTAGGGTACGGTAATGATTCGTAGTATGATGTTACCATTGGAAGGTGGCTTTGGCAATATAGCCGAGAGTCCGGGTCGGTCGGAGGGTGGGTTCCACTCCACAATGATGATTTCAGTTGGTAAATGATACTGACTCAGCTGGTGATATAAACCGCGTAAAAACACCTCCATGCGATTGGTAAGATCCCCTCCATGATTGTCATTACGGCTGGCTGCAACAATAGATAAATACGGATTCATTAGATACTATCTTCTGGGTAGTTGATCTCCGGGTTTCCCCATTGATCGGTGGTGTCTACTATTGGAGTGCGGGTAGCGAGGTACTCGCTGATTTGGTTCTGCAAAATAGACCACATTTGATTCATTTCCTGACTGGGAGATGAAAAATTATGCCGCCTTTCATGGCTTTGGTGCAGGACGGCTATTGGTAGTTCTTGTAAGTTTATTTGGTGACTCAGTGCCTTGACCAGCCATAGGGAATCAACATGAGTACTGATGGGAGTGTGTTCTCTAAACCCCTGAATGCGATGCCAGACATCCCGATGTGCCAATGTGAAGTCACCAGATGCTGTAAAATGGTGTTTGAGCAAGAATTGCTCACTAGGTGTCAGGAGAAATGGGAGGCACGAATAGACCGCTCTCCTGGCACCAAGATAGGTAGGGAGGAGTGCAGAATATAGCCCATGAGGAATCATAAGGGGGCGATAAAAAATCCCACCTTTCACGCAGTATTCATCTGCCGTGTTTATCAGTGCAGCTTCGGTGTTGTATCTCCTGGAGACGTTGAGCCTGTCGGCTCGATAAATAGTATTGCTTTGCTTAATCCATTGATGAAAAGAGTAGAAAAACAGTTCCGGAAGTAAAATATCTGCATTGGTTATCAGAAAGTATTGTCCACGTGCCCGCCTGATCCCAATGTTTTTTGCAGGGAATTCAAGAAAGGCATCGGATGCTGACCGTACCGTAATGACCCTGGAGTTCCAATAATCGGAAGTGGGCCAGATGTCCAGTGATGAGATGCATTTTTGATTTTCTTCAGGGTGATAATTGATAAAAACCAATTCAGTCTGGATGTGATGTTTTGCTGCAAGTTGGGCATTCCATAAAAGGCTTCGCTTCAGTCGGTCAATGAAGTCATCGCCGTATCGGTCATTTCTGCCGCAAAGTATAATGCTAAGTGTAGGTTGTTTCACAAATGATAAATAAGAAATGCTTGCATGACCAATTAGGTATGCGAACGGATAAAGATACTTATGATTTGGGGTATCCTGTCAAACAGGAATACAGTTTTGAGTCCGGCCGGATGAATAAAATCAGGGCATGCAGTTTTTGATTTTCCTTCATTAGTTTAGCGATATGTGGAGGGGTAGCCTGTTTTTTATAGTGTTGTTGACTTGTCAGTGGGCATGTGAATCTGGTGAAAATGAACGCAAGGGAACGATCTCCGCACTTCATCTCGATCCACTGTTATTTGATCGGATGAAGGAGTCTGATCAGGTCAATGTGGTGAGAAGGCACTTATCACTTTATGCTCACAGAGCACTGGATCCTACGGCTGAGATTGCCTTTGATGAGCGATTTCCTGACTGGAGACAGCGTTTACCATCGGATCTTCTGTTGCAAATGGATACAACCATCTATCATATTTCATGCGGCCGGTTAAGCTACCTTCTCCGGGATGTTTATCGGGAGCTGGGCTTCCAATCTGCCACCTATAATTTTGGAATTGAGCATACACCATTCACTCACGAACTTACGCTGGTGGAACTCTCCGATGGGCTTGTTTCAGTTCAGGATGCACATTATAATTCGGCACTTTTTGAAGGAGATTCTCTCGGTGATTTTTTTCAGTTTCTTCAGGCCGTGGCAAGTGGGGGAACCCATGATTTTTATTTTATAAATGACACATCCTGGGCTAACTTATATTTACCTGAAACTTACCTGGATACAGGGTATGAAATTTGCAATCCTGCTTATGTTTCCGGCCCACTTCAGCCCACTCTGAATGCTTCATGGTACAGGCGTGATTACATGGTGAACCTCCAGGTGAATCTTCAGGATAGCTGCTATGGTTTTATGACCAACCTGAACATGCAGCGGACTGATGGGTTGGATTTTGAGGATTTGTTTCTTACCAGAATCTCGAGTATTTCAGGCTACCCGGAATGGGAACAGCGGGTGGATACTATCCTTGCTTCAGCCCAAAGTGATTGATCATTTCAGTGATTATCCGCATGTGATCGGTAATCAAAGGATTACTGCGAATGCTTTCTGAGGCATTTTTCCCAAGCTTTTTACTTAATTCTACAGATTTCAAACATCTGATGGTTTGTTCGGCCATCTGAGCGATTTCCAGTTCTGGTATCAAAAGCCCGTTTTGCTCATGGCTGATGAGTTCGGCTATTCCCGCATGGGCTGTGCTGATAACCGGGAGACCGCAAGCCATGGCTTCCATGATGGCTACCGGTGTGCCTTCTTTGTCGTGGTTCAGAGGAGTGGTGATGCTGTGCTGTAGAAATACCCGGCTGTTTTTCATTTCCTCATAAATTTCCATTGGAGATCTTGCGCCCGGGAAACTCACCCTATGATCGATCTGTAGGGCCTTGGTCAGTGATATGGAGGCTTCCAGCAGCTCACCGTCACCGATCATGGTCAGACGTGCATTGGGAACCTCCTCCAACACTTGCTTAAAGGCTAATATGGTCAGATGCGGAGCCTTGGTATCCGCAAATCTTCCTACACTTAGGAGGTTAGGTTGGTTCGAAGAATGATCGACATAGGTGAAGCGGGTGAGATCGACATATGCGGGCAGGTACTTTAACTTTTGCTCCGGAGCACCCATTTCATTGAGTTTTTTGATCACCTCCTGACTGCTACCTATGAGCAAATGGGCATGATTGAAGACATCTAAATAACCCGCTAGGTGCGCTTCTAATTGGTCTTTGTGGTGAACGTCGTATGCATGAAAATAGGCAGCCATGGGAACTCCAGCAGCTCTGCAAATCGGGAGCATTCTGACTGCCATGGGGCCAAAATGAGCCAGTACCAGTCTCGATCTGGTCTTGTTTAGTCTTTGCACGATGGCATCCTGTAACTGCCGCTTGCTGTTGATGGAGCTTTTGGATTTAATTAATGGTTGACCAAATTCATCAAAAACAGGTGGGTAGCCACCGTAGAGGAAGTCTACCCCATATGGCAACTGATTCTTGTATTCATGGATGTATGTTTCAGAATACTTGTTAAGATTCAAATTAGCAATAGTGATGCTACCCAGTTGGTCAGACTTCATTTGGTTGGTTTTATTGATTAGGTCTTGCTCATAATATTCCCGGCGGGCTTGTTTTTCTGATTGACGTAAAACGAATCTTCTAAAGTAATAGATACCGTAATTGACGATGACGGAGCCTATTTGATACAGCTTGCTTAGTACTTTTCGGAGTTCGTGGCTCTGACCCACAGGGAAAAGGATCATATGGATCATCAGTAAGAGCACATAGGCTGAGCCATGAGTAAAGATAAGCACGACAGTCAGTCCTCCTCCTAATAGCTTGCGGTAAAATGAATCAGGTACATTTTCCACAAAAGAATACCGTGATTTCTGTTTGAGCGTAAAGGCCAGCAGTACCAAGCCGGTCGATATACTAATGAACAAGTTGGAAGCGAAGAATAGTACCGATGTGAACAGAAGTAATTCTATCAACATCGTGTACCAAAGGAATCTACGAATCCGGTGGGCACTGTACTGAGTAGCCAGTGTGTGATAATTCAAAAGATCATGTGGTCGGTCTTCTACCAGATGGTTGATGAGCAAACGAATGCCCAGTGTCAGCTGCCATGATACAAGGGCAGCCATATGGAGGAAGGAAAATTCAGCATGAGTAATGAGCAGAAAGGTATGGGTGGCCAGGATTACGGGCAATACATGGGCATATAGAGCGTCCAGAATAGGAGCCACCCAGATGTTTTTTTTGAGCCTGAATGGGGGCAAGGAGTAGATAATAAAGCAGACCAGTTCGCCAGTAAACAGAACCCAGCTAAGCCTGTCCATTGGAAAGAAATACCAAGGACCGATGGCGCAGCAAGTGAGGACAGTGATTGACAGAGCCACCTTCAGTTGGCTTGTATCAATAAAGAAGTTGGGTTTTCCGGCTTTTCCGTCTGACTGTCTGTCGGAAAAATCATTGATAAGATAGCCTATGCCCGCAATACCTACAATAGTGACCAATGACAAACCCAACCAGGGTGCCATTTCTGATAAGGAGGTCTGTTTTTTGATAAATACCATATACACACAGGCCAGAAGCACGGGTGCTTTGTATCTCCACGGGTGCGAGAGCCGGAGTTTATACCAAAAGTGACCCATATACCTTTTGCTCATAAGTGGACCAGAGCGGGCAGTTATGATAGAGTTCTTCTAATTGCCTCTGTGAGAAGCGTTTACCGAGGTTTCGGTCATATTCATTTGAATTTTCATGTGAACAGCTCATCTGTTTGATTTGGAGGGGTGTGAGGGTGTAAAATCTTCCGAGAAAACAGACCACATCTTCATTCAGCGATTCCTGTTTCCACCAGTGATCGATGGTTTCTGGTCGGTAGTATGCCAGTGCTTCGTCTGCATGATGAGTGTCATATGATCCGGGATCAGATAAGCCACCGGAGACCATGTCCCGTTTTTCATGTTTGAAATATCCCTTAGAGAGCTCCTGAAGGTCGAATTCAAATCCTTCTTCTCGCTTCTTGAATTCACCAAAGCTCAAAATCCAGGCGGGCAGCCGGCGTATGGTCAGCACTTTAATCTTATTCGCGGTGATGTCATATCCACATTTTTCGGACCTCATCCAAAAAGGTTCATGCCGGCGGTAGTCTGACCACTCTCCACCCAGAGGATCTAACTGGATGTTTTCATCCCCTACCAGCGAAATCATCCGGTGCACGGAGTAGCCTCCGGTCTTGGCCATGTGGGTCCATACAAAGTCCGGTGTGATGATCATGAACGAATGTTTTTGTAAAAAAGGTTTTGTAGAAAGTAGCGATCCTTAGCTTCCTCCATATTGAAAGCCGGCTTGTAAAGTTTTACTTCCAGAAAGTCTACTGGAAAAATGTACCCATCAAAACTTTCAATCTTATAAATGCCTGTGAGTTCCTGGAATTTGTTGGAAATTGCCAGGTTTTCGAAGGCTTCAAGTTTTATGTCTATGGTTTTCACTAGCTTCAAAACGAACCCCATTTTTCTTGCCATGTCCAGAAACTGTGTAAGGTTTGATATCTCGTAGTGGTATTGTTGATTGATTTTAGCAATCTCCCTATTGATGACCTTCTGATCTTTTCGGCTGTCTGTCACCCGGCAAAAAAGATCCTTGATGTATACTTCCCCACCTGGCTTGAGTGCATCCCAAACACTTTTGAGAAGTTCCTTTTTTTTGGTGGAGTGTCCGAATGATTCCAGAAAGTAGATCCGGTCAAATTGGCTATTACCAAAGTACTCCTGAATCCTGTGATAGTCCAGTTTGGTGAAGGTTACATTTCCGGTATTGAATTTACCTTTCAGGTTATTTGCATAGTCGATTTGTCGCTGTGAGATGCTGATGGCTTCTATCTGGGCACCACTTTTTTGAGCAAAATGAAGTGCTGGGCGGCCCACACCACATCCGGCATCCAGTACTTTCATTTCTGGAGATATTTGCATTGCTTCTAGCTCGTAGTCCAGAATCTCATCAATATCGCTTGTTCTAAACGCCTGAATAAGCTCTCCGTAAACTTCCAGAAAATCCTGATGGTGTTTGTTGTAAAACTCACCAACTCCTGCTGCATGATCTTTTGACCGGAGGTATGAATAGTATACCTCCCGAGCAATGTTTGCCGGAGAGTAGGTTTTGATGAGTTGGAAGAGATTGCTCATAGAGATTAATCAAACCAGGCCGCCAGTCTGTTCAGGACTGTAGGAGAGGGTAAGTGTTTTTTTATGTTTTGAATAAAGTTAGCCTCATTTATTTCTTCGTTTCTGAAGTCTTCGAGGTATTCAGGCTGTAGCCCATCGGGTATTTTGCCTTGCACCAGCTGGGTGATTCCGTTTAGGTAGGTGTCCTTGCTAAAATAAAACACACCTACTTTTTCATTGCTCAAACGATGGTAATAGGTGAGACGGGCACCTTGTTCTACGAGGCGAGCTGTAGCCACTATTCGTGGCGTCTGGCGGGTATTGGGGTGTGAACCGTGGAATACCTTATCTGAATAGATAATAACTTGACCTTCACTTACTTTCAGATGTTTTACATAGGGCTTTATCCTTCGGTTCGGGATAATTCTCGGACAGGGCAAACTTCCAGATCGTCGGTTTTGGTAGAAATGATGACTTCCCGGCACCACAAAAAGACCCCCGTTCGTCTGATCTGTAGTTTGGAGCGGACACCAAATGAATGCTGTCTCGAACTGATCTTCCTCCACGATACTCCAATCCTGGTGTAAGGGCAGATAGTCTTCGCTACCCATAGGTTTTACCATATAAGTGCCTCCATAGACCGTAGCGTTTCGGATGTGATCCAGTGTTTTATGGAGGAAAACCTGCTGGAGGTGATTGTTGATGAGATCATTGGTTTGATTGCTGTTGTTCCTGCTACTTTCGTACAGAGGCTCTTTGTCAAAGGTATGTACATGTTGGTAAAAAAAGTCTCGCTCTGCTTTGATTTCCATAGGACTCAGGAGGTCAAGGATCACGTATCCATCTTTCTGATATTTTTGGGTCACCTGGGGGTCTTTGAAAAGGCTTTTCATTTCCACAAATTGGTCAATCGGTAACGCGCTTCACGGTAGATATTCAATGGGGTGTACATCTGAAAAAAGGTGCGAGTGTCCACGTACTGCTCCTCCGTTTCGGGTTCCTGAGAAGGCTCCTCAGCAGGCTCGTTTTGGCCAAAGTGATTTTGTAGATCCATGATATGGCCATTCGGAAGATTGCCATATTCTAGAATATCCTGCTCTACAGTTGATTGGTCTGGGTATAGATGCTGGCTAACAGGCGAACTGCCCACCACTTTGCAGAGCTCAGGCAAGAGACCGGCCCGGTACAATTCCATGAGGTCGTCATTGTTATACCGGAGAAAGAATGATTCCTCTACTTCCAGTTTCAGGAATTCCTTTGGGTTATCAGGGTTGAGGTAATAATGGTAAAGACCGGCTGATTTAGGGGTAATACCAATACCTACAGCTACCCGATGGAGATCGCTCTTATTGGGCATGGCCGCATGAATGGTTTTATTATTGAAAATAAGTGCCTCTCCTGCAGACACATTTTCAAAAGTTAAATGGGAAAAGATCAACAACTCCTTGTTCATGGATGGGGTAGGTACTGCCGGGGATGGCGATCCAATGATGTGATTTAGAAAACGATGACTCCCCTTAAGAAAGCCAAGTGTCCCGTTGGATTGGTCTATGTCATATAGGCTGATCCAGACAGTAGCTGAAGTATGATCGGTTTCATGATCTACAAAAGTCCAGTCCTGATGAGGAAAGGTGTACTTTACCTGATCGGGGGCTTTGATGAGGTATCCGCCAAGGTGAATTTTAAAATCTGTTAAATGGGCATCAAGCTGAGGGGCTACCTTCTCCCTTACAAAAGCCGTGATTAGCGCCTTCTTTTCTTCCTGCTCTTCCAACGACACGTACATGCCATAGTCACTATTGGCGATGGCCTCTGATAATATGTGTTTATCAGCAAAGTGGCGAAGTTCTTCTACGAGTTCACCGTTCAATATTTGCACTTTGCAGTAGCCATTCCGGGTAAAATGATCCTCTATATCCTGATCAATAAATCTCATGATTGCTTATTTAAAAACTGTCTCAATCTTTCCTGTAGTATTTCAGAGCGGTATATTCCTCGTTCATGAAGCATGCTTTCTAAAGACTCCCAGTTGAGTTCCGGAAGGTAGTAAGGTTCCGATTTTTTCAAGGTCCCATCTTTCAGGTTTCCATGCTCGTGGAGGAGCGTCTTCGTGAGAGTTTCGTTGTTGTGTATTACAAAAAAGTCATTTCCCACTTCATATTCGGTGATCTGATTCAGGTTTTGAGGATCTGAAAATTGGAAATGCAATATTGGCTCATTGGTTACCGAAAAGCTCATGCAAAAAGCATATCTCCGCTTGGGTTGATTATTAGGGAATGATCCGTGTATGGTCTTGTTGTTAAAAAAAACCACTTGTCCAGCTTTCATGGGTTCTATTTGGAGGTAAGACATTAGCTCAAGTTTGAACCGTTCTACGGGGGTTTTGGCATATGGAAAGGGGAACACTCTTTTATAGTCAAAAAGCTGGTGGCTACCCGGGATAAATGCCATGGCACCATTCTCTAGATCCACATCGTCCAGGGCTACCCAGCACATGATGGAGGCGTGTTGCTCTTCATGGGTGTAGCTCCAATCCTGATGCGCCGGTACCAGGCCACTATTGGCCTCTTTGATCATATACGAGGTGGAGTAGGGTTCCCGGTCGATTAAAATCTCGGCAGAGATTGGATGCATAAAGTCGATCAGGAAATGATGAATCTCTTTTCTGAGGCTAAGACTCTCGCTGTCCATGGCCACATTGAATCCATAACCTTTGGTGTCCGGCAGAGGGGTGCTTTCCACATGCTGTCTGATGTGGTTCAATTGTGCGTCTGACAATAAGTCAAATATGACATAACCATCCTGTTCGAATTTGGCTTGATATGCAGGGTTCCTGAAAGGTTGTCTAACTACTTTTTCCATGAGATCCACTGCTTTATCCGTGCTGTGAGTGATGTTTTTTCTGTTGTTGGGTTGGTATGATGGTGTGATATGCACAACCCATTCCTTTGGAGTTGATTTTCAGTCAGATAAGTTTCTAAGGCACTGGATGGCATTGGGCTCCAGGTCGGTTTTTCACGGCTCAATACTCTATATCCCTTAGGGAGTTCATTTCTTTCGTACAGATCGTCGGCATGTTCAATGGTGTAGTCGTGGAAGAAGGCCTTGTCCACCGCCAACTTTATCAGGTCGTCCTCACCGGCTTCATTTCTCGCATAGAGATAATGCAATAGCGGAGCTGATGGGGGTGATAGTGTGAGTGCATAAGCTATGCGTGAATGCTGACTGGTGTTTGGAGTGGCCGCGTGTACGATTCTATTGTCAAAAACAAAGGCTTCACCAGGCTGTATGTCTATAAAATCCAAATACTCGTATACCGTAAATTCATGTCCGGTGGTACCCGATTTCATGATGGTCACCGGGGTGCCTACGGGATGGGTGAATGTGGTCATACTGTTCCTGGCAAAGCCCAGGGTACTATTTTTTTGAGTAATAGGCATTAATGCTATCCAGACGGTGACAGATCGGTAATGATTGTGATCTACAAATGTCCAGTCCTGATGTGGGTATGTATAACCATTGGGGTCAGGATTTTTAATCAGGTACCCGCCCAGATGGGTTTTGTAGGGTTCAAAATACCGATCCAGTTGGTCCGAGATCAGTTGTTCTACCTGGTTTTCGATCTCCAGGCTTTTTTCAGTATCAAATTCCTCCAAAGTAACATAAAGGCCATATTGGGAGTTTTTCACCTCTTCACCTCGGACACTACTGTGATAAAGATCAAGTAGGCTTTGGGTCAGCGCTGGAGTAAGCAGGGGGATTTTCAGATAACCATGAGTGGTTAATCGCTCATCTAGTTTTTTGTCTTTGAAAATTGGATTCATTTTAGCCTCGTATTAGTGCTTGTACATCATCCTGAAGTTGAGGGTTGGCGTAGGGTCGGGTATGCAGCGTAGGTAATTCGGCGGTCTTTTCAGACCAAAATCCGGATTCAATTGTGAACTGGGTTGTGATCTTCTTAGCAATAGCCTGTTCACGGTGGGAGTCATACAGGTAGAGTAATGATTCGGCCTCCATAGGCTTTAGCACGGACTGTACGGCATAGCGTATTTGGTTACTTTGATTGGGCGTGGAAAAATGGATAGTCTTATGGTCAAAAATCACGCATTCACCTGCCTTTACTGGGAGTGGAATCCCTTTTTTGATCAGCTGATCATTATAGGTAGTGAATGAAAAGGGCATGTTGGGGCCCCTGTAGAGGTTGGTGATTTTGTGACTTCCCGGAATGAATGAAAGGCCACCATTTTGCTCATGGGTATCAATGAGTGGACACCATAGATTGAAAGCTGTGTAGATCGATTCATCTACCAGATTGAAATCCTGATGGCATTCCAGAAAACCATTGTTGGGGTATTTGATCATGAAGTTGCTGTAGAAGGTCTCATAGTCCACCAGAATATTACTCAGTTTAGACTGTACCAGTTGACCGATCAGGTTATTGACGGTTAGCTTGTGGTCAGCGTTATTATCAAAAATGGAAATGTAATAGCTCAGCTTTTCGGCAAATCCGATCACTGGTCTTGGCTGATGAAGTACTTCATCAGCAAATTTGACCAGGTGCTGCACCTCCTGATCCTCCAATAGTGGAAGCTTCACAAAGCCTGATTCCTCAAAGGAGTGTTGGATGTCTGCATTTAAAAATACTGGCGGTTTTATAGCTGCTTCCATTGAAAATTCGTTCTGATTTTCCCACTGAATAGATGTGATTGCGTATCTGATTCTGATTGAGACACACCCAGAAAAAAGAGATTTCTGAGCTGAAATACACGGCTTTCTATTTGGATGTAGAAAGATACGGTATATGTACCGGCATTAAGGAAACCTGATTCGACGAATGTGCTCAATTTTACGTTCTGTGGTTTTTTTTCGTGTATCCAACCTGCGGATGTGCTTGTGGATATAGAAAAAATAGGCAAGCCCGAATGGTCCTGTATGTGCATGGTCACGTTGAAAACTGAGAGGGGTTTCAGTATTTGAAATTCTGCTGCGAACCAGATCTCATTGGTGTTTGTAAGCCTTTGCTCCCCTTGTTCATTGGTGATGCTCAGCTGGCTAAAGGCCAGACTTGCGTGCTGCCATGGCAGTATCTTGTTTGGGTCGCTCCCCATGAGTTGATCTCTGAGGTACCTGTCCAAAACCTGAGGGCTATCAGACTGTTCTCTCACTTCCCCTTTCTTGAGCCAAATGAATCTGTTACAGTATCGTTCCAGCTCTGTGATGTTGTGGCTCACCAGCACGATGATTTTTCCTTTCTGGGAGAGGTTGATGATTGTTTCGAAGCATTTCTGCTGAAATTTGGTATCGCCTACGGCCAGGATCTCATCAAAGAGGTAGATATCTGCTTCCAGGGTGAGGGCTATCCCGAATGCCAGTCGCATATACATACCATCGCTATAGTGTTTTACCGGGTGGTTCATCCAGGGAGCGAGCTCCGTAAATTGGTTGAGCTCACCGATTCTGTTCTTTAGGTCTGGACGACTGAGTCCAAGAAGTTCTCCTTTGAGGTAGTAATTTTCCTCCCCGGTGAGGTCTGGTTGTATGCCACTGCCTATTTCCAGTAGGCTGGAAAGCTGACCCACGTAGCGGACATCTCCAGCAGTAGGTGCCACAATACCTGATATGATTTTTAACAAAGTTGACTTACCGGAACCATTTTCACCAAGGATGCCCACAATATCTCCTGACAGTAGCTTGAAGCTGACGTTATTCAATACTTCCGAACGGTTGTAAGACTTAGATAAATGGTTTACCTCCAACATTAGATGTGATCTACTATTTTTTTATCAAAATTCTTAAACAAAACAATCCCGGGGAGCAACAGTACACCAATACATAAGGTGGGCGAAATAAGAGCCTCCAGAGGGAAAGGATCTCCGAATAGTACCCACCGATAGGTCATGGTTATGCCAGTCATAGGATTGGCATAGATGATTGTGGAGAGCAATTTGGGCGTGTTTTCGATGGTGTAGAAAATAGGAGTTAGCCAAATTCCAAAATTAACCAGATATGGGACGAGGTGCAGCAGATCCCTTTTTTTTACCGAAAGCTGACTAATCCAAATTGGGATAATCATGCTGATCAGTAGGTTTATGAGTACGATACAAGGAAGTAAAAGGATGTTCCAGGTGATTCCTGATTGGATGGCCAGGTAAGTAAGTAGAAGGACCAGGCCAAAGCCTAATTCTATGAGGCTCACGAAGCTTTTCGCTAGCAATAAAATGAACTTAGGGAAGGCGATTTTTCTAATTAACTCTTGCTCACTGAGTAGTACTCCGGAGGATTGGTGCAGGTTTTGGCTAAACATGTGCCAGGGAAGAATACCGGAGAGTACATAAAGTGCGTAAGGGTATTTGTCAAACTGAAAGTCGAAGACATATCTGAAGAAAATGGAATAGATGATCAGTGCTGTTAAGGGCTGTATGAATGCCCAAGTCCAGCCAAGTACGGATTGGGAATATTTGATTTTCAGGTCACGTCTTACCAGCGACCTTATGATATGTCGGTGTTTATAAATTTGTTTGAAGTATTCACGCGTTGTGTAATTTAGGGCAGTGATGCGTGTGGTATTCATATCATTTGTTCTTAATGTCTCTTAGCCTTATCCATATACTCAATCCCTTCGACAGCCAAAGCACTGATCAACAGCGCATTCAGGAGGTGACATTTCAGAGTATTGCCAATGCCCTGACTCACGGTACAGGGCATCTGAAAGTGAGGGTTTGTGCGACCCGATATTCTGAAGATGTGAGCCCTCTCCCCAAATATATGACCGAACTCCCCAATCTATCCCGATCGGTGTTGGATTTTGGCGATTTTAATCCAAAGAGGCGTTATCCGTTGATAGCAGATATCCTGGCTGAGGCTGTAAAACTCAATGGGGACTACTACATTTATACCAATATGGATATTGCACTACAGCCTTCGTTTTATGATTTCGTGAGCGAGCAGATTCGTAAGGGGAATGATGCGGTGATTATCAACAGGCGGAGAATACCGTGGGGATATGCCAATAAGGAGGTGTCGGAAATGTATTTATTAAAGGGTAAAAAGCATCCGGGATTCGACTGCTTTGTGTTCTCCAAGGCCATTGCTGAACAACTCATTCTAGGGCATATTTGTGTCGGAATTCCCTTTATTGGGGTAGCTCTTGCGCACAACCTTTTCGCTTTTGCAAATCGCCTGGCATTTTATGACCATGCACGGCTTACCTTTCACCTGGGTATGGAGGTGATGCCGCCTCGTCAGCCAGATTATTATTGGCATAACAGGAGGGAGTTTTTTAACAATGTAAAGCCCGCACTCTGGCCACATTTTGATGTGAGCAGTTTCCCCTATGGCAGGGACTGGCTCCCTATCAGGCTCGTTCGCTGGGGACTCAATCCATCACTCTTTATTTGGATGAATACTAAATTGCTTTTGCGCAAAATTTTGCTCTAGACAGATGGTGAGAGAGATTGTCGGATAAAGATACCCTGGGAAACCCCAGGTTGATCAAATCCCAAGAGGGTATAGGTGTTTTTGAAACGATCAAAGGCCTTTTGATTGTGAATGGCCTTGTCAAAACGGCTTTTGGAGATGCTCATTTTCAAAAAACCTCCACCTAAGGAATGATCTATCGTAAAGCCGAGGTGCTTGTTATAATCAATGGCCTGCTGATTCACGGCAGACACTTTAGCTGAAATCTCACGGATGCCCATCAGATTGATCCCAAAATCTAGCAAAGGTAATGAGGCGGCAAAGGGAGCAGGTGAGCCCCAGAAAGAAGGTTCGCCTATGAAGAGTCCACTTTCAGCTACCGAATCTTCGAAATTTATATTTTGAAGCTGAATAAGCCCAATGGCTTGATCGTGGACATGTATGATGAAGAAATAGTTGACACTATTGTTTATCGTACTGAACCAGTTATGTTGCATTTCAGGAGTGATTTCTCCCTGATACTCCATTCGTGACCGGATAGCATCACTCGTTCTCCAACGGCGGACCATCTCCAGGTCATTTATGCGCAATCTCCTTAATTCGACCATTTCCCCTGATATCTTCATCTGTTTTGCAGCATCTGGTTGAAAAGTGCAATTCTTTGGGTAAATGAATAGCGAGATGGGTGTTGGCTTTTTTGATGTACCAACGGTACAAACTCACAGATGGAGGCGTGAGCAAGTAAATCATGGTCCAGAAAATGTGAGAAACCAGCTTCGAAGCACCGATTCAAAGTGCGCCTGTGAATGAGTCTTGTAGAAGAGCCGGTGACCTTGGTGCGGTATTTCAAGGACATGATCTTACTCACGACCCATGATCCGATTTTGGGAACCAGACCACCCCCTCTGTAGCTTGCATAAATCAGGTCTGCCTCCTCCCTGATAGCATGCTGCAATAAGTAGGGTAAATCCACAAGACGCACCGGTAAATCATCGTCCAGGGTAAATACATAGGGCGATGAGGTCACCTTCAATCCTTCTATCGTGGCGTGGTGCTGTCCCTGATTAGTTGGGGTGCTGATAATTTCAATATTTGGTTTAAAAGACTCCAAAGCGCTGAGTGTGGCATCGGTGCTGGCATCATTTACCACAATGATTTTTGAGAAAATTTCTCTATGTTTCAATACCTGACGTAGGCTGTGGGCAATAAATTCAGTTGAATTGTAGGTGGGGATCACCAGGTCTGGTCGCTGTATATGTAGGTCAGATTTCACAGATACTAAAATAATCAATCGAGGGGAGGTTGACCACTGCAGTGCCCCATGATAGTCCGGTACCAAAACCACAGAGCATGATCCGGTTTTCTTTCTCCTGCAGACAGGAGATAGTACTCATGGTGATGGGGATGGTGGCAGAACTCATATTACCAAATCGATCCAAAGTCATGGGACATTTATCTGATGGGATGTTGAGTTTGTTTCGAATGGAATCGTTGATGATTTTGCTGGCCTGATGGAAGAAATAATAATCAATGGAGGTACTTGCCTCATTCTGAAATAGTTGAATTCCAGGAACCACTGATTTCAGACCGAAATTCAGGATTTGATGGCCATCTAACTTTAAATAACCCGAACCTTCAAAGGCTCTAACTGAATTGTCTATGGGTCGCATTGAGATTGCCTCTCGATTGCTTCCATTATTCCCAATTTTAAAATCCCACTCCACGTTGTGCTGTTTAGTCACCAAAGTAGCAGATACGCCATCTGAAAACAGAGGAACCGTACCGGAATCTTTGTCATGAATCAGTCTTGATGACAGATCTCCACAAATAAGCAGGCCATGATTCCGGGAATCCCTACTTAGGAGCCTTTCCATAATATGCAGGCCATGGACAAATCCTGAGCAGCCCATGTTCAGTTCCAATGAAAGGGTGTCATTTGTCAGTCCTAGTTTTGTCTGGACATCTATAACGGTATTAGGTACTTGTTGATCGCCGGTTTGGGTGATGAGTAAGATGATTCCGACATCCTGGCGATTGACTCCAGAACCTGAGAGGACGTCTTCAGCCGCCATCACTGCAAAGTCGGAAAGCTTATGGTGCGCTGATGCAATATGTCGTTTGTCTATTCCGATTACCTCGATGAGGCGTTGTCTCAGTGAAGGGGGAATCCAGTCAATATCGTGATTGTAGGCTACTAAACGGGGTATTTGTGTGCTTATTCCGGTGATTTTCATCTTGTTGTATTACCAGAGTGAAGACGACCAGAGGCTGTCATTGTTTTGTCAGTGGCATGCATTGCTCATACAGGTCGGATAAGGTTGTATTGTTCCGAAGGTGCTCCACTTCTATCAGGACTCCAAAAGATTTTTCAACCTCGGTGATGATGATCAGCGAGACCAAAGATGACCAGGAGCTGTGATTTTTGTAATCGGTATTCTCATCGATTTTATCATCAATTAGCTCTCTCTGAAATACCTGAACAAACTCTTTTAATTGACTCATAGACCGGGCAAATATATGGAAGTGATTGGACAATCTTAGTGTTGTGAACTTGCTCCCGGAGTTGTCAGCACGAGTAAATAGTATTATCCATGAGCAGGAGGGGAATCGATTGCTTGGTTTTTGACTTTTTCGTCGGCAATTAGGTGGGCTTCAACGAAAATAATGGCTCTTAGGTCTAAAATAGGATTACTTTACTCTGTCAATGATTCGACTAATGCTAACCAATCAATGCTATATAAAGTGAATAAAATTTACTTGTTTCTCGCCTCAATGGGCTGCGTGCTTTTTTCTCATGCCCAGATCTGCCCTCAGAATAATGCCAATGTTGATTTGGGTACTCCAAGCCTCACTACCAGCGCTCACACCATTAACACTGGTGATGTAGAGTCGATTACGGTGGTGAAGGGAGCCGTCTACCTTTTTGATAAATCCAGCACATCATTTAGTTCGCATATGGCGCTCTATTCTTCGCTTGGTGGTTCTATTTATCAGGAGAAGTGGAAACAAACTGGTAATACCAAGTCATGGCAGTCTGATTATGATGGAGAGCTTTGGTTTACCATCACTGATCAGAATGTTGGCAATTCACCTACAGGGTATGCTTACAGTTGTGGATACAATGCTACCAGTGCGGTCTTGAATGTACGACAGACAACTAATAATATTAACATCACCGAGCATCCTACGAATGTCAAGGCCAACTGCGGTGATCCGGCGATATTTTCTACCAATGCGAACATCAGCGGGACTTCCAATGCCACTTTCCAGTACCAGTGGCAAGTAAGCACCAATAATGGTAGCTCTTTTTCCAATATGGCTGGTGCCACCAGTGCCACCCTGAATATAGCTGAGGTCGAGAGCACAATGTTTGGCAACCAATATCGTTGCGTGATTAAAGTAGGTGCCGAGTCAGCCAACACAAATGCTGGGATTTTATTGGAACGAGGCATTGATCCTCCTTCGGGCATAGAAGCCACTCAGGATCGTTGCGATGCCCAAATAGACATCACTTGGGAATGGTATCAGGTGAATCCATCCAAGTTTAAGATTCAGGTGAGTACCAATAATTCAACATTTACTGATCTGGTGGAGCTGGCGGGAGCCAAGAGGAAATATCAGCATACTGGCATCACCAAAGGCACTCGATATTACTATAAAATCAGCTCATACAATGAGGATTGTGGAACCTACGGTTCTTCATCAGACTCGGAATACGGTCTGTCACCTGTAGATCCGGCAGCACCAACAGGTTCTTCTGTGCAGGAAGTGAGTGTAGATGGAGGTAAGGGTGTAAGGGTCACGTGGACTGATAACTCTGCTGATGAAACGGGCTTCATCATTACCCGAACCAATTCAGATGGGACCAATTTGGTAGAATACAAATACGTCTCCAACGAGACGGAAATGAACCAGACGGGAGCTGTCAGAACCTATACAGACAAACGTATAGATAACTGTCAGCCTTATACTTATAGGGTATACGCTTATAATCCATGTAATGCCACAGGGGTAATTGCCGTAGACGGATCAGGAAGCGCTGCTTCGCATGACATAGTGGTTGAAACCACGATTTATGATATTCTATATCCTAGTGCGCTCGTTACTTCCAAAGGATATTACTCAGATCGAATTTCTCTGAAATGGGGGATCAATATGAACTCCAACCATTCATTTGCTGATAGATTTAAGATTTACTCAAGAGAGTTGGGAGATGCAGTAGTTCCTGAGTTGGTATCTATAGTGGATAGTGATTTGCGCCAGTTCAATGATGACAGGGCGGATGCCGGGGTGCTTTATGAGTATTTCATTGTGGCTACGGGTGATTGCGGAGATGGTGAAATCAAAAGCTTTGATATTACCACGATCAATAGTTACCCTAACCTTCCAGCGGATTTGTCTGGACGAGGAGTGGGATACTCTATTGGCTTCAGAAGTCCGAGTGGGGTAGTAAATGGTAATATTTCTTACCAGGGTGGTGTTGCTGTTCCGAATGTGAAGGTAGTAGTAGAGCGGGAGGAGGGAAACTCAGGGTCAGCCCTCGATTTTGATGGTGTGAACGATTATATGGAGGTTCCATACACCACATTTTTGAATTTTGAGGGAGCCATTACTGTCTCTATGTGGTTAAAGCCTGATCAGGTGGCTGTTTCGGACAGAACAATCCTTCATAAGAATGGGACCATCAAGTTGACCCAAAGTGGTGAAGCTCTCAAAGTGGACATAGGGACTGTGAATGTTACAGTGGACACGGTCTTCGAGGCTAACCAGTTCAAGAATGTTACGGTGACTTTTGATGAAGCCGAGCTTATCGTCTATGTCAATGGTAAAGAATATTACAAAGGAAGTCATTCATATGACCTCACTGCAAATACCAATAATGTATTCATCGGAACGAACGCCACAAAAACCAATTATTTCTCTGGTATTATTGACGAGACCCGGTTACATACGGTTTCTCAGGATAGCCTGACCATATTAAAAGATTACGGAAGGTTGATCAAGCCTAATAAAGCAGGACTGGCCGCTTATTGGCGATTCAATGAAGGCGTAGGTCCCTATGCTTTTGATTTGTCAAACACAGGGGGAGTGTATCACGTGAACGATGGAAATATATCTGGAGCCACATGGTCTGTGGATGTGCCCGATGGCCGACAGCTCGGCATGGCGGGATTCACGGACGCCAATGGTAACTACACTGTCACGGGTATTTCCTATTCAGGAACAGGGGAGAATTTTACAGTCACCCCTAAAATAACGCTTGGAGGCGCGGTTCACGAATTTACCCCTTCCCAAAAGGTGTTGTTCATTGGCGAAGGTGTTTCTGTGCAAAATCAGATTGACTTTAAAGACATTAGTTCCTTTCAGGTTACCGGATATGTTCGTTATCAATTTGGTGATAACACTGTGGGGGCCGAAGGGGTGCGCTTTCTGATAGATGGTGAGACATACGTCCAGAATGGAAGTGGATTTGTAGAAAGTGATGTCAATGGATACTTTAATATTCAGGTGCCTATTGGTCTACATAGCATCCAGGCCCAGAAAGCCTTTCATACCTTCAACAATGAAGGAAACTGGCCCACCTCTACGGCCAAATATGATTTTCAGGCTCCCGTATCGAATGTGCTGATTTATGACCTCACTACCAGAAAAGTGAGAGGTCGTGTAGTGGGAGGTAAAGTGGAAGGAGAAAAGCCAGTTGGCTTTGGAAAATCTGTTAATAACATCGGGGCTTCGCTCTTCAAACTAGAAGAAGCTACAGGCAAACCTATAGAGGCGACCGTCACCCCAGATG
This sequence comes from Marinoscillum sp. 108, assembly GCF_902506655.1. Taxonomy (NCBI): domain Bacteria; kingdom Pseudomonadati; phylum Bacteroidota; class Cytophagia; order Cytophagales; family Reichenbachiellaceae; genus Marinoscillum; species Marinoscillum sp. 108. The sequence goes on along the minus strand of NZ_LR734808.1, from coordinate 1,915,999 downwards.
CTAACACAGGAGAATATGAGGTAGATGTGCCTCCATTGAAGTACACAGTATATAACCCTAATAAATCAGATGGTTCTGGCTTGCAAAGAGGTATTCACATTGCATCCAATAACAGTGCAACCTTATATTTTGAGCAGGCCATCCTGGCGGAGGATTTGACCATTGATCTTAGAGCGGCCGACACAGAAAAGTATGTCATTGACTCTACACTCAATGGTTCAGATGAGTGGGTAGTAGATTCTGCAGCCTACCACTCCATCAATAATTTCATCTACCGTTCAGAGCCTCAGGTGGGTGTTTACGATGGTTCAGAAGAGGTAGATCAGGAATTTGAAGGTGAGGAGTTTTACGTTCATACCAATAAGGATAATACCAAAGACACTATAGATGTAAGGGCAGGTATGCCTTATCCGGTGCTTATTCAATCTAAGGATTATAGCTTGCGCATTGAAGTCAGTGAAATATACGAGCGGAATGATCTTGGCCCTGTGGTGAAAGATACTGTGCCGGTTTCAGATGCAGCGCTCGAATTGTTCAACTATTGGGGAAAAGGATATTATAGAGATAGCGATGATGATGTAGCTTACTATAGCCCGGTCAGCGCATCGCCTGGTACTTTGGAGGCAATCACTTTATCTGATGCAGATGGTGATACCACTTATACTTTCAAAACGGCTAACCCAGAGTTTAATAACAATGCTTCTTTCGATTCGCAGAGTTTCACCAAGTCCATTCAGGTGACCGTGAAAACCAAAGGAAATGAACCGGTGTATTGGCCAGGAGGCTCAGATGTTAACATTGTTCAGAATGGATACATTCTTGGATCTGCACCTATTGCTGGTACCAGTTTTGTTACCCAGGGACCAGATGTAGTAGATTTTGTGTTAAGAGACCCACCTGGGGACGGCAGTTTTACCATGCTTGAGCAGGGTAAGTCGGTAAGCAAAACTTCTTCATTCACTTCCTCTGCGGGGCAGTCGGTGAACCTTGAGTTGGGGATTGGGGTATCTGTGACGACCTGGGTAGGTTTTGGCGCAGGAACCATCAATGAATCTGAAGCAGATGCTACCACTGGTTTGGATGTAAGCTACAAGTTGAGCAACACAGGAGAGCGTGTGACCACCTATACGGCCACAGAGGCTTTTCAAACCTCTGAAGATTATACCGGCCCTGATTTTGATTTATTTGTCGGTAAGTCCGAGAACGTAAGATTTGGAGTTTCGCAAACCTTGTCACTTGTTCCGGTTTCGGACTGCGGCACACCAAATGTGAGCTGTACGGGATCAGTAATTACGGCAAAAGATGGCACAGAGTATAAACTCGGATCTTATTTGGCGACATTCATGAACCCAACAGGAGAGGCCACCTTGTTTGCCTATACCGCCCTCCACATCGAAGGTACTTTAGTACCTAACCTCAAAATGCTCCGTAACAATGTGCTTTTAAATAACAGTAAATATGTGAGTGCGTTGGATGGTGCAGATCCTAATTTCGGGAAGAATAATGACGACCCTGTATTTCCGAACCCAAGTACAGCAACGCCTTCTATCACTGAGCCAGAGGATCTTTCAGGTCCTAGCTATACATTCACCAGGGTAGATGATGAGGAACTGGATTCTGTGAGATGGCTGAATCAGCAAATTAAGCTTTGGGAGAAACAACTCGAGCTTAATGAGAAGGAAAAGGTTGAGCTTGTTCAGGCCAATCGTCCGGTGAGAAATATTAGTTACAGTGGAGGTTCTGCATTGACATTTGAACAGACCTCATCTGAGACTTCCACTACTTCATTCGAATATGAGTTTGCTGAATCCATCAGCGCCGGTACTTCGCTGGACTTCTCACTATTTGGGGTGAGTATGGAACTGGATATGAAAACTTCAGTAAACCTGGAACAGGGTGGAGTAGAGTCTGATAGTGAGGAGAACAGTACTACATTTTCCTATACGATTTCAGATGAGAGCCCCACGGATTACTTTAATGTGAAAGTGCATGAATCTACCCTTAAAAATGGCCCCGTATTTCAGATTGCAGATGGTGGTGTGACTACCTGCCCTCATGAAGACGAGGTGAAAACGAAATATTATCAGCCTGGCACTCAGATCAGTGCCCGCACATTTCAGCAGGACAAGCCTCGAATAGAAGTGGATGTGCCTATCATGTATAATGTTCCGGCTGATGAGAAGGCCAACTATACCTTGACATTGTTTAACGATAGCGAGAACACCCAGACTATGTATTACTCCTTGTCGGTGGTGGAGTCTTCAAACCCTAATGGGTTGAAAATCACTATGGATGGAACCAACCTGAGTAAGGGCCGTGAGATACTTGTTCCGGGTGGATCAGCCATTCAGAAGATTCTTGAAATAGAGAAAGGGCCATTTGAATACGATTATCCCAATGTACAGGTCATCCTGTCCAGTAGTTGTCAATACGACCCTACCGGTGTTTACAAGTTGATAGGGGATACTGTATCTATTTCTGCGTATTTCTTACCCCAGTGTACCACTCCGGAGATACTTACTCCTAAGGATAACTGGGTGGTGAATTCCAACCTTATGGATACCCTTACGGTAATGATTGGTGGGTTTAATATCAACTACAGTGGATTCCGCAGTGTCAACTTGGAGTACAAGCAGTCTGCACAGTCCACATGGTCTGTTTTGGAGACATTCTATCGCGATACCACAGGTCTTAATGATCCCAATGCTATTCAGATTCCAAGAAACAATCCTGTGATTGAATACGATTGGTTTCTTAAAGACATCAACGACGGATCCTACGATTTACGCGCTGTAACTAAATGTGATGTGGCAGCTTCCGGGTCTGTGGTCTTTGGTGAATCTGAGATATTCAGTGGTTTGATCGATAGGGTAAACCCTCATCCTTTTGGAGCTCCACAGCCGAGTGACGGAATTTTGTCTCCTGGTGAGCAGATCATGATTCAGTTCAATGAGCCTATTAATAGTGGGTTGCTTCGGCCTACTAACTTTGAAATCAAAGGCGTGCTGAATGGAGGAGAAGTCAGGCATAGTGCCAGTATGCACTTTGCTGGTGATGCCAATCATTATATGGAAATCCCGGCAGGTATAGACCTTAAGAGAAAGTCGTTTACAGTGGATTTCTATTTGGCTCGTAAATCCCTTGGTGAGCAGATCATCCTGTCCCAGGGTAACGCTTCAAGTGATGCCCTGGAAATTGGTTTTACGGCGAATGACAAGGTTTATTTTAAACTAGCCAATAAGATTGAAGTATCTACGGCTTCTATCACCGATCAAAACTGGAGACACTACGCATTGGTCTACGACCATAAGAACGGTACAGCCTCCATTACACTGAATGGAGATACTGACGGTGATGACATAAATAATGACTTTGGTGCAGACTATACCGATGAAGGCAAGGTCTATGTGGCTCAAGCGAAATATGACAAAACCAAACCTCTGGATGCCAAAGTGCATGAACTGCGCATCTGGAACAGAGCTCTGTCAGAAAGTAAGGTGAGTATCATCGCTACCAAGCGTCTTGAGCGAAATGAGTTTGGATTGATTGGTAACTGGAGGATGGAAGAAGCCGAAGGTAGTCAGGCCAATGATCACATTAGGTTTAAGAATGCACTCATCTCTGGTAATTGGTCCATAGAACCAATAGGATTTGCTTATGACCTGGGTGCTGACAGCTACCTTACCAGTAAATCCCTTGCCTTTACGGCAGAGAATGATTTCACCATAGAGTTCTGGTTTAAGCGTGCTGCCACTACTGATAGTGTGACGCTTTTGAGCACGGGCATAGGAGATGCAAGAGATGCCAACAGCGTGGGCTGGGCGATTGGTACTGATGCCTCAGGTAAACTCCTCATTTCAAACAATGGAGAGAAACATCAGGTAGGCTCTGTGAGCTATATGGACAACACCTGGCACCATTTTGCGCTTTCAGTCAATCGCATCACGAGCCCCAATGTATACATTGATGGCGCTCAGATCGCCTCTATTGATGATCAAAACTGGATAGGTTTTGGTGGTTCAAAAGTATGGATTGGAGCACGTGGGTGGTTCGATGGAGCAGTGGAGCAGACCGATCAGTATTTTGAAGGCGCTTTTGATGACATCAGAGTATGGTCTAAGGCCAAGACAGCTGAGCAAGTGGAGCTGCAGCGGATGTATAAATTGTCAGGTGCGGAAGGTTCTCTGGTCACTTATTTCCCTTTTGAGACTTTCGTAGATGACTCGGGAGTTCTTGTGAAGAGTGTCTCTCTGGACAACGAAGTAGCGGGTGCCAAGGTAGATGATGTGATTGCCCTGCAGGGTACTGGTGGGGAAGTTGAAAATACGCCAACCATCAACCTGCCAAGGCCTGTTAGTTATGTGAACTTCTCTTATTCCGCCAATGGTGATAAGATTATACTTTCTCCTACCGATCCTGATAGTCTGCTGGAAGGTGTTATTCTCGATATCACAGTTAAAAACATTCGTGATCTCAATGGTAACGTCATGAACAGCCCAGCCAGTTGGACGGCTTACTACAATAAGAACAGCGTGCTTTGGGTGGACAATGACAAGTCTTTTGATTTGGAATTAGGCTCCACACTCACCTTTAAAGCTTCAGTTTCTAATATCGGTGGGTCAGTAGAGAACTTCAGAATTACGAATGTGCCTGATTGGCTCACTGTTTCTCCTTCATCAGGGACTCTGAGTCCGTTGACGACCAAAGAGATTACTTTATCGGTAGATGAAGGAATTAACCTGGGTGATTATTCTCAGGATATCTACCTCACTACGGACTATGGATACGATGAACGATTAATGGTTAATTTGAATGTCTACCAACCGGCACCGGATACTTGGGAAGTAGACCCCGCTGAGTACGAATACTCTATGAGTTTGGTGGGTAAGGTGAAGGTAAATGGTAAATTCTCACAGGATGGAGATGATCAGGTAGCTGCTTTTGTTGACAATGTATGTAGGGGAGTGGCCACACTCAGGTATGTAGAAGCTTATGATCAGTATTTTGTCTTCCTCAATATTTACTCAAACCGAGTAAGCAATGAGAATGTGGAACTGAGAATATGGGATGCTTCAGATGGAATAGTTTACACCAAGGTTGATCCTGCCGTAGCATTTGTCTCGGAGACACGCTTGGGAAGTGCATCATCTCCCGTAGTGATAGAAACCACAGGCCTTGTACAGGTAAGACAGGATTTGGTAAGGGGTTGGCAGTGGCTTTCGTTTAATACAAATTCTGCCCAAATGGCCAATGTGAATAATTTCCTCGCCAATATCACTGCTTCCACCGGTGACATGGTGAAGACTCAGGGGGCTTTTGATCAGTATGATGAGGCGAATGGATGGATTGGTACCATTAGCAACAGTGGCGGGATTCGAAACAATACTATGTACAAGTTCAAACTGGCCAATGCAAGTGTACTTGAATTTAGTGGAGCAGAAATAAACCCTGAGTCTGAGGTCATTCAGGTGAAGGAGGGTTGGAACTGGATCAGCTATATCTCTCAAAGAACTCTTGAGATCAATACCGCATTGTCTAATTATACGGCTAGTGTAGGTGATGAGATCAAAAGCCAGCGTGGGTTTGCAGTTTATGAGGGGCCTATGATAGGATGGATCGGGTCACTCACTCACCTGACTAAGGGCAACGGATTCATGCTGAAGTCTTCCACTCAGACCACATTCACTTATCCGAGTGTGCCATTAACTGCACGATTGGCGCCAGAGCCCGTTTCGGAAAGTGATATGCATTCAGTAGGCATGAGCTTTGATCAGTACCCAAGCAATATGTCAATCGTGGCCACGGCCAATATGAATTTTGACGAAGGCAACCAGATGATGGTATACGATGAGACCGAACTCGTAGGGTATGCCTATCCTAAGTATATAGGGCAGCAGCAACTGTTATTCATCACGGTGTTTGGAGAGCAGCCGAGCGGAGCCTTGAGTTTCGAAGATTCGTTTGGGCGCCTTTATGCTCCTGAGGATGGACGCACACTGGAATTTAGAGCGGATGCTTCCCACGGTACAGTTGGGTCACCATTAAGGTTGATGACCAATACTACAGAAGTATTGGATGTCATTAATTCCACTGTCAGACTTTACCCAAATCCATTCCAGGAATCTATTTTATTGGAGATTACTTCCGATACGAAAGACCTGAGCTATGAGTTGGTAGATCTGTCAGGTAGACTACTACAGAAAGGCAATATACCTACTCACCAAAAGTCCATTCGGTTTGGAGAGACTCTTGAAAGTGGCGCTTACTTCCTCAAAATCTATCGGGCTGAGGAGCTTGTCAAGACCGAGAAAATAGTTAAATATTAAAAATCACTGCCCTTTAGGGAAATCTCTAGAATAATGAAGAATATTATATTAATGATTTTGGTCTTGTCCGGAGCCATGAGCTACGGACAGGCACCAGGCTCCTGGACAGTGGATCCAAATGACTTCACCTATGACATGGCCATCACGGCCAGACTAGAGGTGAATGGCAGGGTTTCCACCAGCAGTAATGACGTGGTGGCTGCATTTATAGACGGTGTAGTCGTCGGTGTGGGTAGCCCGGATGTGAATGTTCCATCCACAGGTGAGGTAGTCATTTTCCTTACAGTTTATAGCAATTCTGCATCAGGGAAGACCGTCACTTTTCAGATCTACGATGATCAGAATAATGAAGTGCTGAATGCGGTGAATAGTCTGGCTTTTGAAAACAATGCGCAAACGGGCTCCAATACTGTACCATATGTGATCTCCGACAACTACGCACCCACGGCTATTTCGCTTTCGGCTTCATCGATCAGTGAAAATCTCACAGCCGGATCAGTAGTGGGCGTGCTGAGTACCACAGATGCCAATCACAGTACCGGGTTTACCTACCAATTGGTGACAGGTGAGGGAGATACGGGCAATTCATTTTTTACCATTACCGGCAATGAGTTGAAGACCGCAGAGATACTGAATTTTGAAGTAAAAAATGAGTATTCTGTTCGAGTCCAAACCACCGATCCCAAGGGTGCTACCTTTGAAAGAGCTTTTGTCATTACAGTATTGGACGTAAACGACGGGCCTACGGACATCATTCTTTCTGCGAGTACCCTGGCAGAAAATAATGAAACTTTTGCTCAGGTGGGCCTCTTGACGACTACAGATGAAGACGCAGGGGATTCATTTGTATATACCCTTACGGGATCTGCCGACGACAGCAATTTCGAAATTCGGGATGGAAACAGATTGGTACTGGGGGTCGTCGCCAATTTTGAAGTAAAAGCGAGCTATTCTTTGACCATTACAGTCACAGATCAGGCCGGTGCGGGGTTGACCTATCAGGAGAGTTTTGTGGTGAATATTTCCGATGTGAATGAAGCACCCACAGATATTACCCTCTCCAATAATGAGCTGGATGAAAACAGTCCGACAGGAACGATACTAGGTACTCTGACTACTACAGACCAGGATTTGTCTGCGGGGGATACGCATACCTATACCTTCATTAATGGGACAGATTCCAATGGAGACTTTCTATTGGATGGTAACACCCTGAAGGCAGTAGTTGTCCCGGACTTTGAAGAGAAAAGTACATACTTCCTTACACTTGTAGTGAAAGATGCTGCCAACAACACTTTCACAAAACAATTTCAGATCAACATCCTGGATGTGAATGAGGCCCCCAATGATATTTACCTCAGCAAGAATGCGTTGGCTGAGGATGCGGCCATAGGTACTTTCATAGGGAGACTTTCAGTCAACGACGTGGATGATGTGGATACATATGAATATGCCTTTGTCTCAGGGGATGGAGATACAGGCAATGCGCTGTTTCAGATTACTGATGATGAAATTTCCTCCAATGGCACTTTTGATTTTGAAGTAAAAAGCGAATACGAAGTGAGGATACAGGCTACTGATGCGGGAAGTAATACTTTTCAGAAAGTGTTCACAATTGTTTTGTTAGACGCTAATGATCCCCCTACGAATCTCAAACTGTCAAAGTCGGACTTTTATGAAAATAACACCATCGGGCAGGAAGTAGCTGTGATTTCAGTCACTGATCAGGATGCCACAGATGAGTACGTTTATAGTCTTATTGGGACCGACCATGATGGCTATTTCGAGATTAATGATAATAAACTGTACGTTCAGCAGGTCATCGATTATGAGACCAATACTACTTTGACTGTTACCATCCAGGTGACGGACGATGGCGGAGCAGGGTTTTCCTATCAAAAACAGTTCGTGTTGACCATCAACAATCGAAATGAAGCACCTACAGAAATCTTTGTAACCAATCTCTCCATACCGGAGGACATGGCGGTAGGTCAAAAGGTGGCGGATCTCTCTGCAGAGGATTCTGATAATGTATTTGGCGAGGTGCATACCTTTAGTTTCTCGAGCGGTGAGGACACTGATGGCCCCTTCTTCATAGATGGCTCTAGCATCAAACTGGCTCAGAAGGTGGATTTCGAGTCGGTATCATCTTATTTCATTTCATTGATGGTGACTGACAAAGCTGCGAATACCTTTGTTCAGCAATTCCAAGTCACTATAGAAGATGTAAATGAGCCGCCGAATGACGTCTATCTAAGTAAAAATACATTAAAAGAGGATGCTACTCCAGGCACTTTTATTGGCCGACTGTCCGTCAATGATGTGGATAATCCGGACGTATTTACATACGCGTTTGTGTCTGGTGATGGGGACACCAATAACGATTTGTTTCTATTGGAAGATGATGTGTTTTTATCCAATGGAACCTTCGATTATGAAGTGAAAAGCGAATACGAAGTGAGGGTACAGGCTACTGACAACGGTAGCAATACATTCCAAAAGGCTTTTAAAATTAACCTTACGGATGCCAATGATCCTCCTACAAATCTCAAATTGTCTAAGTCTGATTTTTATGAAAATAACACCATCGGGCAGGAAGTAGCAGTGATTTCAGTCACAGATCAGGATGCCACAGATGAGTATGTTTTCAGCCTGGTGGGTAGTGATCACGATGATTTCTTTGAAATCAACGACAATAAGCTATATGCGCAGCAGGTGGTGGATTATGAGACCAATACCACGCTCACCATTACCATTGAGGTGACAGATGCTGGCGGAGAGGGTTTTTCTTTTGATAAGGAGTTTACCCTGACGATCAACAATAGAAATGAGGCGCCTACTGCGATCATGGTTTCGAATCTGATAGTTCCCGAACACACCGGAGTGGGACAAAAAATTGCGGATCTTTCTGCGGAGGATACTGATAATGCTTTCGGTGAGCTTCATACTTTCAGTTTTTCAAACGGGAATGATACCAGTGGTCCGTTTTTCATAGATGGAAACACCATTACCATGGCTGAAAAGGTGAACTATGAGGTGAAGTCTTCATACTTCATTGCCCTGAAGGTGAGTGATAAGGAAGCCAATACGTTTGTGCAGCAGTTTACCATTACCATTTCGGATGAAAATGATGTGCCGACAGCAGTTGCCTTGTCGGGGAATACGTTTGACGAAAATCTGCCTGTTGGTACTGAAGTGGGAGAGTTCACCACAACAGATGAGGATGCCGGCGAGACCTTTACCTATGCCCTCAAGGCGGGTGCCGGTGGTGGCAGCAATGCGCTGTTTAGTATAGAGGACAATGTGCTGAAAACAGCACAGGTTTTTGATTTTGAGCAGACGGGCAGTCTTAGCGTGAGGGTGGCAGCTACAGATGGAGATGGAGCGGTGATAGAAAAAGCCTTTGCCCTTACGGTGAATGATACCAATGATGCACCAACAGGTATCCTACTGTCCAACGATGTGGTAGACGAAAATCAACCTTCAGGGACTTTAATCGGAGTCCTCAGTACAGACGATACAGATGCTTCTGATTCATTCAGCTACACCATCACCGGAGCGGATGCTGAGCAGCTGAAGAAGTTTTTTAAAATAAGCGGAGATCAGCTGCAGACAAAGGTGCCGCTGGATGCGGAAGGGCAGGGCCAATTTGCCCTGGAAATCACGGTGACTGATAAAGGCCAAAGTACATTTTCTGAGAATTTTGTCGTGTTGGTAGAATCAGTCAATGAAGCTCCTGTACTGGCTGATACCACCCTGTATATTACTGAGAATTCTGAGAGTGAATCCTCATTGGGTTTTCTGAACGTGACTGACGTGGATGGGGATGATTTTACCTTTGAGATCATAAGAAGTGATCCATTCTTTGATGAGAGTAAAGGAGCATTCAGGATTGATGTATCCGGTCAGGTATTGGTGAATAATAAGGATTCCCTGGACTATGAAGAACTGAAGGAGGTGATCTACAGGGTGCGTGTGACAGATAGTGGCAGTCCGCAACTGACTGTGGAAGCACTATTGAGAATAGAGATTCAGGATGCTGTCGAATCTGATCTGTTGCCTGTGAATGAAGTAATTACACCTAATTCAGACGGATACAACGACTATTTCTTTATCCAGAATATCAGTTTGTATGAAGGCTACACCTTGGTGATTTACAAAGGGTCCGGAGTAGAGGTGTACCGAAGCACACCATACGCCAATGAATGGGACGGTGTGAGCCAAAACGGCAAGGATCTCGATCCTGGTGTCTATTATTATAAGTTTTACAGTAGTCTTGGAAACCTTTACCGTGGTACTGTCACCATCATAAGAAACTAATTAGCCATGAAGATTTTTACTTTTTGTTCGATTTTACTTGTCAGTGGATTTTCACTATCCGCTCAGGATTTTCTGGGGTCTTCCAGCTATTTTATGAACCCCTTTTCACTGAATACAGCTTACAGTGCACCGGGTGGTGATTTGTTTGCAGCTTTTCAAGCCAATAAATACACCGGCTCACAGTCTGAAAAGGGAGCAGAATACATCAGTTTTGGTACATATTACGGGCTCGGGAGAGGCCTTTCATCGGGCTTGCGAATGAACTCACAAAGCCTGGGGATGATCAATTATCAGGGCTTGGATGTATCACTTGCCTACATGGCTGGAATCACCGAGGATCATTATCTTTCCTTTTCGCTGGCCGCAGGACTTCTTCGCGAAAAGCTTGAATCTTCTGATGTAAAGTATAGCCCTTATGTGGATCAGGATGATCCTCTGTTGAATAGCGATAATGTATATGACCACACACAGCTCACTCTTGGGGGTGGGTTTGTGTACAATGTGTATAAATTTCAGCTGAGCTATTATATGCCTTATCTTGTCAAGGGTAATGAGTCTTTGAAATTCGATTTCAATACCCTTGCAAAGTTTACATACACTCACTACAAGAGCATAGTATCTGTAGAAAACTATGTGATGTACAGATACTTTCACGATGGCTCAGGTTTTTATGACGGAGGGTTACTGGTAGGGTGGTCTAAAACACTTTGGCTCAACCTGGCTTACCGATCCACTAAGAGCGTGAATGCCGGAGTAGCTTTCGAAAACTCAGGGTTTAAAGTGGGATACAGCTACAATCATCCATTTGGTGAGTTTAATGAGCTCATTACCGGGAAACATGAACTCACTGTGACTTACTCGGTTGAAGATCTGGGCAGAAGGAGGCCGTATTTCTTCAGGAAGTCCAGGTAATAAGATATTCTTTAGATTTCATGATTTACCCATTTTTGATAACCTTTGACCTATGAGGTTATTGAAGTTTGGTATGGTTTGCCTGCTGGCCGCAGGTTGTTCACAGGCCGATAAAGATCGTGGTAGCATTGAGGCTCCCGAGGGGATGGTTTATATTCCGGAAGGAAGCTTTCACATGGGTGCAAAATCCACCGAGGCTTACGAAGATGAGTTTCCCAGTCATGAGGTCTCTGTCTCTCCTTTTTTCATGGATGCCACGGAGGTCACCAATGCTCAGTTTGCTGAATTTGTGGAGGCCACAGGCTATGTGACCATTGCCGAGCGCGACATTGACTGGGAAGAAATGAAAACTCAGGTGCCCGAGGGTACCCCCAAGCCTCCGGACTCTGTGCTGCAGGCGGGAGCACTGGTTTTCCGCCCAACGAGCAGCGAGGTGAATCTGGCAGACTATACGCAGTGGTGGGTCTGGACCATAGGGGGCAACTGGCGCCATCCGGAAGGGCCCGAGAGCACCATCGCCGACCGTATGAACCATCCCGTGGTGCACGTGGCCTGGGATGATGCTGTGGCTTATGCCCAATGGGCCGGAAAGCGACTGCCCACAGAAGCAGAGTGGGAGTGGGCCTCCATGGGCGGTCGTAAAGACATCAAATATCCATGGGGCAATGAGTCGGCGGAGAATGCTTCAGACAAGGCCAATTTCTGGCAAGGAAAATTTCCGTATCAAAATTACGTGCTGGATGGTTTTGAGACCACCGCTCCGGTGAAGTCTTTCCCGGCTAATGGCTTTGGGTTATATGACATGGCGGGCAATGTGTGGGAGTGGTGCCAGGACAAATACGATGCCCGTGCTTATGAGAGCTATCAGCGCAAAGGTGCCGTGGAAGATCCCAAAGGCTCCGCTCAATACTACGATCCCCGAGATCCATATACTCCCAAACATCTGATTCGTGGCGGGTCATTCCTCTGCAACGACAGCTACTGTAGTGGCTACCGGGTGTCCAGAAGGATGAGCTCCAGCAAAGACTCAGGTTTCAATCATACTGGCTTTAGATGTGTGCAGGATGTGCAATCGTGATGGGAGTGTCCCCGACGCCCGTTATACCTGCTTGAGCCAGCCTGCGATACTCAGCCGGTAGCGGTTGAGGGAGGGGTGAACCTCATGCTCTACCTTGTCACTTTCAAAGAATACCGCCCGGCCACTGACCGGGAGGACGTTTTCCTGAGTGCCATCCGGATGATAGAGTGACAGCTGCCCCCCATCGCTCTCCAGCCAGTCTTCGTTGAGGTACATCACCAGTGAGTATTTCCGGCCTTTGTCACTCTTAAACTGGTCTAAATGCCGCTTGTAGAAGCTGCCCTGCTCATAGTAGGCATAGTGAAATTCAAAATCATTGATGGCCGTATAGCAGGTTCTGTTGAGGTAGGTGATAAAGGCCTGAATCCTGGAGAGCACCAGTAATTCAAATACGTCCGAGGTGTCATTTTCGATCCACCTGATCACATCACCTCGCACTTCGGCGTTTCGCTGATAATCAAACTGCCGGGAGATGCCCGCCGGGCGCATGTCGCCACTTTGTTTGTGGCCGAGGAGATTGCTTCGGAGGCCGTTGGCGGTGAGGGAGTCTATGAAATCAGCGCATGTGCCATGACCTTCAGAGAGTAAACCTTGGATAAGTGCTTCAAATCGGGCTTCCTCTTCGGTAAGCACCAGGTCGTTGGTCATGTGCGATATGTAAACTGCGGCGAAGCTAGATGAAAGGAAGGAGAGTTGAGCAAGTATTTTTCCGGGCAGATGAGGCTGCTGCGGGGGTGAAATAAGCCGGGGGAGTGGGTGGAGAGAAGGTGCTGCTCACCCTATAGCCGATAATGGTTTGTTTGGGTGTGAAAATCTGCTAGATTTGGTAGGCCGCTGGCAGCCAGGTGGTTGTTGGGCGGTTGTTACATGCAAGGATCACACAATAACGTAATATTATGAATGGAGATGAATTTGATGAAATAGACGAGCCAATTATTGATGTGGAAGATTCTGAAGAATCTGCTGCTCCAATGATTTATGACATTTCAAGTTATGGTGCTGATCTTGATGTTGAAGGATTAGTTAAAAGATTAAAAAGAGGGGATATTTTTATTCCACCATTTCAAAGAGACTATGTTTGGAATCAGGCAGAAGCTTCAAGGTTAGTTGAATCTCTTCTTCTTGGCTTACCTGTGCCAGGTGTTTTTCTTGCTAAAGAAGGTGAATCCAATAAAATGTCTGTAATTGACGGACAACAAAGACTCAAATCTCTCCGATTTTTTTACGATGGCTTTTTTAATCCCAAAGATGGAGATACTAGAAAGAGAGTTTTTAAACTTAAAAACGTTCAACCTCAATTTGAGGACAAAACATATGAAACCTTAGAAGAGGAGGATCGCATAAAGCTTGATAATTCAATAATTCACGCAACCATAATCAAACAAGAATCACCTAATGACAATAACACAAGTATCTATCATGTATTTGAAAGACTGAACACCGGAGGTCGAAAATTAACTCCACAAGAAATACGATCTGCAATATACATTGGCAAGCTAAACGAGATGATTTCTGAATTGAATGATCATCCTTCATGGAGAGAACTCTTTGGTAAAAAGAATAATAGACTCAAAGATCAGGAAATGATTTTAAGGTTTTTTGCCATGTATTCGTTACAAAATGAATACAGCAAACCACTAAAGGAATTTTTAAATAAATTCAATGGTCGCTACCGTAATCCAACAGAGTCCGAAATTGAAAGACTGTCCGATATTTTTAAGCAGACAACTGACCTTATTTTGGACAAACTAGGAAAAAATGCTTTCAGACCAGATAGAGTCTTTAATGCAGCAGCCTTTGAAGTCCTTATGGTCGGAATAGCGAACAGACTAGATCAAAACATAAACTTTGATTCTTTAATCCAGAACCTTGAGACTTTATATAAAACTCAAGATTTTATCGATTCAATAACGAGAGCAACCTCAGATGAGAAAGTTGTAGAGCAAAGACATAAGTTGTTCAATGAATTTGTAGAAGAGTATGTTCAATAATGCCGAGCTAAATAAGCAATACAATCGAATTGAGAAATTAATAAAAAAAACAAAGCAGTTCGAACCAGATGATGAACTCAGGTCACATCTAACGAAATACATCTGTGTGCTTTGTTCTGGGTTTATTGAAAATTCAGTTTACCATGCATTTTGTGATATAGCGGATAGGTCTTGTGCACCATCTGTAGTACTGACTTATTCAAAGGCTCAATTGTATAAAATACAAAACGCCAATGCTGAAAAAATTAGAGACCTAACAAAGTCATTCAATCCTGATTGGCACGATGGTATCCGTGATTTTCTACAAAAAGATAACCGAGGTTCTGCCATAAATTATATACTGAAAGACCGCCATAATATTGCTCACGGGAGGGATTCTGAAATTACAATTGGTAAACTTGAGGACTATTTGAAGAAAACTGTTGAGGTTATTATCTACCTCGAAACACAAATGGATAGAACCAGTGCCTAACAGATGCTATGAATGAATGGGGTTTTAGTAGGTAAGGAAAGTGTTGTAGCCGTTGGAAAGTCCGCCACAATTTATAATTTTAAAACGAGGTGTGGCTATGTGTGAGTAGAAAGGTTAGCTCTTTCTAATCCCCTCTCATCATAGCGGGTCGTTGTAGAGCATTTCCGAAACGAAAAAATGGATTTAACCAAACATTGCCAACTTTGCGAACGCCAACTCTATGATATTCAGAGTGGAACTAAATGCGGTCTGACAAACGAGCGCCCAAACTTCTCTGGGAAGTGCCCAGACATCAAATTCGAAACAAAATACGAGGATAAAATCAAGGAGATTAACATTGAGTACGAACTTGTCAAACGGACAAAGGTTATTTCCATTGGCAATTTCATTTTCTTCATTACAATTAGCATTGCCGTAATTGTCGGAGGTTACCTTTTGGGAACATATGCATTCGACAAAGGAGTAATTTCAACTGTCCCGCTTATTATTATGGGAACTGGAGTATTAATTCTCCCCTTGGCATCTGGCCCACTTAACAAGTATAGATGGGGAATGAAAATCGCAAGGAACAAGAAGAACGAACTGGATGAACTTCTTGCGAACTACAACATTCAATATTCCATTGAGGTGATTGTCAACAAAGACCTTCATGGCAACCAAGATATTACCACGAACCTGACTTTCCAACGAAAACACTACCGATAGATACGCTCTACAGCAAGCGCTAGCGGCGAATGCACCTCCCGATGGCTATCGGGAGCCACTTGACAGATTTTTGTGAGAACATCACCATGAATCAGCCGCTGGGTTCTTTGCCCACATGTCCTATCTTTAAAGAGCATCCATGAGTTTCCTTGGAATGGTCATATGAAGGGAGCTAAAGGTGAGCCGGTTACATAGCCGTACTTTTTACCATATGTTAAATCATCAAAATTGAAGTTTGATCAACTTGCCATTATGGAAGAACTGATGGAATATATCTTGCAAATTGGTAACCTGAATCAACAACAATTAAACCTTGTAACACGAGGTGCAATTGAAATTGATCTTCAAAAAGACAAGTATTTCTCAGAGGCAGGAAAAGTCCCAAGACAAGTTGGTTTTGTAGTAGGGGGTGTCATAAGAGGTTGTTATTACAACAAAGATGGAGAGGAAATCACTCGATGTTTTATAAGCGAGAATAGCCTGGTGGTAGATTATGTCAATTTTGAAGCAAACACGGTCTCTACTGAATATTTGCAAGCATGTACCGACTGTAAGCTCATTGTTTTTCCTAAGCAACACTGGGATGAACTGTCACAGATTATTGTGGGGTGGGATAACATTAAAAACAAAATGGTACAATTATGTATGTACCAAAAATCCAGAAAAGGCCCGGTGGTGTCACAAGATGCGACTACTCGCTATTTAGCATTTATGGAGAACTATCCTTCACTCATTAATCGCATTCCATTGACTTACGTCGCTTCTTACTTAGGCGTCACACAGCAGTCCTTAAGCAGGATAAGAAAAAACATCCGCTGATTGCTTTTTACCATATGGTAAAGCAGTTCATTTCTCATCCAGCGAATTTTGTTTCAGAAATTTAAAATGGAAACAAAATGAAAAAAGCACTCATTACAGGAGCGAACAAAGGAATAGGTTTTGGAACAGCAAGACTTTTATTACAAAACGGGTTTTACGTCTACATTGGGAGCAGAAATGTACAAAATGGAGTCAATGCTGTTGAAAAATTAAAAGCTGAAGGGTTGGACAATGTCGAAGTGATACAGATGGATGTAACCGATGAATCTTCAGTGCAAAAAGCCCGTGAACATATCGGGAAAAGGACGGATGTTTTGGATGTCTTAATAAACAATGCTGGCATCAACGGAGGAAACAGCCCCTATACGGCTCTTGAAGCTAAATCTGATGAGTTTCAAGCAGCATTTGATACCAATGTGATCGGCACAGCAAGAGTGACAAATGCACTTATTGATTTGCTAAGAAAATCGGACGAACCAAGGATTGTGAACCTGAGTACGAGTGTAGGCTCTCTTACCTTGCAAAGTGATCCCAACTGGCAAGCCTATGATTATGCCAAATATGCGGTCTATGCGGCCTCAAAAGCAGCACTGAATATGTATACCATTCATTTAGCGTATGAACTTCGTGATACCAAGTTCAAAGTCAATGCTGTTTGTCCAGGATTAACGGCAACTGATTTTACTTTTGGCCATGGAGGTGATGTGGAAACTGCTGCCAAAAGAGTCGTTAAGTATGCAACCATAGGCGAAGACGGTCCAACTGGTAAATTCTTTAGCGAAGAAACCAATCCTGAAACAGGGATAGTTTCCTGGTAAAAGAAATAACAAACCGCGAACAAGCACTATCATCCATAAGCCTGGCCGGCCGCACTCACTGAGCTATTTGCAAAGGCCTGTGCCATGAGGTACTTTTATAGTCCCGATAGCTTTCGGGTGAACAGTCCAGCTTACGGATGATCGTTGGGTTAAAATCCGTTACATTTGGTTGGTTTCTAGGCCGGTAACAACCATTGGTGGTTGTTGGGCGGATGTTACTTGCCATAATCGCTACTAGCCAGTTTATGAGGAATTTTCAATATTTTCTGCTCCTAACCCTTTTAACAACCTTTGGATGCAACTCTCAATCACAGAAATCGACCCCACAAAGAACGACCTACTCGAACGTTCCCGAACTATATGCACGGGTCAACGATTATGCGGATATATTAAGTGATGATGAAGAAGCCAACCTAAATCAACTTCTCAAATCTCTGGAAGACTCTATTGGTTCGCAACTCGTCATTTTATCCATTGTCTCATTAGACGAACGAACAATTGAAGAGTACTCAATAGATGTAGCTGATAATTGGAGAATTGGACGAGCAAACTACAATGATGGTATCATCATAACTCTGGCAATGAAAGATCGAATGATTCGCATTGAAGTCGGATATGGCCTTGAACTAATTATTAGAGATGAAATAGCAAAAAAGATAATTGATAGTACCATGATCCCTGAATTCCGAACGGGGAACTTCAACGCAGGACTAACCAAAGCGTCTGAGAAAATTATCAACTTGATTTACAGCAATCCTGAACTGGTGGGAAAGAAATGGGAACCGAATAACAACGGCAAGTAACAGGCAATATGGCGAATGGCCAAACTGCCTATCTGATACTTCTGTGCAACTCGCCTGTGAATCTGCCCATTCTGCAGGCTTTTGTGCTTCTAGCAACTTTCTTCTTTCTGGATTGAGACTTTCAGAACGCGGTGCATTGTGGATACTGTTGCGGGGGTTGGGCAGTTTCACTACTTTAGTGCTCTTTACAAGCCTAGGGCGCACAAACTGCTAGCTAGGTTAGCCATAATCAAATCTCCATGAAACATATATTACTGCTGTTTGCTTTTGTTGCGTTCGTAGCAACTGCGGTTCAAAGTCAAATACCTGTTGAGCTTTTCGAACTGCTTGACGACAAAGACACTACTAACTTGTATTTTGGCGCGGATAAGAACCCAGAATTCCCAGGAGGATATGAGAAACTTGTCAGATTCTATCAGAACAATTTGTACTACCCAACTTCTGCACGAATTGACGGATCAGAAGGTACAGTTTACGTAATGTTTATTGTCGAACTGAACGGTAAACTAACCAACATCAAAGCAACTAATTCAATCAGTAAAGACATTGATAAGTCTGCAGAACGCTTAATCAAACGAATGCCCAAATGGATACCCGGTGAACAAGATGGTAATCCAGTAAGGGTTTTGCACGTGCAACCTGTAACATACAAGCTGGAATGAAAATGTGGCTAACATAGCGTGATAGTGCATGTGCGAACTGAGGTTAAACATTGGCTTATCCTTAAATTGGCAATGTCCAATTATCTTATCCTTGTCTAATTCTAATGCCAATAATTCTATGTATTCACAAAGATTTTTGACTTGATCTTCAATTCGCCCATCTTTCCATTTTGGTATCTTTCCATCGTAATTAGATCGTAGCTGTGCGTACACACCATAGGCAATGAGGGAATTTCTCACAATTTTTTTATACTTATTAACCTACAACATATATTCTCAGTGTGCTGAAAAGAGCTTCATTGGACCAAATCACAGAGCCACATATCTTTTGAAGTTAGCTGACTCACTTCATGAAGCACGTGGACAAAGTAAAACGAAATTTGAACACGATTTTTTTTGCTCATTTCCAAAGAATTCCCAAGAATACGAACAACTTTTTGGATATGATTCTGCTAACAACACCATTGGCCCTTTAAATGGAATGAACTCATTAGATGGGCTAAAGGTATATTCCGCTTTCTTCAACTTAACTAAAATTAATCGGACAGAATACTATGATAAATTCCTTAACATTTTTCAGGGCTTGCCTCTTCAAGACTGGCAGAACAACTGTGATCCTTCCGGTCTATCGATAAAAATTATCGAGGAACCAAAAATAATCTCTCAACTACTTGAAGAAAGAAAGGATGATCAAATCGCTCACCTTTTTGGACATATGTTAACCTGCGAACACGCAAACAGCGTCACTGAACAATACTTGATGATTTGGGAGACAACACAGGAATATCCTAAACTTCAAAGGATTTTGAATTCAATATATCCAGAGCTAGTGAATAAAGCTCCAATAGTAGACAGATAAACGGTGTGTAACAAATGCTGAAAACTCGCAGTCCAACATTAACAGCCTATCTTCTGTCCTTTTTTTGTAGTCATAATCAAACAGGTCAACCCGATGAACTTCACAGTGGCGCGCTGGCCGGAAAATGCGGAAGGATGCGCACAGTGCCGTGTTGCTGCGGGGCGTAATGGCTTTGAGCGACGGGTGCGGGATGGCCGTGGGATCCATTCATTTTCCAATGTCTTTTGCCTACTTTTTGACCAAGAAAAAGTAGGGGCGGGGCCGCCTAGGCCCTCCGACCTGAGGAGGTGGGTAAACCAACGGTGTGTCAGAACGAATCATAACACGAATTCAGTATTACCCGCCAGAGCTTCTTTTATCTCCCTTGCCTCACTCAAGTTCGGCATGCTTAGTGTACCTGGACTTCTCGCCAAGTTTTCCAGACTTGAACGGAAGCTCAAAAAGCGCTAGATTGGTGGTAACCTATGTAAGGTGGCACACACACTTACACGGGCGTTAGACACCATCGCGTAAATGGACGATTCAGATAAATTAATAAGAACAGAGATAAAGAGACGGGTTGTCATTACCATTCACATTTACTTGCAACGATCATAACAAGTCAGTGTTGATCATTGAAGGAGTGCGTAACAACTGGAAACCAGACCCTGTTCAAGTGGTGGATTATAGCTTTGACTTTTTGAACAGATCAGCATTCAATACAGCGAAACTCGCTAGTACTTTTGAGGTTAGAAATATCCCATATCATTGGAAAAAAGGGAAACTTGAAACATGGCAGTAGGAAGAAGTCCATTTCAGGGTGTTTCAAACGTATTACGCTTTAACTGGCATTTCTATGTAGTTGCAGCAATTGGAATAATGATTTCGCTTCTTTCAACTCAATACTTAATCAAAGACTGGATTTGGATTCCATTAGCCGCTGCAGGTTTAATATTACTATCCACACTAGTATCATTATTCGTGACATACTATATCTATGATCTTTCTACACTCTATGAATTTACATGGCTTGATGGAACCGTAACAAATAGTAAAATAAAAATACTTAACATCAATGCTGGATTTGATGAGACCAGCCAAATCTTAGCATCTAAGTTTAAGGATTCCGAACTACATATTTGTGATTTCTATGACTCAAAGAATCATACTGAAATTTCCATAAAACGGGCAAGAAAAGTTTACCCACCGCACCCCAACACCTTAGAGGTCAAAACTAACTCCTTGCCCTACCCTGATGGAGCATTTAATGTGGTGTGCGTGTCATTTGCTGCCCATGAGATTAGAAACCTAGAGGAACGAATTCGATTTTTTCAAGAACTTGCAAGAGTGACAAGCCAAGAAGGAAAAATCATTGTAACAGAACATTTAAGAGATACTTATAACTTCTTGGCTTATACAATCGGATTCCTCCATTTCTATTCGAAAAAGACTTGGATGAGCATTTTTAAATCTGCGAAGCTGAACCTCATTCAAGAAAGGAAAATCACTCCCTTCGTTAGTACATTTATCTTAGCATCAAATGGAACTACATCTTAAAATCATTGGAATGCTGTTGATCGCTTTGGGCTTGGTTCATGTGATCTTCCCAAAGTACTTTAACTGGAAAGCTGAGCTGAAGTTTTTGTCATTAATCAACAGACAAGTAATGATGGTGCATACTTTTTTTATTGCCTTAACTGTGATCCTAATGGGTCTGCTTTGTTTGACCTCAGCTAATGAACTTGCACAAACATCACTAGGAAAAAAAGTCTCGCTCGGTTTTGGGATTTTCTGGAGTTGTCGACTTCTTATTCAACTTTTCGGCTACTCATCTCAACTATGGAAGGGTAAGAAATTCGAAACGTTAGTTCACATAGTCTTCACATGCACCTGGATATATCTGAGCGTTGTATTTCTAGCTGCTGGACTATCGGACTAACTAACAAGAAAGTAGGTGACAGGCGCTAAGCCCAATCGGCTAACTTAGTTACTTGCAAAGGGCATCTGGATAAGATACTTTTGAGATATTTGAAAGGCTGAGCCGACTGTGCTTAGCTGATCGGTATGAGCAAATGTGCTAATCGGAGAATTATGAGATACCTGAACTTTATTACGATTATTTGGCTCATGAACTCTTGTGGTAATCCGAACTCCAGAAACATCAACGAAGAAACTCCTGTAGATACGGTAAAAGTTGAACAGATAACTCCGACCGAACCAACGAGGGAATTTGATACGATAACCGAGCAAGAAATCG
The DNA here is from genome assembly GCF_902506655.1 of Marinoscillum sp. 108. Taxonomy (NCBI): domain Bacteria; kingdom Pseudomonadati; phylum Bacteroidota; class Cytophagia; order Cytophagales; family Reichenbachiellaceae; genus Marinoscillum; species Marinoscillum sp. 108. The sequence continues at coordinate 1,893,998 of NZ_LR734808.1, read as the reverse complement.
AAGAGGAACTTGTAACTGATGTGGAACCACTAACATTCGATTCAGCCGGAAGACCAAGCCGTCCTATTCTCAGAAACCTTCAAGTCGACACCTCTCTACTGTTTGGAGTTTGGGCGAACGAACATAGTGCTCCAAACGCCGCATTTCTAATTGACAAAGACAAGTATTACATCGCTGATTTTGACGGGGATCCATATGTTCCTTACATTCTTGAGGGTGACTCTCTAACTCTCTTTTTTGAGTGGGGCGAACAAACAAGCCGAATATCCCTTCCAACACCTGATTTACTGATAATGTCCAGCCGGGACGGTCTAACTTCACAATACGAGCGCTTCGAAAATTAACGCATAACAGACACTGATCGGGCATATGCCTCCTGATGGCTATCGGGAGCCACTTTACAGACTTCAGTGCTAACTTCATCATGAATCAGCCGATGGTTCTTTGCCCACATTTCCTATCTTTAAGTTAATCAATCAGTTTCTTGGAATAGTAATATGAAGGGAAGCTAAAGGTTAGCTCTCATATCTGCATTTACTCATGAACCCGTATCAAACAATCTGGTTAAACCCTAAGAGAACCTTTGAAGATTTCGTAGTGAAGAATGAAACTCAATCTCTTTTTGTCGCACCTATCATTATCCTGGGTTTCATTTTTGGCCTGAATATGACACCAGATATCAACGCTATTATTGACGATGAATTTGTATGGTGGAGTCTGCTAATAACAATGCCGGCAGGAATAGGGATCGCATTTCTTGTATTCGGATTCTTAATGCCAGGTTTGGTCAAGCTTGTCGGACGAATATGGAAAGGGGAATCTACCATGAGGCAAATGGTTAACGTCTACTCAATTTCTTCAATCCCATACGGTTTACTACTCATATACCAGCTTTTACTTTTCGTGTCTGGGGAAGATCCTCTGGTTGAGAAGGTCAATGCTGGATATAGCTATATTCTCTGGTTGTGGTCATTTGCGCTTCTAATCATTGGAATCTCTAAAATTCAGAGATTCAGCTACAAAATGGCACTTCTTAACATTCTATTGAGTTATTTGCCAATCATTATAATAGGAATACTCCGGTCAACTTAAATGAGAGATAACAGGCGCTGAGCGATTGTATGCCAACTTAGCATTCTGCCAGTGACGTGCGAATCGACCATGAACCAGTCGCTGGGTTCTTTACCCACATTTCCTATCTTTAAGTGTATCCATAAGTTTACTGGAATATCATATGAAGGGAAGCTTATGGTTATCAGCAATACTCTCCCATGACTCACGAAGATATCTTAGCAAAACTCAACTCCACCAAATCAGCAGATAGAAAAAGAGGTGCCAGGGAAATAGGCAAGATGAAGAGTACTGCACTAGGTTCAGACCTGTTTGAGGCTTACCTCAAAGAGAAGCGGGATAAACGAACCTGGGAAACCCAGGTGGAGATGATCAGATCTCTGGGGATTATCCAACACAAGGAAGCCATATCTGAAATGGAAGAAACCGTAATGAAGAATAAACCGCATGATATGGTTACTTCTGTGGCATCAACGACTTTCATACAACTTGCCACAGAATCAGTAAATGATGCCCGTAAGGTCATAGAGCTGCTAAAGTTTGGCAGTGTCTCCGTGATTTCAGGTTCTTTGCTAAGTCTGCCAACAGACAGGATGATTCCATCAAGGGAAGAAATAAAAGAAGTCATTGAAAGAAGTTGGGATATTAACAAACACCCTGATAGAATAGGACATGAATTTGGTCTCATCGACTCCCGAATCTATTTGGCTCTGCAATGTGCTGATTGGGACATTGAATTCACTTCAGATTTTCTCAATCACTGTATTGAAACGGCATTTGATATCAGCAGATTTGGGAAACCTGTAGCCAACCAAAACTTGATTGCAGTTTGCGAGAACTCCCTGAAAGGAAAATTCAGCAAAGGCTACATTTAAGAAGCTGGTAACCCGCGACGTGTGAATGGTCTACTCGAACCAAACGGTGATAATGGAGGGGACAGGCAGGAAAACCTATGCGATATGACCATGAATAATATCTTACCTTTTTTGGCCAGCCTACTATATAACCCGTACCAATAATTTACCGTTAGGTTTTGTTAATCCAATTGATCATACCTTCTTTAAGAAGCTGAGCCATGATAACATATCAAATTGAAAAGGACCTGTCACCAGAAGAGTTTATTTCCGTACTGAATCAATCCACTTTAGCAGAACGGAGACCAGTGAATGAACCTGATAGAATTCAGAAAATGTTGGATCACGGTAATTTGATTGTCACAGCACGTGAAAACAACGTCCTCATTGGTGTTGCAAGGTCTTTGACAGACTTTTTGTATTGTACGTACTTGTCGGATTTAGCGGTGGACCAGGCCTACCAAAAACGAGGAATTGGGAAGGAATTAATCAGGCAAACAAAATTGCAAACGCCCAAAGCAAAATTGATATTATTAGCGGCACCCAAAGCCGTGGCATACTACCCAAAGATTGGAATGAAACAGTGGGAACAGTGTTTTTACATGGACGATATCAATGAACTCATTTAAACCGGCCCATTGAAATAGATTTCAAATTCGGCTGCTTTTTGACTGGGAAAAGTAGAGAGCGGGGATCTATTCATAAAACGCAGGTTCCTTTCATTTTCCATAGCTATGGTCTCTCTGCTGGCGTGAAAGTAAAAACTGAATAATGAAAATTTAACTTTGCCCTTTTGCCAAAATACTTCTGTACTTTCACTGGAAGGTGCGATTGGGTGTAGTTTTCATTTGGTGATTATTAACCCCTGCACTTGCTACCCACAGGCAAAAACAAGAGATATGATTAGGTTCTTCAGGCGCATCCGACAAAAGTTGTTAACTGAAAATCAGTTCAGTAAATATCTGCTTTATGCCATTGGAGAAATAGTACTCGTAGTAATTGGGATTCTTATTGCTCTACAGATCAATAACTGGTATCAGCAACACCTGGAGCGCGAACTGGAAGAAGACTACTATTGTCAGTTTTTAGAAGACGTCAATCAAGATCTCATTCAGCTCAATGAACAGGTACAGTACACCCAAGACCGCTTACATCATGCCAATAAATTATTGGGATTGTTGCAGATTGGTGATGGTGATTTTGAGGAAATACTTGAACATACAAAAGGTGCTGTTTCTAAAACGGATGCCATCATTACACCCAACATGAATGCTTTTGAAGACTTAAAGTCAAGTGGTAACCTGAGGCTTATAACTGATAAAAACATTAAAAAGCAGCTGACAGAGTACTATGCATATGAACAAGGTTTGTTAAATGTTATAAACAGTAATGCGATTTCAATCACTACCAGATTTAAGGAAAAAGCTGACAGAATAAATAATGGCTGGGTATATCTTATTGAAAGTCAAAACGGTTTTGACTCTACACTCGTCTCGGTTGAAAAGTTGAAAGCACTCTCGGTGAGCAATGAAGAGATCACTCTTAAGCACATGAACGATGCACTTGCTTATATAGCTTCAAATTCAAGAAATTTGGAACACCTCAAGTCTCTGGAAAGCAATATTTTTTTAATGAAAGCTACTCTGGAGACCAGATGTACTGGCAAGAATTAAAGGCTTTCTAAGTTGCTTCAGGGGAAAGGATTTAGGCGCTCCGTGAGCGCCCTATGGCCAATTATGGTTTTGTTGGGGATAATTATCGCAGTTTTCGTTGCCATAATTCTTGGTGGAATTTTCGCAATCTATAGGTGGGGAAACTGAAAGAGAGCATGTAGCAGCCTTAAAATCCATAGACTTATGAGTTATTTGAAAGGGAAATGCTAACAAGGAAGTTCAGTGCATTTAGCGACTGGGGGCATACTCATGTGAGTTGGTCGTCACCAAAACTGAGAATAAAAGCAAAGGAAAGGGGGCAGAGCCCCCTTTGAAAATATCAGTCCTGACCACCTTCGTCGGTCACACTCCACGGTGGGGTGATGCCATTGGTGCGGCAGTAGGCGATCAACTGGCCCATGTGCTCACTGGAGTGCGAGACAGCGATCAGCGCCGCTGACATAGAGGTAAACTCTCCCGGAAAGGGGAACTCTACCTTCTCCTCCAGATCAGCCTTGGAGCTGTTTTTCACCACGTCAATCACCACTTTATAGGAGTCCTGCAGGGCGGTTTTCAGTTGCTCTTTGGTTTTGAGGGTTTTTTCAATACCCATCATATCCACTGTCTCTGGTATCACGGCGCCCATTTTCATGGCAAAGAAATAATTGGCAGAAACAACATGCGCCAGCACTTCGCCAAACGTGCGAACGCCTTCTTCTGGTGACCAGCTGTATTTGTCGGCAGGCACCGCGTCTGCCAGCTGCATGATCCGGTCAGAGTAAAAGGCCAGTGTGCCTGAAGCTTCATTTTGAAATTGGTTTTGAGCCTGTAAGGATAAGCAGGCCACCATAGCGGACAATAGGAGTAGGGTTTTCATGGGGTCAATAGGTTTAGTGATTAAAAAGTCTGTAATGAATTTAAGCTTTTTGATCCACTTTTCTGAGTGATAGAAACAAATACATGAAGGGCGCTTACCCCGCTGGTACGGATTCCAGTTGCCCTTTTTTGATTTTAAAAGAAAAGTAAAGGATGCTCACCCCTGTGATGCCCAGGATGACAATGGTGGTCCAGCTGGTCCAGTTGGCCATTTCGTTTTGATTGAGCACCAGTATGAGGGCTATGGCCATAAAGGCAGTTCGGAGCACTTCCAAAGGAATAGACCATGTTCGTGCCTGCAGGAGTCCACCCCAGCTAATGATGGTCATAAATACTCCGCTGGATAAAATGAGCCTGTCCAGGGCAGAAAGCGGTGAAGACAAATTGATGACCACCATCAGATAAGCCAGTGTGATGGCCACATGCGCCATCAGGTAGGGTTTGAGGTTTTTGTATTGGGCGCTGTGGTATTTTACCTGTTCGGCTTTGGTGTAGCCTATGCGATCCTTTTTCTCTGTTTCCAGTCCCCGGGGACGCCAGCCCAGCGGCATAAACCACAGCCTGATCTTGTCCCACCAGTAGGGGGCCGCTACTGCATCGTCCCAGAGCTGTTTCCAATACTGAAAGTTGACGAAAATAGGATCCCAGGTGCGTGGCGGGTGGGTCACCCCATAGCAGATCTCTTCATCCTCTTCCTCAAAGGTGCCAAAGAGTTTGTCCCAGATGATGAGGAATTCGGAGTAGTTCTTATCGATGTACTGCGGGTTCACCCCATGGTGTACCCTGTGGTGTGAGGGGGTTACAAAGTACTTTTCGAACCAACCCAGCCGCTTGATGACCTGAGTATGGTGCCAGTAGGCCAGCAGCAGGTGCACGGCTGCTATCGCATAGACGGCTTCAGGAGAAAACCCAATGAGTACCAGTATCCAGTCGAAAAAGACAAACTGGAAGAGGCGCTGGGTAAAGCTGGCACGAATGCCCACGGAAAGGTTGAGCTCCTCAGAGGAGTGGTGTGGCATATGGGCGGCCCAGAAGACGTTGATGGTATGCCCGGTGCGGTGAAACCAGTAGAAGACAAAATCCTGTAGCAAAAGCAGGAGCAGCAGGAAGTACCAGGTGTTGGGAATCTGCCATGGTGCAAACTGATAGAGCCAGCCGTACCATTTGAAGACAAAAAAGGCCACGGCCAGGTTAACACATTGGTTGCCTATGCCGGTGGCCAGATTGGTGATGGTATCCTGAAAGTCGTAATAGGGCTTTTTAGTCCTTACGCTGTAGATGATTTCGGCCAGGAGCAATACCAGCACAATGGGGGTGATGAAGGTATAAACATTCATAGCGGTTTTAGGAGTGTTTGAGCAAAACAAAATCCGCTGAAAATCTGTTCACCACTGCGGAACTTTTTTAGGTGAGTTGATTCATAATCGTTCGGAAGGTGAGATTCACCCTGGGGGTGCTTACTTTTTTGGTGGGTGGCAGTCGGTGCAGCCAGTGTGTTTGTGTGGTGCCGGTCATCACCAGCAGGCTGCCATGCTCCAGGTTCACGTCCACCCGCTGTTTGGTGACTTTATGTTTGAAGGAGAATTTGCGCTCAGCGCCAAGACTTATGGAACCGATGGCCCCGTTTCTTTTCAGGTCTTTTTCTCCATCACTGTGCCAGGCCATGCCCTCCTCACCACTGTGGTAGAGGTTGAGCAGGCAGGAGTTGAAGGTCTCGTGCGTAGCGTTTTCGATGATTTGCTTCAGCGCCAGCAGCTCTTCTGTCCATGGCAGGGCCTGTTTGGTGGTATTGGAGTAGGTGTAATCAAATGGGCGGTCTCCGTACCAGGCCACCTTTCTTTTGGTGGTGATGTGCTTGCCAAAAATGACGGCCTCATCGGGTCGCCACTCGATGTGGTGCAGGAGTTGATGCAGGTAATGATCGGGTTCCGGGATCACCTTTCCGTAGTAGTTCACTGTGCCGTCGTGGGGCAGCAGGTTGCGTTTGGGATCAATCAAATCTTTAAATAACTCCATGTTTCCATTTTTTGAAAGCAGCAGACATACAGTGACCGCATGGGCGATAGCCGAGGGTCAAAGCTTCGGGTTCATGCTCAAAAAAGATCCGGTTTTCACGTTTCATTCGCTTGCCTGAGACACAGCTCAGCTTCCCGTAGATCTTCAATTTACGATTGCCTGCGAGTCCAATCTTCCCGTTTCTGATCATCAGTTTCAGCTGCCTGTCTGTAATGCTGGTATGCAATTCTGGTATCATCTTTCGGTGATTTGTGCTGCCTCCCAGCCGATCATGGCCGTTTTTCGACTGCTACCCCAGTGATATTGCCCAAATCTGCCAGTAGACTGGATCACACGATGGCAGGGAATCAGGTAAGCCACGGGGTTGTCACCAATGGCTGTGCCTACCGCTCGTGAAGCCGTGGGCTTGTCGATTGCACTGGCTATCTGTCCGTAAGTGGATAATCTTCCGGAGGGGATCCTGATCAGGGACTCCCAAACCTTCAGCTGAAAATCAGTGCCTTTGAGGTGTAGCTTGATTTGATCCAGTTGGGTCCAGTCGTGCGTGAAGATGAAGAGGGCATTTTGCTGAATCAAATCCAGACGTTGCTCATAGGAAGCATTCGGGAATTTGCTTTTTAGCTCAGAGAAGGCCAGGCTGGGATCATCGGCAAAGGCCAGGTAACAAATGCCTTTGGCGGTACTGGCCACGAGGATATTTCCAAACAGGCTGTCTGCATAGCTGTAATTGATCTTCAGGTTTTTACCACCATTTTTGTATTCAGCGGGGGTCATGCCTTCGATGTTAATGAAGAGGTCGTGCAGTCTGCCGGTACCAGATAGCCCCGTTTGGTGGGTAGCTTCCGAGAGGGTGGCCTGACCATCTTTGAGAAGCGATCGGGCATGCGCAATGCTGATGTATTGCAGAAATTTCTTGGGGCTTACGCCGGCCCATTCGGTAAAGAGACGCTGAAAATGAAAAGGGCTGAGGTGTACTTGCTCCGCTACCTCATCCAGGTTGGGTTGGTCGCGGAAGTTGGCCTGTATGTAATCGATCGCCTCGGCGATGCGCTGAAAGTTGATGTGATCCTGAGTGTTCATCTTTCTTTGGTTGAGTAAATATGAGGTAAAAGTAGGAGAGTGTAGTGGGCAGTACCACCCGAAAATTGCGGAGTTGATCCCGGCATTGTCCCACTGAGCCTTGTCACGCTGATTCTGGCATTGTCACGCTGAGCCTGTCGAAGCGTAAGACAATGCCATGAAAGGCTCTGATTAGGTGGCTACAAGGCATTTCAAAACCATTAAATTTGCTTCTAAATCTGAACATACCCTGACCAATGACGAAGAAGTCTGAGCTGTCTGTCTCCAATCATGTTTCCAACGAGCGACTGTCTGAGTTGAAAGATCAGATTGATGCCCTCCGGGCAGAACTGGAGCTGATCCGGCAAAGCACTCACGCTTTTGAGACCCAGCTGCGGGCTCACCTGATCAACGAGCTCATAGAAGAGCAGGAGCTCACCGTGCTGTACAAGCAGCAAAAGCTGGCCAAAAAGGAACAACGTCTAGCGCAAAAGAGGAGGGGTAAAAACTATGTGGCTCCTGAAGGGCTGAAACCTGTGGTCAGAAACAATAAGCCCGGCCATAATGAATCTGATCAAAAGGAGATGAAGCGGATCTACCGGGAAGCGATGATGCATGTACACCCGGATAAGTTTTCTATGGATGGTCAGAAAATGGAGGTGGCTACCGACGTGACCGCACGTTTGATCAGCATTTACCAATCAGGAGACCTGGCAGCACTTCGGGCGTATCATGCGCATATCTTCAGTGATCAGGAGTTGGTGTCCATGATGGCGCCAGCAGCTGCATCGGTGCAGCCCACCGCTCCGGCATATGATTATCTGGAGCAGGAAAAGTTGAATGTGGAACAAGAACTGGCTCGAGCCAAAAGCCGACAGACTTATCGGGTGCTCACTACATATGATGACCCAATGACTTTTCTGGAGGAGTTGAAAGTCTATTATGATGATCGAATAGCCAAACTCAGGAGACGAACCAGGAGTTAAACTTGCCCCGTTTATGCTTCTTCGATCTCCATGGTCCAAACGTTTTGCCGGGGCAGTCCACACGCCTTACGGGCCTTGTCTACCACCTGCTGAATGAAGCCTGTCTTGGCGCGGGTGTAATCTTCCAGACTAGCCAGCGGCATGGAAGACAGGTGCTTTTTGAGGCGGTTGTATTCCTGTATTAAGTCGGGGTTTTTTCTGAGGTAATTCCGAAAAAGAATTTCATTTCGAAGTAGAAAATCCGGGCTGTATGGGAGAACATGCAGGTTGTGTGTCCACACTCCTTCGGGAGTATGGCTTGACAGCAGATACCGTTCGGTCATTCCCGTAGGCACATAGTGATAACCCTCAGATTGAAGCCTTTCTTCGTAAAACTCTACCTTTCTGAAAGGAGATACGGCCATGAAAATATCAATGACCGGTTTGGCGATAAGTCCCGGTACAGCAGTGCTCCCAACGTGCTCGATGGCCCGTGCCTCTTCAGGAAAAAGCTGCAAGAGTGCTTCTTTCATGGTTTCGAAATGGGCCGGCCAGGCTTCTGAATAGGCTGAGAGATGAAGAGTCATTTTTTTCAAAAAAAAGTAGACTTTCCTTTATTCGAAATTTCAGGAGCTTGGGTTATTTGATTTAACCAGAAAACACCAACACTCAACGAGTATTCTGAAAAGGCATATTGGAGGACCCTATGTTTGAGGCTTTAACAACAAAAAGATGTTTGAGAAATTATTTGGTAAGAAAAGTGGGACATCTCTAAAGATGAGATATAGCAGTTCTGAAAGACAATGGCAGGTCTATTCAGATGGTAATCTGGTCTTTGTGGGGGATAAGTTGGGATGCGAAAATTTCATCACCAATTCAAATTTCGCTTATCAGCAGAGATAATACCTGGTTAGAATGGGTTCTTATATTCAATGTGAACCCTTATTATGCTGATAGTCGTGCCTTTTCACTAATTTCATCGGGTGAAAAGACAGTTCTATTTTGCACTATGGATGATCTCCTGCTTCGCGTATGGGCAAAGTAGCATTGATCTATTCACCCTTTCCTACAAACATGGCTTTAGCCAACCCGTCTCAGGACAGCAGGCGAATGCTGCAGAAAATGTGGCGCTCCTCAATCTCAAAATACCCATTGTCTTTTCTGAATCCACTATTTGGTATAACGACCTCACCTATCAGGGATTTGTCGTGGACTATGACGGAGCCTCCGGTGTTATTGATCCTACCCGCCTTCATGGCTTGATTTTACAAACGGGTCTGGTGCGAAAGCTCAGCGAAACTACAGGGTTTCAGTTGCTACTGGCACCACGGTTCATGTCTGATTTCCAGCAGCTGGATTGGCAGCATGTTCAGCTGGGCGGAATTGGCTTGTTTGAGAAAAAATACAGCGATCGGTTGCTCATGCGCTATGGGCTCATGTATAATCGGGAGCTCTTTGGTCACATGTTCGTGCCACTGGTTTTTGTGGATTGGAAGATTTCGGAGCGGTGGTCAATCAACGGTCTACTCCCTGTTTTCGGTAAACTCAACTATCAGGCTCATCCCCGATTGGGTATGGGGCTAAGCTTGTTTGGTCTGATCACCTCTTTTCAGCTGGGTGATCCGGTATATGATGGGGATTATATTGAGCGAAAGAGTGTGGATTTGAGCCTGTATGGTCGCTATCGACTAGCTGGAAACCTGCACTTTGAGGCGCGCTTCGGCTATGCACTGGGCAGGAGCTACAGACAGTTTAATGAGGGCGATGAGGTTGACTTTCGCATCACTATTGCGAGCTTTGGTGATGATCGGACTCAGCAAAATGTGGATTTTTCTGCCGGACCTATCTTAGATATCCGGCTGGTATATAATTTACCGTTGGATTAAAAGAGGCACCACTTTCTGACTCAGAATTCAATTTAATAAGTCTCTCGTCCCGTATCTACCCGTTCAGAAGACTTATTGTCCATTCAAAACAGACCTTAGGCTACCTCCAATTATTTCTGTTAATTTTAGAAAAAAAACCATTAACCATGAGAAATTATCTAGTAGCCTCTATGGCTGTATTACTGCTGGCTATGGGGTGTACACCTCAGCCAGACACCCCAAAGGAGGAGGGCATATTCCCTTATCCCATCCAGCAAACCAAACTGGACAACGGATTGAATGTGGTCACAGTACCCTACAATAGCCCCGGACTTGCTTCATTTTTTATTGTAGTGAGAGTGGGTAGTCGTGACGAAGTAGAAGAAGGAAAAACAGGTTTTGCCCATTTCTTCGAGCACATGATGTTTCGTGGCACCGATAAGTATTCCAAAGCAGAATACAGCGAAGCGCTGAAAGCCATAGGTGCAGCAGCCAACGCCAACACCTGGTGGGACCGCACAGTCTATCACATGACAGGAAATGCGGAGATGCTTGACAAGATGTTTGAATTGGAATCGGATCGATTTATGAACCTCAAATATTCCGAGGAAGATTTCAAAGTAGAAGCGGGTGCTGTGAAGGGAGAGTATACCAAGAGCTATACCAGTCCGTACATGAAGTTGTACGAAAAGACGTATAACACTGCCTTTACTACCCACACCTATTCTCACACCACCATAGGGTACTGGGAGGATGTAGTGGACATGCCCAATCAGTATGACTACTCGCTGGAGTTTTTTGATCGCTACTACCGACCCGAATATTGCACGGTACTCGTGGTGGGAGATGTCACCAGCGACAAGGTGAACGACCTGGCGCGTAAGTACTTCGGTGAGTGGGAGCGAGGCACCTTTACTCAGGAGATCACTCAGGAGCCCGAGCAGACCGAAACCAGATTTGCACACGTACAGGAAGCCAATTTCCCCCCGATTCTTAACCTGAATTACAAAGGCCCCGGATTTTCTGTTGAGAATAAAGACATGGCCATTCTGGACGTCATTAGTAGCCTAGCGTTTTCGCAAAAGTCTGACATCTATAAGAAGCTGGTAGTAGAAGAGCAAAAGGTTCGGGAGCTTTCTGCCGGAGGGTTGAACACCGTAGATCCAGGCTTGTGGTCAGTAGATGCCATGCTCGTGGACAAATCGGATATGGCTTATGTAAAAACAGAAATTGATAAAGTGCTGACAGACCTGAAGACCAATCCGGTTGATTCTATAGCGCTCACCCAAACCAAGAGTTTCATTAAGTACAGCTATGCCATGGGTATAGACAACCCCAGTGATATCGCCAATTCGCTATCGTGGTACATATGGCTTACCGGTAATCCTGCAGATGTAAATAAGGCATTTGCCAACTACGATGCAGTGACCGCAGAGGATATCATGCGTGTAGCCAACAAGTACTTTGTGGATGAGCACCTTACTGTAGCTACCATTTCTCCAGATGAGGAATTGCAGGTGTCAGAAGAATTGAACATCAAACTTTAACCCGATCAAAATGAAGAATCTAGTATATATGTTTTTGAGCCTGTTGAGTTTGACTGCTACAGCTCAGAAGGTGGTGGAGTTGCCTATGGCTTCTACCAAGATTGTTGTGAAAATTTCCTTTGAGAATGGGTCGATGAGTGACCCGGTGGGTAAAGAAGGACTCACCAACCTGACAGCTACTGTCCTCACTGAGACAGGGAGTGATCAGTATACCAAATCAGAAATTGATGACCTGCTGTATCCTATGGCCGCTCAATACAGGGCCTTCACTGACAAGGAGATGACCACATTTACCTTCGAAGTACATAAGGATTTTCTGAATGAGTTTTACACCATTTTCAGGAGCCTGCTTCTTAACCCCAGTTTTGCCGAGCGTGATTTTAGTCGCGTAAAGTCCAATACGGAGGTGTACGTGAAGGAAGTGATCAAAGCCAGCTCTGATGAGGACTTTAGTAAAATGGCCCTGGAAGCAAGACTTTTTGCCGGTACCCGGTACGCACATATGAAGCGGGGCTCCATCAACGGGCTTGCAAACATCACCCGAGAAGATGTGGTGAATCACTACAAGGCTTTCTTTACCAGAAATAACGTGACCATCGGGATTGCCGGGGACTACCCAGCTTCTTTTTTGGAGACCCTGAAAGCGGATATCAATAGCCTGCCAGATACTCAGCCTACGGTTCCCGAGTTGGGAGAAGTAGCCATGCCTGATGGCATTCAGGTGCAGTTGGTGACCAAACCTGATAATCTGGGTACGGCTATTTTCACGGGCTACCCCATCAGTATCAACAGAGCTTCCGCTGACTGGCCAGCCATGTTGGTGGTGAACTCTTATCTCGGCGAGCATCGCAAGTCTTATTCCAAACTGTATCAGCTGATCAGGGAAACCAGATCTATGAACTATGGTGACTATACCTACATAGAGTGGTATGAAGCCGGGGGGAGCAATCAGCTTCCGCTTACGGGCTTCCCCAGAAGTCAGAATTACCTGGCCATCTGGATCCGACCTGTACAAACAGCCTATAGCCTGAAAAGCCAGTATCCTGAGCTCGGCGATATCAAAATCGGTCATGCACACTTTGCCATGCGCATGGCACTGAACGAAATAGACCGGGTGAAAAATGAAGGGCTGACAGCCGATGAGTTTGAATTGACCAGACAGTTTCTCAGAAGCTACATGAAGCTATACATTCAGTCACCTGAGCGGCAGCTGGGTTTCCTGATGGATTCACAGTTTTACGGTATGGAAAACTACATCGCAGAGATGGATGCCAAACTGGCTAAACTGACGCTGGAGGAAGTGAATGCCGCGGCTGCCAAGTACCTGCAGACCGAAAATATGTACATCACCATGATCACGGATAGCAATGAAGCTGAGCCACTCAAAAAGAGCCTGATGACCAATGCTCCGTCTCCTATGTCTTATTCAAACATCATCAGAGAGAGTTTGCCTGAGCGTGTTTTTGAGGCTGATAAAAAGGTGGAAGCCTACCCCATGAATGTGAAGAAGGTCACCATAGAGTCACCTGCTTCGCTTTTCGTGGACTGATAACCTCATTTCTTAAAACGTATATGAAAAACGCGGGCCATGCCCGCGTTTTTTTGTTTTGAGGTACAGTATGAGGTGAAACTGATTTATTTAATTAAGACCTTCTTTTTGGTATTCCCAATGGAGAGTACATACAATCCTGCCGGCAGGTCTCTGAGCATCTCTGGCTCATCAGCCGGAGCGGCAGTGCCTTTTCGTTCCAGTTTATTGGTTAGCAGATTATGCACCTGATATTCCATTGGTTCATTGTCATCATATTGCATGGTATACCCACCATAAGCACAGAAAGTCAAGGTGAGGTTACAAGATGAGTTGTATGCATTGAAGGTGGCGCATCCACTGGAGAGCGAGAAATACATGTATTTTCCACCCGATCCGGTGTACCAGTAGCTGGGACTTCCGGAGGTTTTTACCCAGGTCCAGCTGGACAAATTCATCGCTACTGTATTGGAGGCTCCACTGCTCACATTGTTGAAGGTATAGAGTGCACCTCCGTTGAGTGTGCCTGTACAGTCCGCCACCACACTAACGGTCTTTTGTTTGCTGGGCTTAAATTCACCCGAACTCATACAAGACGTTCGTAAATACACTTTCACATACCCTGACCCGGCAGAGGACTTAGCCTTTACCGTGACCGAAGAGCTATTGGACGAAAGGATGTCAAAATAGGTAGTGTTCACCCCCCAATGATCTGCAGATATATTGGAAGGAGCAGAGAGTGTGTAGGTGGCAGTAGCTCCTGTGGGTACAGAAGATGGTCCGGATATGCTCACATCCGAGGTGGTAGAGTAAAACTTGTGACTACAGGCATTGGTAAATGACCGGGCATGACCATGGGTGTAAACTTGTGATCCGAACCCCGGTGTGCTGGCCAAATTGCCATAATCATATGAGTACATCCCACCATTGAGTACCACCGCCGAGTGATCCGCATTGTTTTGAGCGTGATTCATGGAAATGGCTTTCGCCTCATAGTTGTTGCATACCCGAATGAAATCATTGTCGGTCTCTATTGTGGCCGAGCTAAGGTTTGGAATGCTGCTTTGGTTACTTGGATAACCATTGCTCATGTTCACCCAGCCTTTGACCAGGGCTGCTTTTACGTATTGATGACAATTGTAATTGGTATTAGTACCACTAATCACCGAACCTGTCGGGTTGGTACAACTCTGAGAATACCCCGAGAGGGTATAAAACAGGAGTGAAAAAATCATAGTATACTTCTTCATTTTTCTAACATTTTGGTTGTTTACATAGGTATTGCTCATACTGTATTGATAACCAAAATGGTAAAAAAATCTGGTAAAAGGAAATACGAAGGACTCACTTAAGGCTGAGCCGTAGGTTCTTGCAGTGATAGCTCTACTTGTATGAGCTTGTGTGAGGGTTTGGGTTTGAATGGATGATTAGGTGAAAAAGGGTGGATAGTCCACCCTTTTTGCGGTTTTACGCCCAGATTTGAATCACTATTTTACCAAACTGATCGCTGGCGTCCATCCTGTTGAATGCTTCATTGATTTGTTTTAATGGATAAACGGCATCTATCACGGGGTGTATCTTTCGATCGGAAAACAGCTTCAGCATTTGTTCAAATTCCTGACTGGTACCCATGGAGGTACCATGGATGGATAGTTGTTTCCAGAAGATCACCCGCGGGCTGAGGTCTTCAATGTTTCCGGCAGTTCGTCCAAACAGCACAATTCGGGCACCAGGGTTGGCCAGCTCTGTCAGGTATTTGAAGCCCGGCCCACCGGCACTGTCTATGATCACATCAAAGCCACCCGACAAGTCCTGCAATTGGGCCGGCCAGTAGGTTTCTTTATAGTTGGCTCCACCTTTCGCTCCCAGTTTTACGGCTTTCTGGATTTTGGACGGATCACCTGAAGTCACATAAACACTGGCTTCGGCCGCCACGGCGAAACTGAGCGCCATAAGCGCGGCACCCCCACCAACACCGGTTATGAGCACGGACTGTCCAGGCTCAAATTCGCCCCGGGAGAAGAGTGCTCTATAGGCGGTGAGTCCTGCCAGGGGTATGGCAGCGGCTTCTTCAAACGATAAATGGGGAGGTTTGGTAAAGACATACTCTTCCGGGATACTGATGTATTCTGCAAAAGTGCCATCCGTGGGAAATCCGAGGATCTGATAGTCTGCACCCTGAACCCTGGGATTCGGTCCCCAATTCATTGAGGAATTAATGATCACTTCATCACCTTTTGAAAAACGGGTAACTCCTGAGCCAACACTTTCTACTACTCCGGCTCCATCTGATCCCATGATGATGGGAGCGTCCTTTTGTAGGTTCTTTTCTTTCAGTGACCAGAGTTCGTGATGATTGAGGGAGGCGGCCTTTAGCCGGATGAGTACATCTGACTTGGAGACTACAGGATTTGGCACCTCCTGATATTCCAGGCGGTTGGTTTGCTGGTTGAGGACTATTGCTTTCATATAGATTAAAAAATAAGGGGTTGTTGTAAATAAGCGATTAAACCCCGTGGACATCTTAGTTAGTTCCCGGAAAGCAATAGCGGGAGGTCAAACGTTCCTGATTTTTCTGTGTGCTTGTTTAGTCCTGGGATTTCACAGGGCTCCAGAA
The DNA here is from genome assembly GCF_902506655.1 of Marinoscillum sp. 108. Taxonomy (NCBI): domain Bacteria; kingdom Pseudomonadati; phylum Bacteroidota; class Cytophagia; order Cytophagales; family Reichenbachiellaceae; genus Marinoscillum; species Marinoscillum sp. 108. Next base: position 1,877,948 of record NZ_LR734808.1, on the reverse strand, counting down.
GAGCAAGGCTCCAAAAGCCGTAGCGAATACAGCATAAACGATGGCTACCACCCAAATAATAGCGGGTAAGTCGGAGTTGCCAGTAAGAGATTTCATGAGGGCCAGTGCGGCAATGGCATAATGGCTGGAATTGGCCACAGCCACCGGTCTGTTATAGATTCCTCCGATTCTGGCCGTTTTAGTCATCCAGTTGAGCATACCAAACCCAAAATAAAGTGCACCCAATAGTTGTAAGACAAGCGTGAGGGTGGGAGTTCCTTCAGCGCTAATGGACAAGAGGATTTCCTCTGGAGCGAATGTAAGTGCGATGCCTGCCAGGGCTAAGGTGACGGCACTAAGGGTCATGAGTATTTTTGTTTTCATCTGTCTGGGTTTATCACCAAACATACAGAAGGAGGATCAATTTCAATGTAGTTGGTGCTGTTTTTAGCTAGTAAATAGGTTTTTCATGAAAGCTCTTATCTTCTATATGAGGGGATTCAACTATTTATAGGCCCCATTCAAAGAATATATCCATTTAAACCATAAAGAAGTGCGATTTTGCATATCACAACCAAGCTTAAATTAGTGAAAAAATCTTTTCTAGTCTTAATGATATCTTTTATTACCATTGGCCAGGGTGCAGCGCAGTGCTTTGGTACAGGTAACGAAACGGACTATGGTGCCGGCAGTTGGATAGGTTATATCTATGAAGGCGCAAATAATTACACGACCAATTACAGAGGGAGGGTCAGTGCTACTGAAAATTTTGATACCGATTTTTGTGGAGGTCCTGCGTGTACCATTACCACCAACACATGTACTCTCACTGCGGAGAATTTTTCTGCAAGGTTCAGAATGACACAGACTTATGCCGAAGGAATCTATGGAATCACCATTGGTGGAGATGACGGGGTGCGACTTAGCATCGATGGAGGAGCTACGTATGTTTTGCAGGATTTTGGATATCATGCTTATCAGACAGTTTATACAGAGGTTAGATTATCAGGTACTTATAATTTGGTATTTGATTATTTTGAAGGAGGGGGAGACAATCGCGCGTCTATCCAAATCACCTATATCGGTACGGAAACTGGTGGACAGATAGGATCCGATCAGGATATTTGTGTGTCAGGTACCGGGGATCCTGATGCTTTCACCAGCAACATTGCGGCACTATACGCCTCAGGGGCCACGCCCAACTATCAATGGGAGGTATCTCCTGATGGAGGTAGCTGGTCTGATGTAGCTGGAGCTACTGCCGAAACCTATGACATTCCTGCCGGCTACACAGGACTGAACTACTACCGCAGGAGTGCAGAATCGGGTGGTGTGACTGTCTATTCCAATACCCTTACAGTTCAGCTTACCTCCAGGTCTGGAGACGATACAGCTGTGGGATCAGGTAGTTGGATAGGTCATGTCTATGATGGAGTGAACAATTTTGGGAACAACTACAAAGGAGATATCTATGAGTCGGAGATATTCGACGAGAGCTTTGGGGGCGATAATGTAACCTCCAGTACGTCAGGTTGTGACTACCAAACGGAGACATTCACGGTACGTTTTGAAATGCTTCAGACCTTTGAACATGGGCTGTATGATTTCCAGATTGGAGGCGATGATGGAGTTCGTTTGAGTGTGGATGGAGGAAGTACCTGGGTGATTGACGATTATTCTAATCACGGTTATCGGACTGCTGATGCCTTCAATGTGGAAATGAATGGATCTCACCATTTGGTATTGGACTATTATGAAGCTGGCGGGGGCAACAGGGTTACTTTTAGCTACACACAACAAACATTGTTACCAGTGACCTATTTGTTTTTGAAAGCAGAAAATGAGGGCTTTTCAAATGTAATCAGATGGGCTACAGCCACAGAGATTGATAATGATTTTTTTGAAGTACAAAAGACCGCAGATGGTGAAAGCTGGGAGGTGATAGGCGAGGTGTCCGGTCATGGTACTTGTAAGGAAGTGACTAATTATGAGTTTACAGACTCGAATGTTTCACCTGGTGTGAGTGTGTACTACCGATTAAAGCAAGTGGATTTTGATGGTCAGGAAGAATACTCAAGCCTGGTACGTGTGGGTTTGGCGTATACAGAAATATCCAGTCTGTCTATCTATCCGAATCCGGCTGTTGATCAGGTGAATATTCACTGGCCTGGTTTCATACTGAAGGAAGTAAAGATTTTCAACCTGGCAGGCGTGCTGGTCAGATCATCCAATGAGATGCAAATAGGATTGGATGGTCTGGAACCGGGGTATTACCTGATTAGAGTCACAGACCCTGAACATGAAGAAACCTCGGGCAGGCTGATCATTCGCCAGTGAGGCTAAGGGTTCAATCAAAAAAGGGCTGCCGCGAAAATCGCGACAGCCCTTTTTTGATAAGGATAGGGAGTCTATTTCTGAGTGTCTATTTTACCATCCTCTATTACATCGCCCTTCTCATTAAGGTCAATGATGTCGTATCCCAGTTTAGCAAGTTTCGGCCTGTTAGTAGCAGCATCACCCACCACCAGGATATAAAAATTATCATCTTTCAGGTATTTCTTAGCCAGAGTGTTCAGCTCCTTTTTGGAAACGTTTCGGATGATTTTATTTTGCTCATCCACAAAGGTTTTGTCGAGATCATAATGGTTAATCCTTCTCAGGAATCGAGCTTTCTGACCAGGGGTTTCATAGTCAAGTGCATCACGCTGACCAATAGCACTTCGCATAAAGGCAAGTTCACTGTCTGTCATCCCGTTGATGCGGTAGTTGGAGATTTCCTTCATGAATTCAACTACTGCACTGTCGGTGGTATTGGCCTTCACACCAGCTGAGGCAGTATATGGCCCCGGATCATCGTCAGAGGAGAAATATCCGCGGGCGCCATAAGTCCAGCCCTTGTCTTCTCTCAGATTCAGGTTGATTCGGCTATTGAAAGCACCTCCCAGTGGGAAGTTCATCAGGTAGGACTTGAAGTAGTCTCCAGTGGCATCATAAGACATATCTGTCACATAGCCGATCCTGATTTCGGACTGAGGCGCATCCACTTTGTCCACCATATAAATGGTGGTTTTACCGGAAGGCTTGGCTTTCGGAAGCTCAGGTATTTTCACTTCTTTGGCCTCCCAGGATTTCAGAAATTCCATTTTGGCCAGCACGGTTTTACGGTCTATGTCACCTATGATGGCCAGCTCAGAAACAGACGGAGAGTAGTAGTTGTCGTAGAAGTTTTTGACATCCTCAAGGGTAATGGCGGCTACTGTCTCTTCTATTCCGCTATTGGGTACAGAGTAGATGTGTTCATCACCATAGAGCAGTCGGTCAAAAACGAGGTTGGCGATCGCTCCGGGGTTTTTCTGCCCGGCTTTGATTCCTTCCAGCTGCTGGTTCTTCAGTCTGTCAAAGTCTTCCTGATTGAATGCAGGTCTTTTCAATACTTCATCCATGAGCTCCAGTGTACGATCCAGATTTTTCACCAGTGTACTGGCCGAAATGGTGGTCTGCGAAGTGCCGGCGTAGACACTGATGTCACTACCTATTTTTCTAAGCTCTTCCTGAATCTGCTCCGAAGTATAGTTTTGGGTAGCTTCATTCATGAGTCCGGCAGTAAGTGAGGCCAGCCCGGACTTCTTAGGGTCATAGGCGTCCATTTTGTGACCTCCGTTGATGGTCAGCTGGATCTCTACTACAGGGATCTCATCTGTCTGGGTGCCAATTACCTTAATGCCATTGGCCAATTCTTCTTTCCAGAAGTCAGGCACTTTGATAGTAGGATTGGGGCCGAGTTCTGGTCGCTTGCTTCGGTCAAATTTGTCTCCCTTAGGTCTGGAATAGCTGAGGCCAGAGTAGTCTGTGGTAGGAAATACACTTTCACCGGAAGTTGGTATTTCGTAATTATCCGGTTGGGCCGGAGCAGTTTCAGCATCGGGGATTACACTTTGGATCACTCCCTTTTTATTGTAGATGTATTGGTTGAAAACCCGCATCACATCTTCCTTGGTAATGTTCAGGTATCGATCCAGATCATATTTGATGGCGTTGGCATCTCCATAGATGGTTTGATAGTTGGCCAACTGGGAGACTTTGCCACTCACACTGGCCAGGCCATTGATAAGGTCTGACTCGCGGCTGGCCTTGAACTTGGTGATGTCATCATCACTCACTCCGTTTTTGGCAAATTCGTCCAGAATAGCGCGCATTTCCTGCTCAAAAGCTGACAGTGTTTGCCCGGGAAAAGGAAGGACAAACATGGTGAACTCACCGGAGAGTTCACTAGCCGGATGAAATGTAGAGGCCTGAATGGCCTTTTGTGTCAATACAAATTTCTTATAGAAGTAAGAGCTCTTGCCGGTACCCAGGATTTCAGCCAGACAGTCGAGGGGTGCCTCGTCAGGGTGGAAGGCCGGTACCGTAGGGAAGGTGAACATGATCGCTGGAAAGCGAATGTTCGAGTCTACATAAGACACATATCGGTCAGATTTTAATACAGGTGGCTCCAGTTTCATAGGCTCTACCGCAGGACCGGCGGGGATCACCCCGAAGTACTTTTCTACCATGGCCACTACCTGGGTAGGATTCACATCTCCACCCACCGTGAGGGTGGCATTGTTGGGTCCATACCAGCGCATAAAAAACTTCTTAAGGTCATTTACATCTACTCTGTCCAGGTCTTCCAGCTTGCCTATGGTGAGCCAGGAGTAGGGGTGTCCGTAAGGATAGAGTGCTCCGGCAGTCACTTCGCTCCATCTGCCATAAGGCCGGTTGTCGTAGTTCTGACCTTTTTCATTTTTCACGGTAGCACGCTGTACCTCAAACTTCTTCTGGGTCACAGAATCCAGAAAGAACCCCATGCGGTCAGCCTCCAACCACAGCATCGTGGCCAGCTGATTACTAGGCACGGTTTCGTAATAGTTGGTACGATCCCGGTTGGTTGACCCATTGAGGCGGCCACCGGATTCTGTCACTATTTTGAAGTGTTCTTCATCAGCCACATTTTCAGAACCCTGAAACATCATGTGCTCGAAGAAATGGGCAAAACCTGATTTTTGGAGCTCCTCTCTGGCTGAGCCCACATGATAGGTTACATCCACATGTACCAATGGGTCTGAGTGGTCTTCGTGGATGATCAGGGTGAGGCCGTTATCGAGCTGATATTTTTTATAGGGGATGACAATCTCATCGCCTGTTTTGGTGACTTCCTCTATGAGCTTTGTCTGGGCAAGAACCGACCAGGAGGCTAAGGAAATGAGTATTAAAAGCAGTGATTTTTTCATAATGTGGTTCTGTTTCAATGGTTTCATCATGTAGCATTTGAGGTTAAAATGCGTTGTTTAAAAATTTATCTGGGTTTCAAGTCGGTCTCTTGTAGCTCTTTCAGAAATACCGGAGACATTGTTGATTGGTTAAATTATAGAAAATTGGCATGTATCCAATCCTAAAAGTGAGGTTTGGGGGATATATGAGGATGAATGGACAAATGACGGATCAATGGCCTTCGTATGCCTGAAGAACAGGCTTTTTCGAAGGCTTACATGAGGACTTTTGACCGTCTCTTATCTGTTATTTCTGTATAAGGAGTTTTCCGTGTTGTACACCCTGCTGTGTGGTGATCTCAATCAGGTATACTCCGCTCTGAAAGGTATTCGGAACTTGCCATTCGAAAGTTACCAATCCGGTTTGCCGAAGGTGGATGGACTCACTGGTTAGCATTTTTCCGGATAAATCGAGTATGCTGAGTGTGACCATTTGATGGTGGGCCTGAAAGCTAAAAGAGACATGGTCACTCGCCGGATTGGGATAGCAAATGACTGTGGTTGATGGTGAGGGTACACTCAGGGTTACTTCCCTGTTGGCATAGCCGGGAGTGCCCCCGTTGGGATGTGCGTACCAGCTTTCGGGCTTGCTATTGTCCAGTAGTGGGTTATCTAGTGCCAAAGAGAAGCCATCACCTGCCGGCGAAGTAGGCCAGGGTGCTGAGGAAAGGTAACATACTTCATCTATGCTTTTGCCGGTAGCATCAAACAAGCGGAGGCATTCACCATCGGATGAAAAACCAAATTCCAGTTCGCCCAGAACATTACTGGCGGTACTGTGAAAGCTGCCATATGCCCCCAGGTCTTTGGCGATCACGAGGTATCCTCCGGCCCCAATGACGGTGCCATCAGGGATTTTAAAGCTGTTTTCATCATCACCGTCCCGAAACACCCAGCCTGTGAGATCCATTGCGGCATTGTTCGGATTGTGCAGCTCCACCCAATCCTCTGTATCCAGGTTTTCTCCCGATTTATAGTTGATTTCGTTAATGACAATGTCATTTCCTGAGCCTGATTCAAAAATGGCTGTAATGTTCATGTCCTGAGTGAGATCAAGGAAGATTTCAGACTGTGTGCCGGTCACATCACCTTCCCATCTGACAAATTTTCCTCCATTGGAAAACGCTGACAGGCGCACGGGAACTCCCTGAAAGTAGATCCCTTTCCAATCTTGCTCATCAATCACCAGTGCATTGACCTGTACAGCACCATGGTTGAGGTTGCTGCTGTTCACAGTGAGGGTATGCTCACCGGATAGTCCGAACTGACTCCTGATGTGCTGCCGCATATATTGCGGTCGTTTTTCGGCGAAGGTCTTCATCACGGAAACCTGATACAGCCAGTTATTGTAGTTGCCACCCCAGCGACTCATGTGATTGGCTATTTCTGTCGCTATTTCATCGCTTAGGGCATTTATTTTGGCGAGCGTCTCTCTTGAAGAGAGGGCAGTGTTCAGCTGGTCAGCAAAGGAATTGATGAACAGGGTTTTGAAATTTTCGTTTTTCAGGAGGTTTCTGAGGAGAAATGTGGACCATGCCGGGTTTGGCCATCCAGGTCCATTGGGGTCCATGGCAAAGCTGAGGGTATTATTGTAGTAATTCTCTGCGCCATATACTCCGAACCCAAAATCAGTGTCGTAGGTAATCCACCGCCATTTGGCACCGGGTTTATTTTCCTTCCAGAACTTGATGTTGTTGCCGGGCCAGTCGGTATTGTCAATAAATATGTTGCCGATCTGGTATTGGGCAAAGTTGAATACATCCATATGATTTTGCACGTATTCGTAATGCTCGTCTTTGGTAAGATCGTTATTTTCAATGTAATTGATGAGTTCCCAATAGCTAGCCGGATCACCTTCTACCGATGCTCCGTTGGCTTCCAGGATGATGATGTCGTCAGGATCCAGGTGATGGTGATTGGCCAGAAAGTCTTCATTCACCTTCTCCCTGATGTTCTGTATGCCCCAATATTCACCGTTCAGGTAGAGCACAGCCGGCCGAAATGCCTGATGGTCTACCGTTTCGTGAAACAAGGAGGTCATGAATCCGTCTCGAAACATAGAGGAGTTCCAGTCGTTGCCTGAATTGCGCAGGACGAGGCTGTTGAAGTGATCCATAGAGTGGTCAGGAAATACCTGATAGTCAATGGATGCTGCCCCGTATGACTTTCTCGCAAAGATGGCCAGCGACTTCTGGGCGCTTGCCCGGGACCAGGCCCCAAAAATTTTAACCCCTGCTGCCATACTAAAGGCCTGGGTTCCATTGGGTTCATAGAGTTCGATGTGAATAGGTTTTTCCCAGTCCTGCCAGAAGTTAGCTCCGTAGTGTGGATTGTTTGGGTCGGCGTTTGGCCCCATTACATAGATGCCTTCCTGCTCATCCCAGAGGTGGTACGGATCGGTGGATACAGAGATTACTGGTAACGAATGGTTTGCATTGAAGAGGTAGGTATTGGCCGAAACATTCACCGGGATACTGTTTTCTTTGATCACCACAGCTTTCACCACGGTAGTTTGTTCAATGGTGATGGGGCTGGAGTATAGTATGGCATTATCAAGGGTCGGGTCAGCTCCGGTGGTGGTGTAATAGATGTTTTCAGAGCTCCCCGCAGAGGAGAGGGTCAGCTGAAAGCCATTGGAGAAGACTCCCCCTTTTTTGGAGAAGCTCACCTCTTCTGAGAAGTATTGATAGCCCTGCGTACTGTTGGGGGTTCCCGGTGTTGGTTCTGTAAAATAGCTCAGGGTTTCCAGGTCGCCTGCAGGGTGTCCTATCGAAATATTGGATCGCATAGGGCCGGTGACCAGGGAGTCTACAACAGTTCCATCTGCCCCAAATAAGTAAATGGTTTCACCATCCGCAGAGATTTTAAAGTCCGTGTGAAGACTATTGGAGGGAGCCGTGAGAAACGCAGATAATCCAACCTCTGAGGGACTTTTTTTGCCCACTGATAAGAAAGGGATGGCTGTAAGGTCGGAGGACGTGGCGTTAACATTGTGCACCTGTACGCAGAGTACATTTTCTCCGGCGGTTAGTATTGAGCTAAAGTCCGATAGGTCAAAGGCTTCGGGACTGCCACCTGAATACAACTGAGCTTCATGATCAGGAGAGGCAAAGGCATCAAAATCCGAAGAAGCGAGATTGCTCCTGGCGATTTCCGTCCCGTTGAGGTAAGCGATAAACCCATCATCATAATCCATGTGTAGAATAACCTGCTCTAGATCTGCCAGATTGCCTATCTGAAAAGTCTTTCGCAGAAAGACGGAACTAGCCTGAGAAAGTACAGTGTTGTCATCATTGTCACCATATCCAAATCCGCTTGGGCCACTCAGCCAGTTGCTGTCATCAAATGATGCAGCGGTCCAATCAGCGATGGGAGCCTGCGGAACGATGTATTTCCAGGTGTCACCCTGGTCAATAAGTGTTTCCCAGTAGAGGGGTGGGGTTTTTCGGTCTTTGTCCGAAGCGAAAATCAATTGATATCCACCCGCCGCGATGCTGACATTGTCAAAAATCCAAGCCTTTTCTTTTTGGTCTGATAAGCCGAAACCCATCAGGTCAACGGCTGTTGTTCCGGCATTGAAGAGCTCCAGCCAGTCAGGAGTGTCACCGTCTTCATCTCTGAGTGTGGTGTTGGAGGCCATGACTTCATTGATGACGATTTGCTGAGCATGGAGTATTTCCGGAAAAACGAGTGCGACGAGCAGAGAAAAAACGACGGTTTTTGTACCAGCAGAGAAGTGTGAAATCATTGAGGATTGAAATATGAATTTCGAAATTTTAAGAAGATAATTTTATAAATCTAGTGAAATGCGCGAATCTTTTATGTGTACATTATACACATTAGTAAAAAAATAGTGATTGCTGGTATCTTCTTTTGACCAACTAATTGACTGGTAAAATGAGATAAATCCGAAGAAAGTTTCATTTAAAGACTGGCTCCTTTGCGGAGAATAGGCCAAAAGTCAGTTTTGCCGTTTTCTGAAGATAGTTCATCACCGGTATGAGGTACTTTATCGAAATCCTCTTTCAGTTGTATATAAGTTGAATTATCTTGATCTCTCCTTACCAACCAAATCATGAGGTCTATACTTGCCATATTCATTACGTTATTCTGCTGGGGTGCCTTTGCTGCTTGTCCCAGCCCAACCACTACAGGTAATTTTCTGAACCCATCTGGCCGAATAGATGATCATACTGATCTCGTTTCTGACGACTGTACACTGGATCCTGATGATTATTCCAGTTTAAGAATTAACAACAACCGAACCCTGACGGTGAATGGCAACCTGCTGATAACGGGTAACTTTACTATATATGGGACTTTGGTGGTTAATGGAACGGTGACCATCGAGGGAGATCTCACCATAGATGGAGATGGACAGTTGATATTGAATGGTGGGTCTAGTATGGAGGTGCAGGGAGATATTGACAATGGCGGATTTTTCTCGGCGCTCTTCGCTCCGGCAGGCCAGGGAGGATCAGTAGCGGGAGCGCTTACCGTAGGCAATGACTTTAACAACAACAATGGGGGAGTGATGAATGTGGGCGATGGAGGCGTGATGGATATAGGTGGTGCATTGAATGCCAATCCGGGAAGCTCCATGACCGTGGCAGATGGAGGAACCATGTCTGCCACTACGGTAAATGATCCGGGCGCAACGGTGAGTGGGCCGGATGACTGTAGTGATGGATGCTGTGGGGTGGGATGTGGTGCCTTGCCGGTGACTCTTTTGTCATTTAGTGGAGCGTATGAGGATTCTGCGGTAGTACTTTCATGGTCCACGGCATCCGAAACGAACAATGATTTTTTCCAAATAGAGAGGTCTGAAGATGGCGCTGAGTTTGACATAGTGGCTAGAGTGTCTGGCCACGGCAACTCCAAGAGTCTTATTGAATATGAATACAGAGATGAGCATGTGTCGGCCACTGCTTATTATTACCGATTGCTGCAAGTAGATTTTGATGGGGAATACGAATATTTTCCGGCGATTGCGGTTGCCGCCGCTGCAATTCCTGGTGAGCGCTTTTCGGTATTTCCCAACCCCATTACCAGGGGGGATTTGACCATAGTTTGCCCGGAAATATCTCAAAATGAGGTACCCAAAGTCTATCTCTATGATGCCAACGGATCTGTGGTTCTTCACAAATCTCTGGATGCTGAAGGAAGCCGAATGGTACTTGCTCAAGCAGATGAGTCACTCATTCCAGGAGTATACCTGCTCAGGTTGGTTACAGATTCTCAGGCTTATACCAGACGTTTAGTGGTGAAGTGACGGCCTTAGCTGTTTTTCAGAATCATCGCACTTCCCTGCCAGTCCGGCAGCTCCAGTAAAGTTTCAGGAATGGTAGGCATAAACTCATCGAGCGCTTTTCGGATGCCGTCCCAGTTGTGATTGTAATCGTGAATGATGATCACCCCTCCCGGAGAAAGTTTGGGATAAAAGTACTCCAAAGCAGCCAGGGTGGGTTTGTAAAGGTCAGCATCGAGGTTTACAAAGGCGTATTGCGATTCCTTCAGGCCTGCAGCTGACTCAGGGAAGTACCCCGGATGAAACTCCACATTTTCATTACCATTGATATAGTCTTTGACCCCCTCCAGAGAGGTATTCGAAAAGGTGGTGGTGCTGTATTTTTCTTCATCATTTTCCGAGTGAAGATCCGCTTCATGAAAGCCTTCAAAAGTGTCGAAAAGATGCAGCTTCCTTTCGGGATCCATTTCGTGCAATATGTTGGCAGTCTCCCCTTGATAAACCCCCAGTTCTGCAAAAGCACCTGGCACTCCCTGTTTGCGCAGGCGCTCCACCTGAAACCAGAACGTATAGAACCTTACTTTGTCCCGGTAGGTTCTTTCCAGTGTTCGCAGATTCGCAGGGATCTCGCGCTGGCGGATGGCTTCCTCCCATTGATAAGGCTTACTGATCTTGTAAGACCACTTGAGGGAGAGTAGGTTATAGCCAAGAAACAGGAGGATCAGGATAAGTAAAATACTAATCAGGTCTATGAGCTCCAGGGTAATGGCAGTGTGCATATGTCCGGCTTTGGTACCCTGCGAAACTAAGGGTTTTAATGGGAATTTTAAGGTAAAAAATGGATCTGCCTGAACCGTATGATTGAGCACTGTCACTTGGCCATAGCTGCCTGCTCCTTTTGGATCTGGAGCAGGCAGGAGGCTGTACATGCTTAATTTCTATGGGTGTCCAGGCCAACGGGTACTGTGTATTGCAGGCCGAAAATGGGGCTGATTTTTCTAACAAGATAGGGGTTTCCCTCCATCCAACCTGCAGATTTGGAGACCAGCTGAAGGGTAAGGCTCACCTCATCCGAGATGGCGTATTTAGTGGTTAGCTGCACGGCACCTCCGAACTTTCCTTTCGCGGAATAGAAGGATTCAGGTTGTTTCCAGAGTTTGATGACACATGAGATGCTAAGATGCTCTGTTGAGCTGGTTTTAAAGTCATATACCCCAATGTCAATCCCATAAAAGTGGTGATGATAATTATTGTACTGAGTGAGTCCGAGGTAGTAGCCATTTTCCTCATAGGTAAATGGCATATTCAGGGAGAGTGCATTGCCGAAGTGGGTGGGCTGATACTGAAAAAACGGCATGATAGTCATGGCCTCAGAGATCCGGATCCGGTTGATCATCACAATGGAAGGATTTAAAAAATTGAGCAGTGAAAGTCTGCGCTGCCTGCGAAGGTAGCTTTGACCCTCAGGGGTTAAATCATGAAATCCGACTCTTCTGTTTTTACCGCTGCCATCCGGGAAATCATCCCGATCGTAGTATGAGGCGCTGGGGCTGAACATATCAAAGGCCCAGGCAGTAAGATCAGCCCCGGCATAGTCACGCTCGCTGGCTATATCCGACTCATATTTGGGTGCAATGACTTTCACAGAATCCGAAAGAGTGCTGGTGGAAAACCGGAAGTAATTCCAGACATAGTAGGCATTGTATAAGTACAGCGGGTTTTTGTAAAAGCCTCGGGGATGATAAAAGTCGAAGAGTACATTTTCTTTGGTCAACTGTGTTTCGTATTGTACGCCAGCTACATAGCTATAAAGGAGCGCGTTGACGTCCCGGGTTTTCAGATCAGCAAGTTCTTCGTCAGATGGTCCATATACAGTACCATCCCACCTGTGAAATATCCAGTTGCCGTTCTTGCTGGCGACTCCATTTACGCCAAGTACGGATCGGTGGTACTCTTCGTGCGCCCACACCCCAAGAGGAATGGGTAGCTCACTCCCATACTTGCTGAAAAACAGTCCGGCGAGATAGCCACTGGTTCTGGATTTCCAATTGTCGGTACGAAACAGGGAATTGTTGAGGGCGTCGATACCCCAAAAACTGAGGTCGTAGAGGGTGTTGCTATAGCCCATAGACTGACTCATTGATGGATATCGGTGCTCCTTTTGTGTGTTCTGTGGAATGTCCAAAAGCGGGAAATTGAACGCAAGCCTGGTTTGGCCCTGTCCGGCTAGTGCCCCAATGACCATTAGAAGAGTGAATGCAAAGACTTTCATGAGGTGAACTTTTTCCCTCAAAATTCGACATGGTGTTATTTCAAATCGTCCGAATTGATCAATTCGGACTCCTTTTCCACTACCTTAGACCTTAGGTAATTGGAGGGTGTGGTCTCATAGTGCTTTTTAAATACCGCATTGAATGTGGCTTTGGAGTTGAACCCAGCTTCGTAGGCCAGGCCCAGCAGTTTCAGGTGATGATAGTCAGGGTTGTCCGATAGGAATAAAAATTCCTGAAGTCTGTATTCATTCACAAAATCATAGAAGTTTTTGCCAAAGGTTTGATTGATGGTTTCGGAAATATATTGCTTGTTAGTTTGCAGAAGGGTGGCCAGATCCGCCAGTGTGAGGCCAGGAGTTTTGTAGAGTTTCTCCTCTTCCATCAGGTGTTTCAGTTGTTCGGCCAGTTCTACATTGGTTTCCTGTACTTTGCTTTTTCCCGGAGCTTTTTGGTTGCTAATGAAGAGGTCTTCCTCATCTGGTGATTGGAAAATCACAGGCTGCCTGATCAAGCAAAAGGCACACCAATAGATGAGCGCGAGCAGCCCGAGAAAGTGATAGGGGTAGAGATGGCGCAGCATGGGCCAATCAAATTTTTTGGAGTAGAAGGCCAAAATACCGATGGCCACCACGATCAGGGCAAACCTCAGGAAGTGCCCCAGCCACAACAGCCGGGCTTCTTCATTGGCTGCAAAATCAAGGATTTTCAGTTGATAGGCTTTCAAATACCATAAAGCCGTACCAAAATAGGCTACATGCAACCAGGCAACAGCCTGGTTAATCAGCCCAAAATCATCAACGACTGATCGCTCGAAATCCGCTATGTACAGAGACTTGGCTGATGCTGAAGACATGAAAAACGGAAAATGGTAGGTAACCAGCAGTAGAAAGGGCAGGAAATAAATTACCTCCACCTTACTGAAGTGCACCCCTAACCGGGTAATTCGCCGAACAAATATCAGGATCAGCGGGCCATATAGGGCCGGAATAACCCAGGTGATGTGTAGCAGGTGTGGAAACCGAAGAAAAAAGGCCTGGTTGTCATTGGCTACCAGATAGAGATGAAGTGCCATGACGATGAGCAGCAGACCAAATAAACGAATGCCTCTCAGAGAGGAATAAAAGAGGAAATAGCCGGCAAGTAATAGCGCCTGAATACAACTGGCAAAAAGTAGAACCTGCAGAAGACTCATAGTTGGGCCGGTGGATGATCGAATTCTGAGTAATTGTTGCCAAATATAATTATCCGGGAGGTAGGAGTACTAATCGGAGATCAATCAATGGTAATACTTTAGAGTCTATCAAAGCAGTTTCCCTTGCCACCCTTCAGATTCAGAGGAGATAATCTGGATATTCCTGGAGAGATAATTTTGTTTATATTCTTTTGCTTAGAAGTTGTTCTAAAAACTCATCGAGATCAGAGTCACTGGGTCTATGTACATTATTAATGATCAGTTTGGCTGAGGAATCAAACAAACCATGATATGGGTACTCGAAAATTTGATCACTGAGTTCATGATCAATATCAAAACAATGTGTTCCTGTGTCTCCGAACTTTGCAATAAATCTATCGAATCTTTCTCCAGGGCTACTTGTGCAAATATTTAGAAACTGTATCTCCGTTCCATATTTTTTCACGAAGTATTCCTGATGCTCAAAATCAAGCGCACAACCACGACACCCAACAAACCACATGTTGAGGTATGTGTATGGGAACTTGCTGATTTGCTCGCTAAGGTTGAGTGCCTCTCCATCTCGAGTGTAGACGGTGATGTTTTTATCAAGCGTAAATTCAAGCGACCTTAAGGAATCACTCAAATATGCATAGTAATCGAGAAGCTTATTGTCATATCCTTTTGATGCTAATAAATGCCTCAAAGAATCAAAAGAGTTCAAATCATATCTCGCATAGTTATCAATAACTTTCGTTTCGAAAATCTCCCTTATCTGACCAACTAAATTGGCCTCCGAGAACCTAAAGAGAACTCTGAGAAAGGCGTCTAATCTGGGTATGCCAACTTGCTCTGGTATATATTCATCGATATTAGATTCAGCAGCATTCTTTAGAAAATCATATAATAAATGGCTGTTTTGAAAGGACGAATCTTTATAATCAACCCTATCTAAATAGGAATAATACCCCTCTGGGAACCCGGTGGTATCAAACCTTTGATGTCGTCTGATTGCTGGTTCGCTGGTCTTTTCTATTAAATGCCGATATCTTAAACGGTTTAACTCATAGTGGATAAAATCCTCATGCAGCCCGAGCCCACTAGTATCCTGATCAAACTGGTGTAATTCTAAATCATAAGCTGAATCCATTAATAATAGGAAATCCTCATAGGAACTATCCCTTGCCTGAAATCGAATGAGTTCTATTTCAGATGAAAGAGGGTTTAGCGCCTTGTTTTGGAAGTACTTATACTGATTGGCTTTCTTTCCCTCAAAATTTATCTGCCTGATAAAGTCATCATTGTCAGATTTGATTTGAGCGGTCAGGTAGACCGAATCTCCCGGATATACCCATGCCTTAAACCTGTTAGGCCCCACAGAGAGCTGTAGTTCACTTGGTGTAGATTTTTTAAATCTAAAACAGAAATACTCTGTTGAATCGGGTTTGTATTCGAATTGCTGGTATTGACTTAATACATCCTGAACTACTTGTATTTTGACTTCTCGCCAAAATGATCCTTTAATGTTTCCACTAATTACTACTTCATCAGGGGCGATGGGTAAGTTTCTCATTGTTTGTTCACAGGAAAGGAAAATGAGAATAGCGAAGAAGAAGATGATTAAGCTTTTCATTTACCTGTTATAGATTTAGATCGAAAGGTGCGGTAGTTTATTTACACATCTCACTAATAGAATCATCCAAGCTAATAGAATAACCATTGCGAGTCAAGTATTATTTTTAATCTGCCGGCAGAAAGGTTTTTGAGTCAGCCATCATTTTGGATCAAGCAATATTTGTGTGGTTATCCATTTGAGGAATTTGATCACAATCATCACTATCTACCTTTAATATACTCATAACAGGAATTTCGTTTAATCCACAAAAAAAAACCCACCTCAGGGAAGTGGGCCTTTTTACCGCTCATTTACTGCTTTTATATGATTATTTTCTTGCGTCTTAGGTTCGTAAGTTATGACCAGCGAAGCCCCCGAAGATCCCAAACTCAATGAGCAGGGCTTCAGACCGGCCATAACGAATCTGCTAATGGTAAATGCTCACCGCTGGTTGTGAATAATGCATTTGTTTAGCTTAGACTAAGCTAGCCACTGAATCTGGAGACAATCTGTAGAAAATATACAAGTCAGCGGCTAGGCCATGTTACAGGCAGTTACAGCCCCGCTCTGCGGGACCGCAACTAACCTGAAGAGCGGATTTTGAACACTTATGAAACAACCTTTTGCGTAGCGGCAATACAGTTTCTGATCTGCTCATTGCTGACATTGGAGATACTCAGCTTTTCAAACTCATATTCCAATTCTTTCTGATGACTGAGCGATGAGGTCCGAGAGAAAATGAGTGCATCGTGAAGGTAATGCTTGGCTTCTCGCACAGATTTCTTCACACCATATGCCTGATGCTGTGCCTCAAAGCCTATGGCATCTTCCAGTTCTACCTGGGCCAGCTCCACCAGTATCCTGGCAAACTTCCTGTGGTACATGTCCACGTCTATGGTGCGAAACTCTGCTTCATTTTGCAAGGCTCTCAGCTCCATCACGGCCCGGGCTACAGTCTCATTGCTGTTGTCTGCATACTGGTGTATGTGCACCGAAATGAGTTCGATCAGCTTATTGAAATCGTCCTGCGCTCTTAGGGTTTCGCTAGATGCTACTTCATTACACAAATCTCTCATCAGGCGGGCTTCTTTGGTTTGTTCGTAATGGCCCGGAGGGTTCCAAAAGAGGAGTATGACGGCCGGGGCCAGTATGATTCCTAGTGAGATCAGGATGAATTTGTTCTTTATTTCCATAATCTAAGTGACGTTAAATTCTAAGTGAACTTACAAGTAGATTCTGGATGAATTCTGTAAAAATGACTATCGCAAGTGAAAAAATGGTTTTTATTCTGACGAATGCACAGAACAATACGGGTGGTGGCTTTTACCTCAGGCGGGTTTCATAGCATTGTATCCATTCTTCTGCTGTTACTTTGCTCACCAGTTGGCCGATCAGTTCAAAGGGGATATCATTGACTTTCTTGAAACGAATGCAACTCTTGCCCATGTCCAGCCGGGTTTTGCAATGTAGCGGATAGGCTGTCGTAAACCACTCCATGAGGTCAGGGTTTGCGTAGATGCCCATGTGGTAGAGGGCGATGAAATTCTTCTGCGAGGCAATATTAATAAAGGGGAGGGGCAGTTTGGGGTCGCAATGATAGCCCGCCGGGTAGCGCTCATGTGGTACCACATACCCGATCATTCCGTAGCTCATCCTCTCTTCAAACCCTTCAGGGAGATGGTCCAAAATGGTCTGTCGGAGTTTTTGGAAAGCTTCCTGCCTTTCATCTGGCAGCTGACTGATGTACTCCCCGGGGTTGTTAGCGTTGATCTTCATGATTTTGATGTTTTTGGGAATTGAAGCTGATTTTTATCCGGTGCCACCCATCCTGGTATGTATAGAGGATGGTCATGTCGTAAAGATCGGCAATTCTCTTGATGATGGACAGCCCCAGTCCGGTAGATTCATGCCCTTCGCCAGACCTTTTGAACCGATCAAAGAGGGATGCTGTGGGGAGACCCGGGTCTTTGCCTGTATTTTCAATGACCAGGTGATTTTGAGTCAGTATGATCCTGATGGTGCCATCTTGAATGTTGTGCTTGATGGAGTTGCTCAGGAGGTTGGTGATCATCATGTACATGAGATCATTGCTAAAGTTGAGTATCGGGTTCCCTTCAAATCTGAGGTCTACTTTCAGGCCTTTGAGGTCAACCAGCTCATCAAAACCGGACAGCCGACTCATGATGAAAGCTTTCAGTTCGATCGGCTCTGACTCTACAAACTGGTTGTTGTCGATCTTTGTAAGGGTGGATAGCCCTTCCTTGAGTCGGGAGAGCCTTCCGGCTGCTTCGTAGATTTTACTCACCTCATTCAGCTGGGCCTCAGACAGAGGTTCCTGCAAGAGCATTTCAGCCTTGTTTTTGATAATGGCCAGAGGTGTTTGGATTTCGTGGGAGGTGTTTTCGGTATATTCTTTCAGGGTTTTATAATCATAGATACTCTTGGAGATCATTTTGTCCAGTACCTGTCTGAGGTCATTAAACTCCTCCACATGAGAAGGCTCTATGGCCAGCTGCTCAGGGTGGGTGATCTGGAATTTGTGCAGCTGATCGATGATCTGGTGAAAAGGATGCCAAAGCTTTTTGAAAATGAATCGGTTGAGAAGCCCCAAAGACACCATCAGCATGAGCGCGATGCCCAGCATGATTTCGCTCACACCTTCCATGAGGTCCTGATTGGGTAGGAGTGATTTGGAAATGGTAATGACATAAAACCTGGATTTGATCTCACTGGAGAAGGTCAGCAGTCTGAAGGGCAACTCTTTCTTTTCATAGGGATCATACATCACCGTATCGATCAGTGTAGGTGGAATGTTGGGATTTTCGGCCACTTCATTGATCTCAATAAGGTCTCCTATATTCAGGTAATAGGTTTTTTCCAGGTTCTCATAGTTGCGGAGCTCATACAGGAGTTGATCTTGCTCAGCAAACAGCTTTTCATTGAACTCCTGGTTGATGATTGATTTCAGAATCAGGTAGGCCGCCAGGCTGCCTGCCACAAAAACGATAATCAGTGTGGCCAGGTAATACCGGTTGGCTATGGCGAGGAGTCTCAATGGTTAGTGAATTTATAGCCAATACCATAGACGGTTTCGATGTAATCATTTCCTCCATGCTCCTGTATTTTCTTCCTCAGGTTTTTCAGGTGTGAATAGATAAAATCGTAGGAGTCAGCCATGTCCATGTCGTCTCCCCACAGGTGCTCGGCAATGGATTCTTTGGTAATCACCCGGTTTTGATTGGAGATGAAAAAGACCAGCAGGTCAAACTCCTTTTTGGTGAGGCTTACGAATTGTTCGTGAATGATCACAGAGCGGTCGTAGGGCTTTACGGTGATCTCTTTGAACACGATTTCGTTTTGGGCATCAAAGTTCCTTCTTCTGATGACAGCCTTCACACGAGCATTGAGTTCGGACAGATCAAAAGGTTTGGTGATGTAGTCGTCTGCGCCTATGTCCAGGCCCTTGATGCGGTCTTCTATGGAATTCCGGGCAGAGATGATGATGATCCCGGAGAGGGACTTGAGTTTTTTGAGTCCTTCGATGACATCCAGACCGTTGCCATCCGGAAGGGTGATGTCTACAATCACACAGTCGTAGGAATAAGCCCAGGTTTTTTCACTGGCTTTGGAGAAGTTTTCTGCCCATTCGCAGTGGTAGCCTTCCTTGCTGAGGTAAGTGATGATGGATTCTCCAAGGGAGCGTTCATCTTCAACTAAAAGTATATTCATGTGCTAGAGTTCAGACTAAAAGTTAATGATCTCATGTGGAGAGCGCCAATTTCGGTGTTTTCAAATCACATTCTAAATGTATAAACAATAGGAGTGAATTGGTATTGGCCAGATGCAAAGTTGGATCGAAGGGAGATAAAAATGAATAGGGGTAGGGCGGTATAAGGGAATTTCGTGCGACGTACTTCCCAGATAAATGGGCAGAGTTGGTAAGAAAATGCTTATGTTTCACTTATTGTTGCACAGGAGGTGCAGATTCCTGTAATTCACGTTTTCTACAGTACTAATCCGCAGTTTTGAGATTTTATCTTACATGTATTTGCCTACTCATTGGCAGCCTGGCCCTCACCTCACAGGAGCTCAGCGACGAGGTGAAGTCTGTTTACAACTTCAACAGTACAGACCGCTTTATACATGTGTGGGATAGCCTGGAGCAATCAGGTCACGGTGTCTTTCAAAATCCGGTAGGAGAGTGGCTGGCGCCAGCCGAATACTTCTACGAGCAGGCTAAACTCAATCAGGATACACTGACACTTCAAAAGCTAGATTATCCATTGGCCATAGTCTATCATACCCTGGCTTTATACGAAAAGTGTATCCCGCTTCTGGTGGAATTGCTGGAGCAAAGGGAGTTGCTATCTGAAAAACGTTATCAATATGCAATACTCAAGCTGGAGGAGGCCTACAGACGAACCGGAAACCTGAAGGAGGCCATCCCCTTGAGAAAGCAAAGAATAGAAGCCGGATTTGACCATAGTTTTTGGGAAATCTACGCGGAAGCAGACCTGTTTACGGAAGCCATTAAGGATTTTAAGCATTCTGTAGAATTCCCAGCTCAGGGGTGGAACAGAATGGTGTATTTCATGGACCTGGCCTCCCTTTATAAAGAAAATGGCGACTATGACAGTGCCATCTACTATTACGATAAAGCTTATGAAGATGGACAGTACATCATGGCACGAGTGGAGTACGATGGCAAATCGCCGTACACAGAATCCAATAAACATTACTGGACAGCCTACTCCAGAGGCATGATTGGCCAGGTGTTGGTGGCGCAAGGTAACTATGAGCCTGCCATACCACTTCTGATCAAGGACATAGAAGTGAGCAAAACCATTCATGAAGTGGATAACACTCTCAACAAGCGTCTGGATCTGGCCGAATGTTTCATTCATCTGGGGGATTTGCCTCGGGCCGCCAGCTATATTGATACCGTCAAAAACCTGCTGGGAAACAGAGGCTGGCTGGCTACCAAATTGAGACTTTTGGAAGTGGAGGCGGAGTATTTTTATGAGACCGAGCAGTACGGAAACGCTGCCAAATACCTTAAGGAATTCAATAAACTCAACGATTCACTGAATGAACTCAGCAACAGGAACAACCTTATTGCCATGACCACCCTTCTGGATTCAGATCAGCAAAGGGCGATACTGGCAGAACAGAAACTGGAAATTGAGAAATCCAATTCGATTAAAAAAGTCCAAAATAATCAACTCAACCTATTGATCTCCGGAATAGTGATCCTGGTTCTGGTCATTGTGGTTTTGTTTCTCAACTATAAGCAAAAGCTAAATAGCAAATTGGAAGCCGAGCGCAAGTTGGAGCAGAAAGAAATTTTCCTGAGAGAATTGCACCATCGGATCAAAAACAACCTTCAGATCACTTCTGGTTTATTGCAACTCCAGGCAGATAAGTCCAAGGATGATTTTGTGAATTCTGCTCTCCGGGAAAGTAAGGGCAGAATAAGGTCCATGGCACTGATTCATAATTTACTGATTGGTGACAATAGTATTTCTTCAGTTTCTTTGAAGAAGTACATTGAGGAATTAGTTGAGCTTGTCGAAGCAGGACTTGGCCAGCCGAAGGATACCCGAGTGACCACTTCCATAGAGGACCTTGAGGTGAGTGGGGAGCTGGCGGTTCCCCTGGGATTAATTATCAATGAGATATTGACAAATAGCTATAAATATGCCTTTGATTCCTCGCCGGGTGAGATTTCCATTCGGTTTTATAAGGGTGAACATGGGGGTGAAACTTTAGAGATTCGTGACAATGGAAAAGGGTTTCCGGAGCATTTTTCAATTGAAAAATCCAATTCACTAGGCATGCAACTAATCACAATGCTCTGTGGTCAGATCAGGGCCAAACTGAATATCTTTTCTGATCATGGAGCTGTCTATGTGATTCAACTTAATGAAGGTTAAAGAATGAGTGAGAAAATCAACATATACATAGTGGAGGATGAGGCCATCACCGTGGCCACCATCAAGAGTTATTTGCATCAGGTTGGATATGAGGTATGTGGAGTCGCCGATGAGGCTACTGCCGCCTGGAAGGATATTCAGTCCATGGAAGTGGACCTGGCCATTTTAGATATCAACCTGATTGGCGAGAAGGACGGCATTTGGTTGGCTCAGAAAATCCACGAACTGGGGACCATTCCCTTTGTTTTCCTTACGGCCTATGGCGACCGAAAAACCGTAGAGAGTGCGCTCACTTTTAAACCTGACGGCTATCTAATCAAACCCTTTGAGGAGATGGAACTGTACACAGCCATTAAAATTGCCCTGGAGGCATTTGCCAATAGATCTACCTCACCGCCGCCTGCCGAGACGGACAATATGATGGTCAATGAAAGTCTTTTTATCAAGGACGAGCATATTTTGGTCAAATTGACCGTTGATGAGATTCAGTTTGTGAAGTCAGACGGTAATTACCTGGAGTTACACCTGTCAGGGAAAAGGCACCTGATCCGAAGCAAGCTTGTGGATTTTGCTCAGAGGCTGCCCGCAAATTTCATTCAGGTGCATCAGCGCTACCTGGTCAATTTATCCAAAGTAGAAGTGATCGGCAATGGCTATCTGACAGTTGTAGGGAAAGAAATCCCGATTTCAAAAACATTCAAAGACAACCTCTTTCGTAGCATTAAGACCATTTAAGGGCATTTATTTGAGTTGGTCGGCACTCGCTGACCATACTTCACAGCATTGGTGCCATACTTCACTTTTTTTCAGCGATCATGTCTTTTGAACATTAACTATGGTGATTGATAACCTTAGTTCATATTCAAAATTCACCGACATGAGAAAACTTTTCGCCTTAGTATTGTTCTTTTTACTGACCCATTGGTCATGGGCCCAGACAACTTACACAGTGACCAATACCAACGATGATGGTGCTGGTTCACTTCGCGAGGCAATGACCCTTGCCGAAGGCTCATCCGGAGCAGATGTGATCGACATGACCGGAATTTCTGGGACCATCACTTTGGGGAGTGCGCTTCCTGACATCACGCAAGACCTGACGATTAATGGACCAGGATCATCTGATCTGGCCATAGATGGTGCAGATACTTATCGCATTTTTTTTATTGTGAATGAAACTGCTCCAACGGTTGTGATCAACGATCTCACCCTTCAAAATGGATTAGCCAAAGGCCAAGACAAAAATTATGCTGGAGCCGGGGCTGGCATGGGGGGAGCCATCTATGCAGATAATGCAACCCTGAGTTTAGAAAATGTCATCTTTGATGGCAACACGGCCCAAGGTGGAAATGGTGGTGTGGCAGGAGGAACCCATAGTGGTGGTGCAGGACCGTTTGATACTGGCGGGGCTCCAGGTTCTTCAGGACCCAATGGAAACCCTGGAGGCACTGGAGGATTTGGTTCTGGTGGTGGTGTTGGTGGTGCGGCCACTGTCTATGGTGGTGGAGCCAATGGCAGAGGCGGAACAGGTGGATATGGTGCCGGAGCAGGTGCACCTGGGGTGGCGAACTTTCAAGCACCAGGTACATCACCAGGAGGCACAGGCGGGATGTTCGGTGGAAGCACAAATTCATTCAACGGAAGCTCAAGCTCTAGTGCAAGATCCGGTGGTGGAGGCGGAGGGCTCGGGGGAGCACTGTTCGTCAGAGCTGGATCTGCAGAATTTACAAATGTGACGTTCTCCAATAACCAGGCTTCAAAAGGTCTGGGTGGAGCCTATTCCGGTGATGGCCAGGGCAAGGGCGGAGCGCTCTTCCTAATGGATGGCGTGACGGCAGAGGGAGTAGGAGTTTCTTTTAGCAACAACACTGCTTCAAATGCTGGAGAGACTGATTTCGATAACAATAACAACTATGGTACACTGAGTATTATCACCAATATTGTGATTGAATCCAATCCGGAAGATGATGAAATATCGGAAGGTGAAGATGTCGTCTTTTCGGTGGCCGTGACTGGAAGCGGCGCCACCTATCAGTGGCAGGTCAATGACGGCAGTACCTGGAGCGATCTGGAAGAGGATGATCAAATAAGCGGGTCAGATACCGAGGAGTTAAGCCTTACTTGTCTTGATATTGACTGGGACCAGTACCAATTTCGATGCGTAGTGGAGGGAACACTGAATACCGAGACTTCCGAGGTAGCTACCCTTACAGTGAATCCTGCAGCTGCACTTGAGGTCACCATTACCGGACAGGATTTCATCTTATGCGGAGCACAGGAGATTACGTTTACTGCAGTTGCGGAAAATGTCGAAACTACGCCAGCATATCAATGGGTGGTCAATAGTGAGGAAATAGCTGAAGAAACCGATGAGACTTTCACTTATGAAGTTTCTCCCGGAGACGAAATAAGTGTCATTTTAAGCGAGCCAGGCGCTTGTTATACAAGAGCTGCTGCGACCTCTGAGATCATAACAATAGAAGAAAGTGACACCATAGCGGTCACTACCGATGCTTCTTCAGGGCAAGGCAGTTTCGCATGGGCAGTTGCATTGGCTAACACCGCAGCCTGTGATCAAACGATTACAGTGGATTTGACTGGCTTGCCGGACAATTCCACCATCAACATCAGTGGGATATTGATAACTGCCAGCCGATTGAAGATCGTGGGGCCAGGACGGGATCTACTTAGATTTGAAGACACGACTCCTTCAGGTTATTCCTTAAGTTCTCAAGGCATGGAATATCTTGAAATGTCAGGATTTGAACTCTACCATGATCAGGAAAATACTGATGATGGGTTGAGGCTTGAGTCAAGTATGATCGTTCTTTCAGAAATAGCAGTATCAGGTTATGGACAGAACGGAATAAGCACCGTATCCATGGACAATGATTTCGATCAGTTATTCTTATCTGATAACCGCACCGCCATTTTATTCTATAGCTCTCAGCTAGGTGGTCAGACTTCCTCGGAAGTACCCGCAAGAGTTTCACTGACAAACTCTGAGTTTGATAATAATGAAAAATCCGTATTTATTAATGACTATCAGTCCTTCACCACTTCAACCATTGAGAATGTAGTGATCAAAAATAACCAGGATGAATACAGCGGAGGATTACAAATTAATCTCTACAATACATCTGGAAGCTTCACTACCACGCATTACATCACCAATGTGTCCTTTATCAATGCATATGGAAATGGGGCCAACCTAAACGCATCGGACGGAAATGATCAAATCATCGCTCATTTTACTAATTGTACTTTCTCAGAAAATGGTATTCGATCGTATGATGACAACCTAGACGATACAACCATCGATATCGCGGCACTGGCCAATAAGAATTCTGAAGTAATTCTTACCAATTGTACTTTCGCGCAAAATGCCATTGCCATTGGCTATGATGAAGTTTCCGGAGGAAGTGCCCTGGCAACTATCAAGAACTCCATTTTTGTGGGGAACACGATTAGCAACGTTTATACATCTGCTGGTGCGGCCACAATCACAGAATCCAACAATATTGGCTATCCTACCTTTTCAGGAGTAGCCGCTGATGTGATCAATACGACCCTGACCGATCCAAACGGGACCGGACTTTTGGTGCATGAATTGGTTGTTTGCACGTCTTCAGCCCTCGATGCGGGAGATGATTCAGTGGCCCCTGAGACGGATCAGCTGGGAAATACCAGATCGGGCATTTCAGATCTTGGAGCGGTCGAATCACAGGGATTTATTAACACACAACCACAAGACCTGAAAGACTTCCTGGGAAATGAAGCCTCATTTTCTGTGGTGGCTAGTGCGGATGCTCCTACCTATCAGTGGCAGGTCAGCAGTGGTGGTGAATACACGGATCTGGCTGATGATGCCACTTACTCAGGTACTCAGACCAGCGAGCTTACCATTGCAGAGCTAACAGATGATCTTGATGGAAATAGCTATCGCGTGGTGATTAATGGGCTGTGCGAAAATATTTCGAGCGGTGCGCTGTTGGACGTCATCCACTACCCAACGTCCGATGATGGCTCGGTGACGGCTCTGGAGGACGCCACTTACTCCTTTCAGGAGTCAGATATTGTATTTGCTGATAGTGATGAAGACCTCTTTGCTGGGATACAAATCATCTCGGATGTCTCTTTGGGATATCTGTTATATGACGGTGATGCTGTGAGTACGGATGTTACCTATTCTGACCTTACGCTCCTGACTTTTACACCAGAGGCCAATGCCAATGGGGAGGATTATGCTACTTTCACTTTCAAAGTCGCTGATGATTCCGGAGAGGATGTGCTCAGCACACTCACCTATACCATGACCATCGATGTGTCGCCGGTAGGTGATGCTCCCACGGATATGTCACTTTCCAAAAGTGACATAGATGAAGACGCAGCAGTGGGTTCGGCCATCGGTACGCTGACTACCACCGATGTGGATGCAGATGATACCTTTAGCTACGAAGTGCTGACTTCCATTGAGATCGGAGGACAAACCATTTTTCCGATTGTGGCTAGTGGTGATCAGTTGGTCACTACCGTGCCATTGGATTTTGAGCAGGTTCCTCAGTATTTGATCGAGGTGGAAGTTACCGACGGTTACGATTTGACTTTTACGAAATCATTTTTGCTTTCGACCAATGATGTGAACGAAGCACCCACTAATCTGGTACTGAGTGTTAGTACAGTCGATGAAAACACGACCGTGGGGGGCAAGGTAGGAGACTTTAGCTCGGATGACCAGGATACTGGTGCAGCTGAGGCCACTTTTAGTTTGAAAGATGGCGCTACGGATAATGCTGCTTTCACCATTACAGACAATGCCCTTTATGTGGCTGAGGTATTTGATTTTGAGACCAGGTCTAGTTATGAAGTGACCGTACTGGCCAATGATGGCAACGGAGGAGAAACAGAAGGAGTATTTACCATCACAGTAAACGACCTCAATGAGGCACCAACTGCCATCACACTTTCTGTGGCAGCCATCGATGAAAATGAAGCTTCGGGTACGTTGATCGGGGTACTCAGTGCAGCTGATACAGATGCAGGGGATTCCCATACTTTTTCATTGGCCTCAGGGGTGGACGACAATGATTCATTTACCGTGTCAGGAAGTGACCTCTCTGCTGCCGAGTCATTTGATTTTGAAACAAAGGATACTTACACCATTACTGTCACAGCCACAGATGCGGGCGGGCTGACTTATGATGAATCCCTGACGATCTCTATCACAGATGTGTTTGAGAAATTGGATCAGGTCATCACCTTTGACGTTTTACCAGCCAAGGCCTTCGGGGATGCTGATTTTACACTCACAGGTTCATCCAGCAGTGGTTTGGCTCTGACTTATGCATCATCGGATCCGTCAATCGCTGAAATAAGTGGTACCACGGTGAGTATTCTCAAGGTGGGATCAGTGACCATTACCGCCTCTCAGGCCGGGGATGATACGTATAATCCTGCCACTGATGTTACTCAGACCTTGACCATCGGCAAAGCCAGTCAGAGCATCACTTTTGGAGCTTTGGAGGATAAGACTTTTGGAGATGCTGCCTTCGACCTTACGGCCACTGCCAGTAGCGGATTGTCGGTAAGCTACGTATCGTCAGATGAGTCCATTGCTACCATCTCTGGATCTACAGTGACCATTCATGCTGCGGGCACTGTGGAGATCACAGCCAGTCATGGAGGAGACGACAATTATGCAGCGGCCGGTTCGGTTACTCAGACTTTGACTATCGGCAAAGCCAGTCAGAGCATCACCTTTAGCACTTTGGAGGATAAGACTTTTGGAGATGCTGCCTTCGACCTTACGGCCACTGCCAGTAGCGGATTGTCGGTAAGCTACGTATCCTCAGATGAGTCCATTGCCACCATTGCAGGGGCTACAGTGACCATTCATGCTGCTGGCACTGTGGAGATCACAGCTAGCCAGGCAGGAGATGACAATTACACAGCAGCGGGTTCGGTCACCCAGACCTTGACCATCGGCAAAGCCAGTCAGAGCATTACTTTTGGAGCTTTGGAGGATAAGACTTTTGGAGATGCTCCTTTTGATCTTGCGGCCACTACCAGTAGCGGATTGTCGTTAGACTATGTATCGTCAGATGAGTCCATTGCCACCATCTCTGGGTCTACAGTGACCATTCATGCTGCGGGCACTGTGGAGATCACAGCCAGCCAGGTAGGGGATGAAAATTACACAGCGGCCGGTTCGGTCACTCAGACCTTAACCATCGGCAAAGCTAGTCAGACCATCACTTTTGGAGCTTTGGAGGATAAGACCTTTGGAGACGCTGACTTTGACCTCACGGCCTCTGCCAGCAGCGGATTGTCGGTAAGCTATGTATCGTCAGATCCGGCTGTTGCCAGTGTGAGTGGAAGTACCATCACCATTCATGCTGCTGGTTCAGCGACCATCTCAGCTGCACAGTCTGGAGACGGCAACTTTTTAGCAGCTGCAGATGTGCAGCAGGTCCTCTCGGTTAACAAGGCCAGCCAGTCTATTATTTTTGAAGATATGGATGATATTCCAGTAGATAGCGCACCCGTGGCACTCACGGCCACTGCTTCATCCGGTCTGGAGATTACCTACACGGTCACCGGGCCTGTCACCCTTTCGGGTAATGAGATTACAGCGACAGGTGCCGGTTTAGTCACTGTGACGGCCAATCAGGATGGGAATGAAAACTATCTGGCGGCGACTCCAGTGGTGGTTTCCTTCGAGGTATTAGCAGGTCAGTCTGTGGTGCTCAGTGTACTTCAGGAGGAGTTGACGATTTATCCTAACCCATTTACTGATCGGTTTACCCTGGATGTATCCAGTCCTTATCAAGGGGAAGTACACCTGAGTTTGTCTGATCTGAGTGGAAGAGTGGTGTTTTCCGCCAGGTATGAGAAATCTGCCGGGCGATTGGTTATGGAAGAAAATGTGGTGCTGGCTCCGGGTATTTACACGATGATCCTCACGGTGGGCAATGAGCGGGAGCTCAGAAGGGTGATCAAAGAATAGAAATATAAGTACTAAGGCGGATAGACTTTCAGGTCTATCAAGGCAGCTCCAAGGGAGCTGCCTTTTCAAGAATTCACCGCTGATTGGAGCTCACTTCTTTAGAAGTGGGCTCTTTTTTTATTAGTTCATGGAAGGAGAAATGGTGAGGTTGGCGAGGTTTACCCGAAAGTCAAAGTCGCACAATCCCTGAAGGTCCATCCCCATTTCATAGATTTCTGTGTTGTATTTCTCAGTAATCCAGTTGATGGTAATATGCTTACCCTGAGCTACAGCCGCATTGAGAGTCTTGATGGTTTGGAAGAGAAACCGTGTGGTAAACGCATTGAAGATTTTATATTCAAAGTTGATGGTGATGCCTTCGTTTGCAGCCAGGTGATCCTGGATTTCTTCCAGTATCACGCTGTAGCAGATTCTCAGTTCTGGTTTGAGTGACCACCCTTTGATGATCAGCAGACTTTGTTTCTCAAGGAAGTTGATGCTGAGTGGTCCGTCGACTTTAAGGTTTCTGTTTTCTAATTCCTGGAGCAGCGGATAGTGTAGTGAGTATGCGTTCATGGTTCTTTGTTTAGCTGTGTAAGTAGTAAAGGTTCTTATTGAAATTTGCTGATTTTAATGCTGATAGAGGCCTGTAGTGTAGGCTGGAACATTCTGGTCCCCAGGCCAAGTCCTAATTTGACCGCCGGAATAGGGTTGACATATCCCTGCAGCGTAGGTGTGATGGCAAAATTTTGTCCGTTGGTAACACCTGTTCGGATGTTCAGGTCAAAGCCTATGAAATCATAATGCTTCAAGGGCAGGTTAAGGTACATGCCAGTGAATTTCTTTTCGTAAAATCTATAAGGCAATTCCTGGTTGTCAATGAATTTGGCAGGCTCTTGGTGAAATCCACCTATTTCCACATTGCAGGGGAAAATATATCCGATGGCAGTACCTAGTTTGATGCCCACCTGAGTTTGTTCAATGTAGGATTTGGCTGTGATTCCCTGAGCATAGATTCCCTGGGCCAAAAAAATCGTAAAAGCGAGTGTAAATAGTTTTTTCATGTGAGTACGTTTTGAGTTCTTTATGATGATGTAAAGTTGAGCTTATCGTGCCTCTCATGTTAGAGTGTCCCACGTAATGTGATATTTCGGTTATTCACACAACGGGATGCGTGTTTCGCGCAGTACGATTTACCTATAGTGGTATGAGGTATGCGAAATGCATGATTTTTGGAAGGTAATAGCCCTGAGGGGAGGGTATGAAGGTGGATTGTTTTTGGGAAGCGTGATCAAAGCGGTGGAGCTTTACGAAAAAAGGCAGCTCGAGAGGGCTGCCTTTTCAAATCACCGCTGATTAAGGCCCATTTCGAGGGCGCTATTTTGAATTAGTTGAGGGAAGGAGAAATGGTGTGATGTTTCAGGTTCACATTGAAATCGAACTCACAAAGTTCTTTAAGGTCCATTCCCATTTCGTAGATCTCTGTGTTGTATTTTTCCGCAATCCAATTGACGTTGACTTGCTTGCCCTGAGCTTTGGCTTGATTCAATGTTTTGATGGCTTTGAATAGAAACTGCGCTGTGAAGGGGTTAAATATTTTATAGCCAAAGTTGATGGTGATGCTTTCATAGGAGGCCAGGTGATCCTGGATTTCTTCGAGGAGTACAGCATAGACTACTTTGAGTTCAGGTGTAACTGACCATCCTTTGATGCTTAGAAAATTTTTCTTTTCAATAAAGCTGATCTTCAATAGCTTCTTATCTTCAATGGCTGGGGTTTGGGTGGCTGGGAGGATTTGTGCTAGAGTGTTCATGGTGATTGCAATTGTAATGAGTAAAAGCTTCTTAATGATGATGTAAAGTTGACGCTTTCATAGCTCTATAGTTAGAGTGTCCCACGTAATGTGATAATTGAGTTATTCACACAACGGGATGCGTGTTTCGCGCAGTACGATTTACCTATAGTGGTATGAGGTAGGCGAAATGCATGTTTTTTGAAGATAATAGTGCTAGAGAGGAGGGATAGGGGGTAGACCACACTTGGTAGTGTGACCCTAAGCGATGGGCTTTACGCAAAAAGGCAGCCCGAGAGCTGCCTTTCCAAATCACCGCTGATTAGGGCCCTGTTTCGAGGACACTTTTTTAAATTAGTTGAGAGAGGGGGAAATGGTGTGATGTTTCAGATTCACATTGAAATCGAACTCACAAAGTTCCTTAAGGTCCATTCCCATTTCGTAGATCTCTGTGTTGTATTTTTCCGCAATCCAGTTGACGTTGACTTGCTTGCTCTGAGCTTTGGCTTGATTCAATGTTTTGATGGCTTTGAATAGAAACTGTGCCGTGAAGGCATTAAAGATTTTATATTCAAAGTTGATAGTGATGCCTTCGTTTACAGCCAGGTGGTCTTGGATTTCCTCGAGGATCACTGAATAGACCGTTCTGAGTTCAGGTGTCAATGACCACCCTTTGATGATGAGCAGACTTTTGTTTTCAAGGAAGTTAATACTGAGCAGTTTTCGGTTGCTATTTGTGGTGGGGGATACTTCGTTGATTGATGGAGAGAGTGAGTAAGCGTTCATGATTCTTTGTTTTAGCAGTGTGAGTACTGAGGTTCTTATTGAAATTTGCTGATTTTGATGCTAATAGAGGCTTGTAGTGTAGGCCGAAACATTCTGGTGCCAAGCCCCAGGCCTAATTTGATGGCTTTGACGGGACTGTAAGATCCCAGTATCGATGGTGTGATGGCAAAGTTTTGTCCATTGACCGCCCCAGTCCGGATGTTCAGGTCAAAATTGAGTTTACCATAGTGCTTCAGGGGCAGGTTGACATACATGCCGGTGAATTCTTTTTCGTAGAATCTTTCAGTGATTTCCTGAGCATTCATGAAGTCGGCGGTTTTCTGATAGAAGCCACCTATTTCCACTTTGCATGGAAAGGTGTAACCTATTGCGGTTCCCAATTTGTTTCCAACCTGAGTTTGCTCAATGTAGGACTTGGTAGTGATGTCTTGTGAATAAATAGCCTGGGCTAATAATAGGGCGATTGAGAATGTAATTAGTTTTTTCATTTGTTCAGCGGTTAAATATTTAATGATGAAGCAAAGTTGGGGCAAGGGGGGCTCCTGTGTTAGAGTGAGTCACTGAATTGGAATATTGGGTTATACACATAATGAGATGTGTGTTTCGCGCAGGATAATTTACCTACACTGTTTTGATTGGGAGCCTTGGAATGGGCAGGGAAGGTCTTAGAGATATTGTACATATGATGTCCCTCAAAGGGAGATCATTACGCTAAAGAGGTGAGGCGTTAATAATAGCGCCAATGAGAAGAGATGTGCTGAAGTTAGTCCAGCAGAGAAGAGAGGGTGGTGCTTGGAAGAGACAGGTCAAAGCTGAAATGACTAAGTGCTTT
Organism: Marinoscillum sp. 108; assembly: GCF_902506655.1. Classification (NCBI taxonomy): domain Bacteria; kingdom Pseudomonadati; phylum Bacteroidota; class Cytophagia; order Cytophagales; family Reichenbachiellaceae; genus Marinoscillum; species Marinoscillum sp. 108. The sequence continues at coordinate 1,846,025 of NZ_LR734808.1, read as the reverse complement.
GAGCTCCGTCCCCAGTTCGATCAGTTGCTCATTATATTGATCAATAACCCAATAGATTTTTACACGCTTTCCAAGAACGTGAAATTGGTTGAGAATTTGGACGATGTTATAAAGAAACCTTGTGGTCACAGAATGCAATAGTTCGTAGGAGAAATAAATGGTCAGCCCTTTATTGATAGTCAGGTGTCGTATGATGCCCTCCCGGGTAGCCTGATAGTAGGTGTTGAGTTCGGGTGTAATGGACCACCCCTTAATAATGAGCAGGTTGTGGGGTTCTACAAATTTGATGCTGAATAATTTCTCATCCTTTTCGTGCTTGGGATTGGTGATAAGGTTCATAATTTGTCTGCTGGTTAAGTGGATATAAATTTTGGGCGGTGTGAAATATGGAGTATGACTAATGGAGCTTACTAAGCCTTATGGATAAAGCGGCTTGTAACGTAGGACGAAACATTCTCGTGCCCAATCCAACCCCCATTTTGATGGCTTTTACGGGCCTATAGGATCCGAGGAGTGATGGAGTGATGACAAAGTTTTTTCCATTCACAGCTCCCGTGCGAATATTCAGATCAAAGTTGATTTTTCGGTAGTGCTTCAGTGGCAGGTTGAGGTACATTCCTGCAAATTCCTTCTCATAAAATCTCTTGGTGATTTCATGGCCATTCATGAAATCGGCATTTTTTTGGTAGAATCCTCCCACCTCTACCTTGCAAGGGAAGATGTAACCTATGGCAGTTCCCAATTTGCTGGCAACTACCGTTTTTTCTATGTATGTCCGGGCAGTGATGTCCTGGGCACTTAAGGTGTGGATGAAAAGAATGGTGAGTGCGATTACGGCTAGCTTTTTCATTTTCTGTTGGGGTTAGTTCCAAATGATAAAACAAAGCTCAGAAAACCGAGAGTCTTAGATTAGAGCATCTCACGCAAAGAAATAATTGGGTTATTTACGCAAAATCCTGCGTGATTCACACAGGATTTTATCGCATACATCGGGCTTTTAAAAAATGTAACGTTGTGCTCATTCGTCTTGGAAAGACACTCTAAACGATGTTTCGCTCTACGGCGTACATCACCAAACCAGCCACATTCTTGCAACCTGTCTTTTCCAATAGGTTTCGCTTGTGTGACTCTACGGTACGGGTGCTGATGAAAAGCTTGTCGGCAATTTCCTGATTGGTATATTCATTGACGATCAGCAGGAGGATCTCACGCTCTCTTTCCGAAAGAGGCACATCGATGGTGAGCCTTTGTTTGGGGGCTTTACGGGCTATGCTATTAACAATGGTTTTGTACACCGCATCTGCATAGTAGTCCTCACCTTTCATGATCTTATTCAGGGCATCGCGCATTTCTGACTTAGAGGTGTTTTTTAGGACATATCCGGAGGCTCCCAACGCAATCATTTTGTTGATATAGCTGGCTTCGTTGATCATGGAGAGCACCAGCACTTTCAGCTCTTTATGATTTTGCCGTACACTTTCCATCAGCTCTATGCCGTTCATTTCGGGCATATTGATGTCAGTGAGCAGGATGTCTATTTTCTTTGTTTTGAGTATCTCCAGAGCCTCAAGTCCATTTTGTGCTTCTTCACATATTTCATAGTCAGGATCATCCTTAAAGTAGAACTTTATGGCGTCACGGATCATATCATGGTCATCTACTAGAAGTATGGTAGTTTTCATTTTGGCGTTATTTAATTGGGAGTTTAATGTCAATAAAGGTTCCTTCATTGATTTTTGAATCTATATGGATCAGTCCATTGCATTTTTTTACTCTTTGCTCCATGTTTCGAATGCCATTACCCCTCACTCCGGCATTGATGTCAAAGCCTTTGCCATTGTCTCTGATTTTGAGCGTAATCACACTTTGGGCCTGAGCAATGTCTATTTCTATCCTTTTGGCTTCACTGTGTTTTTGAATATTATTGATGGCTTCCTGAATGATGCGAAACGTCTGGGTACTGATAAACTCAGAGATAGAACTCTCGTCTACAGAGTAATGAAGCTCAAACTCTATGGAGAGAGGAATCTGATCCTGAAGCTGTCTCAGTGAATCCTCCAACCCCATCTCCTTGATGCTGCTCAGCGAAAGCGTATTGGAGAGGGATCTGATTTGCGTGAGGGAGGTATTGATCATATTGGCCACTTTAGTGAGCTCAGTGTCTTCGGGATATTTAGACACCAGGCCATCCAGAAAAAGTGCTGAAGCGCTCATTTTCTGACCAAGGTTGTCATGGAGCTCATTGGCAATGTTGCTTCTTTCCAGCTCCTGAATGTTGAGCAGCGCCATGTCATTTTCATAGTCGGAGGTAGTATCCACAATGGTGCCATAGAAGATGCTGGCATTGCCGGTACTGTAGTCTGGACTAATGGTGGTACGGCCATATCTTATCTGTTTGGAGCCGTTAGGGATGTATCTGTGGTCAATGGTGACAGTGACTTTTTTATCCAGCACTTTGTCTATTTCGTCATTGAAAATCTTGTGATCATCTTTATAAACCAGACCCAAAAATTTCATAAGGGAGATTTTGTTGATATTTCCAGGTATACCCATCATCTTCACAAAATGAGGGGAGCAGCTAAGTATATCCACTTCCGAATCGTACTGAAAGCTTCCTGAATAGGTGAGCTGCTCGGCCTGGTTGAGGATGTACTGGCTTTTGGCATTTTTCTCTTCCAGCATTTTTCGTTCGGTAATGTCTCTGGAGGAGCCTACCACTCCGGTGACCTCATTGCCATCCAGTACCGGGTATTTCACCACTTCCAGTATTCTGCTGACACCATCTGTGCCCGTAAATAATATCTCGTAGGTGATAGAGAGTTTGTTGTTCCGGACGTGCTCGTCAGTTTCCTGTGCCTTTTCAGCAATGTTTTTGTCGAATAGGTTTCCATCTGTCATTCCCAGGATAGCCTTTTCGGTAAAGCCGAAAAATCGTGAAAAAGCGGTGTTGACTTTCAGGTAAGTGCCATTGGTATCTTTCAGGAATACCATGTCCTCGAAACTATTAAAAAGTGAATCAAGGATGAGGTTTTTATTAATGAGCTCCTTTTGGAAGTTTCGGCGCTCGTCATCAATCATCTTATTTCTGAGTACTCTTTCGATAATGATGGGTAGTTTTTTTACATTCTTCTTCAGTAAAAAATCGCTGGCGCCGTAGTGAAGCAGAGAGACGGCCTGCTCTTCCCCAACAGTGCCTGAGATCACCACGAATGGAATGGACTGGTCTTTTTCACGCAGCATTTTGAGCGCATCAGTACCTGTGAAACCCTGCAGGTTATAATCCGAAATGATAATATCATAATGGGTTTCCAGAGCTTTCTGGTATTGTGCCTTGTTTTCAGCACGGTCCAGGGTAAACTCCAGGTTACTTTTCTGTAGAGACAGGTCCAGTAGCTCATAGTCACTGGTGTTGTCTTCTAAATAAAGGATCTTCATAACAGATTTACTTAAGAAGTAATGACGCTTAATTAGGCACCTGATTGACCAGTAGCCAGTATAAGCCAATATTTTTGGTGGCTTCTATAAATTCTTGATAATTGATGGGCTTGGTGACGAAGCTGTTCACACCGAGCTCATAGCAAGTCCTTAGGTCCACAGATTCATTAGATGAAGTCATTACCACCACGGGCACAGTTTTCATCTGGTCATCTGACTTTATTCTTTTCAAAACTTCAATACCATTTACTTTTGGGAGCTTGAGATCCAGTAGGATGAGTTTAGGTCGGTTAGATACTCTACGTGATTGGTCTGGTTGTTGGCCAAAAAGATAGTTAATGGCTTCTGCTCCATCTTTCAGCCAAATGATCTGATTGCCGAGTTGCAATGAGTTGAGAGACCTCATGGTCAGCTCTGCATCGTCAGGGTTATCTTCTACCAGAACCACTGTATCGTATTGATTTTCTCTTATATCCATGGCAATGGCTTTATCTAATATAATTGATTATCAATACTTTTCTTGGGTAGCGACACACAAAAAGTGCTGCCTTCTCCGACTTTACTTTCAGCCCATATCTTACCATGGTGTTTCAATATGATTTTTTGGCACAGTGCGAGACCTACTCCTGATCCTTCAAATTCCGTTTCGGTATGGAGTCTTTGAAAAATACTAAATAGTTGGTCGTAGTATGCCATATCAAATCCTACTCCATTATCGGAAATGATGATTTCATCCGAATCTTGATGAGAGATCTGCTTAATGTGAACTTTGGGGGCACTTTCCCGGGATGAATATTTGATGGCATTAGAAAGTAGGTTTTGAAAAACATGGTCAAGGAGCATGCGGTCTCCATAGACATCACCCAGATTTTCCTTTGTGATTTTACAATGTATGGGTGGGTCAATGCTGTGGATAATTGAATCGATTCTTTCCTCCAGTCCGAAACTTTGAAATGATGTCTGGGATCGGGAGAGCCTGCTGAAGCTGAGCAGCGAATCAATGAGTTTACCCATTCGGGTACTGTTGTCAGAAATTCGGGTCAGGTAGCGTTGGGCTGTATCTGGAAGAATATCCAGGTAGTCCTCAGTCAGGGCATTGGAGAACCCGTCGATGGCTCTGAGTGGCGCCCTCAGATCGTGTGATACGGAGTAGGCAAAGGCCTCCAGCTCTTTATTGACATTCTCAAGTTGTCTGGTACGTTCGCTGACTGTTTCTTCGAGTGTTGAATTATAAAGCGCCAACTTAATATTGGCTTCTTTCACCTCCGTGATGTCCTGGAGGATCCCTCTTAGCCCTAGCATTATATCATTGTGGGAAACAGGTTGGCCAATCGTTTTTACCCATTTTTCAGCACCGTCCCTGGCGATTATTTTGAGGTCGACATTCCAGGCGCCTTTCGTTTCTATACATTTAGCTATGATTTCCTGGGCAGCGGCTCTATAGTCCGGGTGAAAAAAACCAAATGCCTTATCCATATCAATGGCCTCTCCGAAGGGTACCCCATGGATTTTATAGATGGGCTTACTCCAAATAACTTCTTTGGTCTCCAGATTCGCCTCCCAGGAGCCAATTTTGGCGATTTCCCAGGTCTCCTCCATCAGGTTGTTCAGGTCTTTTGCCCGCTGATTCGCCGCTTTTATTTTTTTACTTGTTTTCTCTTGGATGGAAATATCTTCTATCAGCGCAATGGCATGCCATGGACCTTCTTTTGTACTTTTTACAGGTGTCACGTGTATTTTCACAGGTGTCACATGGCCTGCTTTCGAGATGTACCTTTTCTCAATTGAGTAATGATCTATTTCATTTTTTCTGAGTTGTTCAAAAAGTTTAAGGTCTCTGTCCACGTCCTCAGGATGAGTGAATTGGCCAAAGCTCATAGAGGTAAGCTCGGTTTCTGAATAACCTATAATCTGACAAAGTCTGGCATTGACAAGAAACGGAATACCCGTGTCATCCACCATAGCGATACCATGAAGGGAGTGATCAAAGATTCCCTGGAGATAATTAATGAGGTTATGTTTAGCGAGGCGTTTCAATTCCGATTATGCAGAATTTAAAGATTAAAACAAGAGCGGTTCAAAATGGATGTTGGGTGTGCGGTCTTGGGAAACATGATTTAGTAAATGCGTTTTTTGTAATAAATTAAAGAAAATGAAGGTGACTTATGGTCAATTGGAATATTTATTTTATTGAGATGCTGATTAAGGTTCTTTGGCGCTTAAGAGTAGCCGGACGTCAACATATGTCAGGAAGGACCTTTCTCCAGGAAGGTGATCACAATGGTGAGAATAATCATAGTGCCGATCAGGATGTCTATCACCCTGATGGCAGCCGTTTTGTTGAATCTATTCATTGGCGAATGAATTTTTGGTGAATTTCGTAAAGTTAGCACACTGTGTTATCTGTTGTGAGGGGGATATACGCAATCTAAAAAATACGTGATTCACGTAGAGAGCCTCAGCTATGGGGGTCTTATTTCCCTTCCTCTGGAGATTCTCTTATAATCATGTAACTCTATCCTTTTATTGTGTAAATCTCTGTTTCAAGCTTTCCGTATATTTGTAAGGTTGAAAAAGGTCACTTCCATATCGCTTATCTTCATGTTGCTACTCGGAAACCTGGGTATCACCTTTGGAACTCACTTTTGCGGTGGGCGTGCGATAGTAAGTGAATTGATGTTTGGAGAAAAGCACCTGGATTGTGGTATGGGCATGATGGATATGCCCGAAGCAGAGCATGACTCTCCACACTTCTCTAAATCCCCATGCTGTGAGAATCAGTATGTCTCTGCAGAGGTTGATGAGACTTTAAACAAGGAAGTCTCTAATGAAGCAGCTCAATTCTTCGTGGCTATAGCTATAGCGACTATCCTTTATTCTATAGAATTTGAGGAGACTTTTGATCAACCCATTCCGGTTGATACCTCCCCACAACTTGGCAGTCCGGACTATCAGGTTCTGCATCAGGTTTTCCTTATATGATTTGACGATTTGATTCATGTCCCCAGCGCAAATGAAGTGTTGAGGCTGTCATGTTTATTCTAGTCTTTCAAATCATAGTATGCTAAATCAAATCATAAAATATTTCCTTGAGAACCGTTTGGTGACGGTACTCATACTGATCATGCTGGTAGCGTGGGGGATTGTTACTTCCCCTTTTAGCTGGAATACAGGTTTTCTCCCAAAGGATCCGGTTCCTGTGGATGCGATTCCTGATATCGGTGAAAATCAGCAGATTGTGTTTACCCAATGGCCGGGACGCTCTCCACAGGACATTGAAGATCAGATTTCCTACCCAATGACCACTTATTTATTGGGTATCCCAGGAGTGAAATCGATCAGAAGTTCCTCCATTTTCGGGTTTTCAATGATCAATATCATCTTCGATGAAGAAATTGAATTTTATTGGTCTCGCTCCCGAATCCTTGAAAAGCTAAATTCGATTCCTTCAGGACTACTCCCTGATGACGTTCGACCCACCTTGGGTCCGGACGCGACTGCTTTGGGGCAAGTGTTTTGGTACACCATTGAAGGGCGTGATAAGGAAGGCAATGTTACCGGCGGCTGGGATTTGCATGAAATCAGAACGGTTCAGGACTTCTATGTGAAGTATGGCCTGAATGCGGTAGAAGGAGTTTCAGAAGTTGCTTCAATCGGTGGATTCGTTCAGGAATACCAGATCGATGTGAATCCAGATGCTTTAAAAGCCTACGGCATACCACTAATGAAGGTGATGGACGCTGTTCGCAAGTCGAATCGTGATGTAGGTGCCAAAACGATTGAAATCAACCAGGCAGAGTACCTGGTTAGAGGTTTAGGCTATATCAAATCAGTGGCCGACATAGAGAAGGCCGTGGTGTCAGTTCAGGACAATGTCCCTATCCGAATCAAGGATGTAGCAGTAGTATCCCTTGGGCCTGCAGCCCGCCGAGGAGCACTCGATAAGGAAGGTGCTGAAGTGGTTGGAGGTGTGGTGGTGGCCCGATACGGTTCCAATCCTTTGGAGGTGATCAATAATGTAAAGGCCAAGATCAATGAGATTGCTCCCGGCTTGCCGAAGAAAACATTAACAGATGGTACAGAATCTCAACTGACTATTGTTCCATTCTACGACCGCACTCAGTTGATCCATGAAACTATTGGTACGCTGGAAACAGCCTTATCTCATGAAGTGCTGATCAGCATCATCGTTGTGCTGGTGCTGCTACTCAATCTTCGTGCATCGATCATTATTTCGAGCCTGCTACCTGTAGGCGTATTGATGACATTCATAGTCATGCGATATACTGGTGTGGACGCTAATGTTGTCGCTCTTTCAGGAATAGCTATTGCCATTGGGGTAATGGTGGATGTAGGGATTGTTTTCGTGGAGAATATCATACGCTATCTGGAAATGCCTGAAAACCACGGAGTGAAAGGAAAAGACTTACTCCGGGTCATTTATGAGGCTACAAAAGAGGTAGCATCCGCTATTACAACCGCACTGGCTACAACAATTGTCAGCTTCGTCCCTGTTTTCGCTATGGAATCGGCAGAAGGCAAGCTCTTCAAGCCTTTGGCTTTCACAAAGACGTATGCCCTGCTTGGATCCTTTGTTCTTGGGCTTGTTGTGTTGCCCACGCTGGCTTATTTCATTTTCGGCATACGATACGACAAGAAGAACGTTCGGAACATCTGGAATTTCACTTTCATAACTGCCGGTATTCTGCTAGTAGTCTATACTCAAATGTGGCTTCCTGGGGTACTGTGCCTTATTGGTTTCAATAACATGCTGGAAAGCAAATGGCCAGAGCGATTTAAGAAATTCCCTGAGTATATCAATATAGCCTTGGCCCTGTTTATTGCCAGCTTCTTTCTCGCTGAAGAATGGATGCCTTTAGGTGTTCAAACCTCACTTACTGTGAACTATCTATTCGTACTGGGGCTCATTGGAATTATCCTGGGAGCACTATTGTCAGTCGTTCATTTTTATGAGCCCATTCTGAAATGGTGTCTGGTTAACAAAGGCAAATTCTTGTTGCTTCCGTTCTTCACTATTCTGCTGGGTGTTGTCATCTGGATTGGATTTGGTAAATCCTTTGGGTTCTTAGGGGATGGGATAAAGGAAACCCAAGCCTGGAAATCGCTGGATAAAACCTTTCCGGGTATCGGATCGGAATTTATGCCTTCATTGAACGAAGGAAGCTTTCTGCTTATGCCTACCTCCATGCCTCATGCAGGGATGGAACAAAACCGAAGGGTGGTTGGACAGCTCGACATGTTAGTGGCTCAAATCCCGGAAGTGGAAATGGTGGTGGGAAAGCTTGGCAGAGTGGAGTCAGCGCTTGATCCTGCACCTATCTCCATGTATGAAAATGTTATCAACTATAAGCCGGAGTATGTCATTGATGGAGAAGGTCATCGCAAGCGATTTAAGGTAGATGGGAAAGGAAATTTCATATTAAAATCAGGTGAGTCGTTGTCCAATGAGGAAATCCTGGCTGCTAATATCTCCACTTCTGATCTTCTCCCTGACCTCAAAGGACAATACTTCCGAAACTGGAGGGAATCAATTAAATCTCCAGACGACATCTGGGATGAGATAGTCCGGGTGACTAAAATACCAGGCGTGACTTCAGCTCCAAAATTGCAGCCCATAGAGACACGATTGGTGATGCTTCAGACAGGCATGCGAGCACCCATGGGAATCAAAGTGTATGGTCCTGACTTAAAGACCATTCAGGATTTTGGTTTCCAACTTGAGAACATTCTTAAAGACGTTCATTCCGTAAAATCAGAAGCGGTGTTTGCTGATCGAATTGTGGGCAAGCCTTATCTGCACTTAAATATCAATAGGAATGAAATCGCCCGATACGGACTTAGCATTGAGGATGTACAGCAGACTATCGAAACGGCAATAGGGGGCATGAAAATCACCTCTACAGTGGAAGGGCGTGAGCGTTTTCCTGTAAGGGTGAGATACCCACGGGAGTTACGTGATGATCCCGAATCACTTGGCAACATTCTGATCCCCACACCTACTGGTGCTCAAATCCCCATGAAGCAGCTGGTGGATTTTGAATATGTCAGAGGACCACAAATGATTCGTAGTGAGGAGACGTTTCTGGTTGGCTATGTGCTGTTTGATAAACGAGCAGGTTTTGCGGAGGTGGATGTGGTAAAGGCCTCTCAAGAGGCTATTCTGGGTAAAATTGATTCAGGTGAATTGATTGTTCCGGCCGGAATTAGCTACAAATTCTCAGGAACCTACGAAAATCAGGTGCGCGCCATCAAGCGGCTATCTATTGTGATACCAATCAGTTTGATTGTCATCTTCCTACTGCTCTACTTCCAGTTCAAGACGGTCATTGCCTCATCAATCCATTTCTCAGGCGTATTTGTGGCATTTGCAGGAGGTTTTATCATGCTCTGGCTGTACGGTCAGGATTGGTTCCTGGATTTCTCCATTTCAGACACCAACATGCGAGAGCTATTTCAGATGCACCCCATTAATCTGAGTGTAGCGGTTTGGGTAGGCTTCATAGCACTTTTTGGAATCGCCACAGACGATGGAGTGATCATGGGAACGTACATCCATCAGGTATTTGAGGAACGGAAGCCAGGTACCATACCTGAGGTAAGAGCAGCGGTACTTGAAGCCGGTAAAAAACGAGTACGCCCTGCGATGATGACTGCCGCGGTGGCAATAATCGCCTTGCTTCCGGTACTGTCATCAACAGGTAAAGGATCCGACATTATGGTGCCAATGGCCATCCCGACCTTTGGTGGAATGGCCATTCAGATCATGACCATGTTCGTGGTGCCGATCCTTCAGGCTTTCTGGCGAGAAACGGTGATTAACAACCAAAACAGGAAATTGAGATGAGATATCTAACTATAGTATTCTTATTATTGGGTTCGCTTGTTAGCGCACAAACGCTTCAGGAATACCAACAGGAGGCATCGGAAAACAATCCCATGCTTCAGTCCAAATACAAGGAGTTTGAGGCGGCCCTGCAGCGCGTGACTCAAGTGAAAGGTTTTCCAGATCCTACACTGTCAGTAAGTGCATTTGGTCGGATGACCGAGACACGGGTTGGGAGACAGATGGCCAGGTTTACACTCTCTCAAATGTTTCCGTGGTTCGGGACTTTGAAGGTGCAGGGGGAAGCAACAGCTCTTATAGCTGATGCTGCTTTCGAACGATACATTGATGAACAAAATAAACTATGGTTCCAGGTTTCCAGAGCGTACTACCCATTGGTAGAGCTGGAGGATGTCTTATCGATTCAACGAGGGAACCTGGATATCCTGAAATCATGGAAGACCCTGGCCACTTCAAAATACGAGAATGGTAAAACCAGCCTGGCAGATGTTCTCAGGGTTGATCTCATGATTCAGGATATGGAAACCGAAATCATACTCCTTGAAGGAATGAAAAGACCTTTGACAGCTTCCTTCAATCAGCTCCTCAATCGGCCAGACTCAATGGAGGTTTTTACTTCTCCATTTGATTCTGTGAGTGTGCCCGTCTACTCTGAGCAGGTAAATTGGAACGACCACCCGTTATTGAAGGAAATTACACTGAAAAAGCAGTCTAAGGAAAAGCAGTATATGGCAATCGAAAAACAGTCCATGCCAAAGTTGGGTGTGGGATTGGATTACATCATCGTGGCGGAAAGAACAGACTTGGCGGCCGGACAGGCAGGTATGAATGTTCCAGGAAACGGACAAGATGCCATCATGCCGATGATTACTGTTTCCCTTCCGCTGTACCGCAGGAAATATAAGGCTGCTTTGAAGGAGAATAAGCTTCAGACAGAGAGCATTGAACTCATGGCGCAATCCACGAGAAATGAATTGAATGCCTCCTTTGAAAACGTGAAATATGATGTGATGCGTGAAATTGAAATGCTGAATCTCTATGAAATACAAATTGAAGAGACACAGCGAATTCAGTCACTCTTGGTTTCGGAGTTCGGCAATTCAGGAAAAGACCTGGTAGAGCTGCTGCGCATTCAGATGCAACTACTCAACTATCAGAAACTAGAAATTAAATCAAAAACGAAGCTATTCATAGCCCTCGCTAATTTGGATTATATCCTGGGCGGTACTCAATAAAATATTACTGAAATGAAAAAGTTACTTCAAAATAAATATGTGCTGATTGGCCTTACCTTGATCATTGGTGGTTTGATCGGATGGATGTTAAAGCCTTCAACACCCGCCTCAGAAATGAGCGAAGATCACGAACATGTAGCTGACGAAAATGGCGTTTGGACTTGCTCCATGCACCCGCAAATCCGCAAGAACGAACCCGGCTCTTGTCCCATTTGCGGTATGGATCTGATTCCTCTTGAATCAGATTTGGGCATGGACGATCCGATGGCTATTCACATGTCTCCAACTGCGTTGAAGTTGGCCAATGTGGTTACCCAAAAAGTGGGGGCTGGTGAAATTACCAAAACGATTCGGCTAAACGGGAAGGTGATGGAGAATGAGAAACTGGTTTATACCCAGGCCTCTCACATTCCCGGTCGGGTGGAAACATTGAACGTGAATTTCTCTGGAGATTTTGTTCAAAAAGGCCAGGAGATTTCCACTATCTACTCACCTGAGTTAGTTACCGCTCAGCAGGAGTTATTTGAGACTCAAAAGATCAAAGACAAGCAGCCTGAGCTCTTCGCTGCAGCCAAGAGGAAGCTTACAAACTGGAAGCTCACGAATGCACAAATCGACCAGATTTTGGCTAATGGCAAACCACTAGAGACCCTGCCCATCCGATCTGAGCGATCGGGTTATGTAAAGGAAAAGCTGGTCATGCTTGGGGATTACATCAAGCAGGGAGCACCTATCTACATGATCGCCGATCTGTCAAATGTATGGGTGTTGTTTGATGCTTATGAATCTGACCTGGCCTGGATCAGGGAAGGGGCTTCGGTTTCATTTACGATTAGTTCACTTCCTGGTGAACAATTCACGGGTAAAATCTCCTACATAGATCCTGTCATCAATCCGAAGACTCGCGTATCCAAACTACGAGTAGAGATGAATAATCCGGGTTATCAACTAAAGCCTGAAATGTTTGCTTCAGGAGTGCTGAGTGTGACAAGTCACGCCAATAAAGAAGGGCTCATTGTACCCAAATCTGCTGTGATGTGGACAGGTAAAAAGTCTGTGGTCTATGTGAAAACTGCCAGTGATCAAAGCATATCTTTCCGTATGCGCACGGTAACACTCGGGCCATCTCTCGGAGAAAGTTATGTGGTGAAAGAAGGGTTGGAAGCAGGTGAAGAGATTGTTGTAAACGGCACATTCAGCGTGGATGCTGCAGCTCAGTTGGCTGGCAAACCCAGCATGATGTCACCGGAAGGTGGAGCTGCCATGACTGGGCACAATCACGGCACTACTCCAGAATCGAAGGAAATGAACCACTCTGAAATCAATGTTTCAGACAAGGAGTATGAATCCGATAAGGCCTTCCAAAACCAGATCAAGTCAGTGTTTGAAAGTTATCTGCCGGTAAAAGATGCATTGATTGCTGCAGATCCGGATAGGGCTAGCTCCACGGCCAAAGCATTATTGGAATCACTGGGTAAAGTGGATATGAAACTGGTAAAAGGCGAAGCCCATATGGAGTGGATGGCGGATTTGACTGTGCTAAAGGCAGCTGCCAATGCCATTCAAAAAGGGAGCGAGTTGGAAACCATGAGAATGATGCTTTCTCCTCTGAGTGACCAGCTTTATCATACGATTAAGAAATTCAAGATTGAAACCAGTGGCTTCCGTCAGTTCTGCCCCATGGCCATGAACAATAGAGGAGCCTATTGGCTCAGTGATTCTGAAAAGATTTTAAATCCCTATCTCGGTGATGCCATGCTCTCCTGCGGGAATGTAGAAGAAGAACTTTAATAATTATGAACCATATAAATTTTGTAAAAATGAAAAAATACATCTTATCTCTTGGGTTGGTGTCCTTGCTGATGGCATGTTCCAATCCTAACAATGAAAGACAAAATGAGTCACAAGTATCAGCTGTTCCAGAGCTGGAGGAGGTTCTTGTGGCACAATCCAGTGCGCTCTCCGATTATATGATATTGAAAGATGCTCTGGTAAAAACCGACAGAGATCAGGCCAAAAATGCCGCAGGAAAATTAGCTAAGTCGGCAGCTTCTGAAAACTGGAATACGGACATTATTAAGGCCGCAGAGGTCATTGCTACCAGTGAAGATGTGGAAACCCAGCGGACAGCATTTAAAAAGGCCAGCGACAGCCTCATTGTTATGCTTAAAGCAAATGGCGCTAATGATGGGATTTATGTCCAGTATTGCCCAATGGCATTTGGCACGGGCGCTAACTGGCTGAGTATGTCTGAGGAAATCAGAAATCCATATTTTGGGGATAAGATGCTGAAGTGCGGCAGGGTAGAAGGTAAGCTTTAAACAATACAGAGAGGGGGCCCGCCTCCTCCTCTCTACATCCCCATCATCAGAGGGCTTTTATTAATGATATCAGTCTTCTGCTTGGTATGCTGGAGAAAAACAGCGCATAAGGCTCGTTAAATTTTAGTATTCACTAAAATACTGAACCTTTCTTTTGCTCTCACGTTTTAGTAATTACTAAAATATTAAAAGATGAGCAATACATGTATCAGAGTACTTGCAGATCCAGTGCAAATAAAGGAGTGTAAGGAAACCCTTAGTCGTCTGGAAGAACAACTGGATTTAACTACTAAAATTTTCAATTTGGCGGGAAATGCAGCACGGCTGAAGATCCTTTTTCTGCTTCATAAAGAAGGTGAAATGTGTCCCTGTGATCTTAGTGATATCCTGGATATCTCTGTGGGCGGGGTTTCTCAGCACCTACGAAAATTGAAAGACGGTGGGCTCGTAAAAGATAAGAAGGTTGGTCAGACGGTCTTCTATTCACTGGTAGAGGCTAATCTGGAAATTATTAAACCCGTACTGGAAAGCTTATCGATTCAAAATCAAAAAGAATTAACATCATGAGCACTACAAACCATGCCTCACGGCAGACAAGTTTGTCCTCAAAAAGTGCGGGCGCTGGATTGTTTGCAGCAATTGTAGCCTCGCTGTGTTGTATCACACCTGTATTTTCATTGCTGGCTGGTATTGGTGGCATAGCAGCCACATTCTCCTGGATGGAACCCTTCAGACCTTATTTAATCGCACTGACAATTGGCGTATTAGGATTCGCCTGGTATCAGAAACTTAAACCACGAACCAAAGAAAAAATTGAATGCGCCTGTGAAACAGATGAAAAGCCGTCTTTTTGGCAATCCAAAAAGTTCCTCGGAATAGTTACTGCGTTTGCCGCTTTGATGCTTGCTTTTCCAAGCTATTCGCGCATGTTTTACTCTAATGGCTCAAGTCCAAATACTTCAGTTATCCTTTCACAAGACACAACGAAAACACACAAGATTGTACTCGATGTAAAAGGAATGACTTGTGCCGGATGTGAGGCGCACATTGAGCATGAGGTTCGATCACTCCCGGGGATAAAGTCTGTAGATGCCATCTACACTGAAGGCTCTGCCACCATTGAGTATTTGCCCTCAAGACTGGAAGAAAAGACCATCATAGAGGCCATCAATCAAACAGGATATACGGTAATTGAAAAGCCAAAAGATCAATAAAATGGAGAAAGCAGCAGAGTTAAAATCAACCATTACCTGTCCGAAATGCGGACATCAGAAAGAAGAAACCATGCCAACAGATGCATGTCAATATTTCTATGAATGTGAAAACTGTCATGAGGTATTGAAACCCAAAGAAGGCGACTGTTGTGTGTACTGCAGTTATGGGAGTGAGAAGTGCCCACCGGTGCAAAATGGAACTTGCAATTGCTAAAGAACGCCAAAGACCAAAGGCCTGTGCTTCAATGCACAGTCCTTTGGCTTGTTTAAGAAACTTTACTTCCCTGATTTGATCCCAACCAGGGCCACCAGGGTTCCAAGCACACCGATGACGGCAGCCGTGCGGAACGCACCCTGAAAACCCGCAGTTAATGACTCAGTAGTTACTTCTCCGTCCGGTGCCAGTCCATTGGTGATGGCAATGGCTACCGCCACCACGATGGCCAAACCAATAGCGGAACCCACCTGATAAGTAGTGTTAACCAAGCCGGAGGCTAATCCGGTTTCTTCAGGTTTGGCACCCGACATGGCGGCCATGGTTCCCGGAATGTACGCCAGCGACATCCCAACAGCGCCCAGTAAAGAGGCACCCAATACATCCACAAGGAAATTTCCGTCCACAGAGACAGTCGAGAACCACACCAGTGATGCCGTAAGCACACTTAGCCCAGCCACCAGGTTGTTCTTCATTCCGAACCGTTCAATCATTTTGCCACTCACACCCACCATCAGGATCATGATGGCAATGGTCATCGGGAGTAGCGCCACTCCAGACCAAAAGGCGGTGTAGCCAAGGGTTTGCTGGAGGTATAAGTTCAGATAAAACCACATGGGAATCCAGGCTCCCGCCATTAGCGCCATCACCAGATTGGCCGCAGACAAATTCGGTGCTTTGAAAATGCTCAACGGAAGCAGTGGAGATTTGGAGCGCTTTTGGATCACAATGAATAAGATCAGTAGTGCCAGTGCAATGGCAAACAGACCAATGGTTGTTAAAGAAGTCCATCCATTTTGCTCTACCATGACAAGCGTGTATACTATCAGCATGGTAGCGGCGGTTACGAGCAGGGCACTTAAATAGTCAATTTTGCCTCGTAGCTTGCTTCCATTCGTGAGCAGTGAAACACCCAATAGCATCACCAGTATTCCCAGGGGGATGTTGATGAAAAAGACCCATCTCCAGGACATATACTCTGTAAGTACACCGCCGAGGAATACGCCTGCAGAACCACCGGCTGCAGCGGCTGCTCCCCAGAAACCAAAGGCCTTGCCCAGTTCCTTGGGATCCGTGAAAATGCTCATGAGCAAGTTAAGTGCAGCAGGAGCAATGAGGGCCGATCCTAGTCCTTGTAATGCTCTTCCCACATTCATGGAGGTTTCAGACCAGGCCATGCCGGTGAGTAATGATGCGAGTGTGAGCACTCCAAAACCCCATAGAAATACATTCTTGGAGCCATACAGGTCGGAGAGTTTTCCGCCAAGAAGCAGCATCCCGCCCAGCACGATCACATAGGCATTGAAGATCCATTGTAGTCCTGATGGGGTGTAGTTCAGCGCACTTTGTATGGCAGGCAAGGCCACCCCGATGATGGAGGTATCCATGATTACCATAAACTGTGCGGTACACAGAACCGCTAAAGCTGCCCAACGTTTCTCGTAGAGCGAGCTTGTGTTTAATGACATTGAATTTGACATAGTTGTGAAATTTATTTTCACAAAATTCTGACGACCCCAGATCGTACACTTTATACAATTGCGGCTATTGCTTGCACAATTTTGTCGCAGAGAAAGAGATTTCTTTTTTCCATTGTGAAATGCTCCATATCTAACCCCCGATTCAACACTGTTTATTAACATTGGCCAGATAAAACAATAAGGACGTGGTTATAGAGAGTAAATAGCCATAATCAATTATCAATGGATCATCTAAAAAAACCGTCGTTTAAAGAAGCATGCTGGTTCTGGTTGAAGCTTGGATTTATCAGCTTTGGTGGCCCGGCAGGTCAGATTGCCATCATGCACGAATTTCTGGTTGAAAAGAAGAAATGGATTTCTGAAAGTCGTTTTCTCCATGCGCTAAATTATACCATGATATTGCCTGGACCTGAAGCTCAGCAACTTGCTACCTACACAGGTTGGCTGCTGCACGGGACTAAAGGGGGCCTCGTAGCGGGTGTGTTTTTTGTGCTTCCTTCCATGTTCATCTTATGTGGACTATCGGCTTTATATGCTACTTATGGCAATATCCCCTGGGTATATGCCATGTTTAGTGGATTGAAGCCGGCGGTAATGGCCATTGTCATTCTGGCGCTGATAAAAATCGGCACTAAATCATTGCATACCACCTTTCACTTTCTACTGGCAGGAATGGCCTTTGTGCTAATGTTCTTTTTTAATACTCCCTTTCCATATATCATCATTGGAGCTTTGCTGTTGTCTTTTGTGGTACGCAAAATGCTTCCATCGCTGTTTAAGCAGACCACTTCTGCACAAGAGCAACTGACAAAGGATGAGGAGCAGTACTTTATCAACCGCAATCATTTTTTGCCTGATGCCGGTTTTAAAGTTGGAAGGTTGGTTAGGCAGGTGTTCGCAGCGGCTTTGCTTTGGGTGATTCCCATCGGACTATTTTATCTGTTCAGTAGTGATTTTTCCTTCTGGAAGCAGCTTTCACTCTTTTTCACACAGGCCGCATTCGTCACATTTGGTGGAGCTTATGCAGTATTGCCCTATGTAGCACAGGTAAGTGTGGAGCAACTCAATTGGCTGACCGAACTCCAAATGATTGATGGCCTGGCACTTGGTGAAACCACGCCCGGACCATTGGTTATGGTGTTGGTATTTGTTGGTTTTATGGCGGGATACAACCACTATGACGGCTCTGTGTTGATGGGGGCATTAGGGTTGGTTGCTACGACTTTTTACACATTTGTTCCATGTTTCCTTTTCGTCTTTGCAGGGGCACCCATTATTGAAAAAACACGCGAAAATGAAAAGATCAAACAAGCCTTGACACTGGTGACAGCAGCAGTGGTAGGAGTGATCCTTAACCTGACCATTTATCTGGGTAAGGCCATAGTGTTTCCTGAAGAAATGACTTTAGGAGGAATTGACTACCCGATTTTAGGATGGGTGGTGGTTTCATTTGTGGCGATGTACCGATTTAAACTGAACATGATCACCTGGATAGTGATCAGCTCATTATTCGGACTGGTAAATCACTTCATCACTCAACTGCTTTAATCCATAGATTTGTGAAAATGATGGAAGGTTTTAGTTGTTACGATGAAGTTAGCAGTCTTCATAGCATTCCTCCATCTATTTTCTTACCTTAACTATGCAATTTGGAATGACCTTGGAAATCCCTCAGCTACATATCAAAAACATGGTTTGCCCCCGCTGCGTCATGGTGGTCAGGCAGGCTTTTGAGCAAATCGGGGTAGAGCCTATATCTGTTGATTTGGGGGAAGTGAAACTCAAAAAAGAGCTGTCAGGAGATGAGTTGAAGCAATTGGATGACCTACTGGCCAAAAATGGTTTTGAGCGAATCGACGATCGTAAAGTGCAGTTGCTGGAGAAGATCAAGACCCTGGTGATTGACACCATTCATCATCGTGATCCCTACGATACCCACATTCAGTGGTCGGCTTACCTGTCGGACCAGCTCCATTACGACTACAACTATCTCAGTAGCCTGTTTTCAGGCATGGCAGGGATCACGCTGGAGCAGTACATCATTCGCCAAAAGATGGAAAAAGTGAAGGAGTTTCTATTTTACGACGAGCTGTCAGTGAAAGAAATTGCCTACAAGATGGGTTTCAGCAGCGTGGCGCACCTGTCCAATCAATTCAAAAAGATCATCGGGTTGTCACCCACCGAATTCAAGAAAAGTATTCAACAGACCCAATCCAGGAAGCCGCTGGATCAGATCATATAATCATGTAAGCCTTCCGGGTGATTGTGTAATGCATCCAATGCAGATTGTTCCCAATTTTGATTAAAAATTGGAACGATGGAAAGCACTCAGGTCAATATCAAAGGGATGGTTTGCAGTCGCTGCATTTTCACTATCCGGGAAAGCCTGCAAAAGGCAGGAATGTTTGTCAGGGATATTTCCCTGGGGAAGGTCACCTTCTGCAAGCCTATAGACGATCCGCAGAAAACAACAGTTCGGTCCATCCTCTCAGGGCTGGGGTTTGAGCTGGTTTCTGATAAGAGGGAGACCAGATTTCTTGAAATCCGCGAATTCATTCACCAGTGGATAGCAGCAGGAAGTGGCCGTGAGCAGGGTGTTACCCTCTCCGAAAGTCTGTCCCGGCATTTCATGCAGAACTACGACACACTCAGTGAGCTGTTCTCACAAATGGAAGGGAAGTCCATTGAAAAGTATCACATCGAAAAGCGGATAGAGGTAGTCAAGGAATCCCTTGTGTACACCGGCAAGTCCCTCTCACAGATCGCTTACGAAAGAGGATACAGCAGTGCTCATCACCTTTCTGCCCAATTCAAAAAGGTGACCGGCCTCAATCCTTCTCATTTCAAGCAGATTCAGAGGAGTAAGGGCCTGATAGTGCCGGATCACTCCAATGAAAAGGTGTAACCCATAGCCGGAATTGTATAACAATCGCACTACCCCGGCTGAATAATTTTGCAGAGTAAAAACAATATAAAATGGAAACGGTAATAGAAAAATCATCCGCGACATCTCATCAGGTCATCAAGGAAAGCTTTCCGGTGACCGGGATGACCTGTGCAGCATGTGCCTCCAGTGTGGAGTCCATGATCAGTCACACTCCGGGTGTGAAAAAAGCGAGTGTCAACTTCGCTACTAATTCGGTTTTGGTGGAGTATGAAGATTCAATCACTCAGGAAACCCTGCGTCAGGCGGTCCAATCCATCGGTTATGACCTCATTGTGGGGGAGGACGATCCTTCAGCAATGCAGCAGGAGCTTCAGCAGAAGCATTATCAGGACGTGAAAAAACGAACCATCTGGTCTGCCCTGCTCACACTTCCTGTGTTCATCATTGGGATGTTCTTTATGGAATGGACCGAGGGAAGGTGGATCTCACTGGCGCTCACCATACCCATCCTTTTTTGGTTTGGGAGAACCTTCTTCATCAATGCATTTAAGCAAGCCAGACATGGAAAAGCCAACATGGATACTTTGGTGGCTCTGAGTACAGGAATAGCCTTTATTTACAGCTTGTTCAATACCCTGTTCCCAGAGTTTTGGCATAGTAGGGGCATCCACCCGCATGTGTACTATGAAGCGGCGGTGGTGATCATCACTTTTATTTCGTTGGGTAAGCTTCTTGAGGAAAAAGCAAAATCCAATACTTCATCCGCCATCAAAAAGCTCATGGGACTTCAGCCGAAAACCCTGAAGGCTTTGATTGAAGGGGAGGAAGTAGAGATTCCCATTTCATCGGTTCAGGTGGGCTATACCATCATAGTCAGGCCAGGTGAGAAAATTCCGGTAGATGGCGAAGTGATCGGGGGTGAATCTTTTGTGGATGAGAGTATGATCACAGGTGAACCCATCGCCGTTTCCAAAGCGAAGGGCGACAAGGTGTTTGCCGGCACCATCAACCAAAAAAGTTCATTTCAGTTCAGAGCTGAGAAAGTAGGCGGTGAGACCCTGCTCTCGCAAATCATCAAGATGGTACAGGAAGCCCAGGGCAGCAAAGCTCCTGTACAGAAGCTGGTCGATAAAATCGCAGGCATTTTTGTACCCATTGTGATGGGTATTTCCATCATCACCTTCATTACCTGGATGATTGTGGGTGGAGATGATGCTTTTACACATGCCCTGCTGACGTCTGTGGCGGTGTTGGTCATCGCCTGTCCTTGTGCGCTTGGACTGGCCACTCCCACGGCCATCATGGTAGGTGTGGGCAAGGGTGCAGAGCATAACATCCTTATCAAGGACGCCGAAAGCCTGGAACTCGCTCACAAAGTAAACGCTGTGATCCTGGACAAAACAGGGACCATCACAGAAGGCAGACCAGTAGTCACCGACATGATTTGGGGAACCAGCGAAAGCAACGTGGATCGATCCATGCAGATTTTGCTAGGTCTGGAGGCTGTCTCCGAGCATCCACTGGCGGAAGCCGTGGTAAATAAGCTGAAGGCCGATAACATTCAGCCAGCGGAGATAGAGGCCTTTGAAAGCATCACGGGCCGGGGTGCCAGCGCGGTGTCCGGAGAGGTCTTGTACCTTGTAGGAAACCGAAAACTGATAGATGAACATCACATCAGCATCAGCCTTCCGCTCACTCAGGCGGCTGGCCGACTACAGCAAGACGCCAAAACGGTCATTTATTTTGCGGATGAAGAGCAGGTGCTGGCAGTACTGGCCATTGCAGACCAGGTGAAGGCCAGCTCCAGACAAGCTATCCAGACATTGCAGCATCGGGGTGTGGAGGTCTATATGCTTACAGGCGATAATCATCAAACCGCTGCAGCCGTGGCAGAGCAGGTTGGGCTGCAGCATTTCAAAGCGGAAGTGATGCCTTCGGACAAAGCAGATTTCGTGAAAGCACTTCAGGCCCGGGGCAAAGTGGTGGCCATGGTGGGTGATGGTATCAACGACTCCCATGCCCTTGCGCAGGCGGATGTCAGTATTGCCATGGGCAAAGGCTCCGACATTGCCATGGATGTGGCCAAAATGACCCTGATCACTTCCGATCTGATGTCCATTCCCAAAGCACTCAACCTCTCCAGCAAGACCGTCATGGGTATTCGTCAGAACCTTTTCTGGGCGTTTATCTACAACCTGATAGGTATTCCGGTTGCGGCTGGGGTCTTGTATCCATTCAATGGTTTCTTATTGGATCCCATGATTGCCGGGGCCGCCATGGCCTTTAGCTCGGTGTCCGTAGTGGCCAATAGCCTTAGACTGAAAGCATCTAAAATTTAAATTCAAAGGCGATGAAAACACGAGTCAAAATTGAAAGGATCATTCAGGAAACCAGGGAAGCATTTACCCTGGTGCTGGAAAATGCTCCTTCGATCGCGCAGTATCTCCCTGGTCAGTTTTTGAATTTTTTCCTGCAGATCAATGGTCAGGAAGTAGTAAGACAATATTCATTTTCCTCTTCTTCGTTTATTGGCGAGCCGCCATCCGTTACCATCAAAAAGGTAGCGGGTGGACTGGCTTCCAATTTCATTGGGGAGCAACTCCGTGCAGGCGATGAGGTATCGGTGAGCCCGCCCAATGGCCGGTTTACCACCACCTTTGGAGTGGCAAGAAGGGTGCTGATGGTGGCCGGAGGCAGTGGTATCACGCCCCTGTATGCCATGATGAAATCCATATTGGCGCAGGAACCCGAAAGCCGGGTCACTCTGCTCTATGCCAACCGAAGCTCAGAATCGATCATATTTAAGAAAGAGCTCGATCATCTGGAACGAAAGTACACCGGAAGACTGGAGGTGAGGCACTTCCTGTCTGCAGAGGATGCGGGCCTGGAGAAGCAGGAAAACACCTTCTTCCGCAAGCTCAACCGTTTTGATTTTCAAAAGTATGTGGATGCCTATTGGAAGGAAACCCCCGAGGTGTTCATCTGTGGACCAGAAGCGCTCATGAATCTTTCGGTAGAGTCTTTAACCATCCTTGGCCTGTCTGCAGACCAGATCAAAATGGAGGCCTTCTCAGGGATGCCAGGCATTGAAAACCGGGATGACAAACCAGAGGCCTATACGCAGGTGGAGATCAAAGATTTGAATGGTGAGCCGATCACTTTTAAGGCTGAGAGCAACCAGTCGGTATTGAAGTCGGCGCTGGATGCCGGGATCCGACTGCCACATTCCTGCAAAGAATCCATGTGTGGAGCTTGTAAGGTGAGGTTGGTATCCGGCCAACTGAATATGAAAACAAACTACGCCCTGCCGGATGATGAGGTGGAGCGGGGGTATGTATTGCTGTGTTCTGGCTTTCCTCAATCCGAAAAGCTAGTGCTACAGTATGGATGAAATGATGCAACCCAAAGCGGTAAAAGTGTAATATAAGCGCGCTCCGATAGCGCGAACTTTGAATCAAGTTTAAAACAATCAAAATAAAAGAACGATGAGTACATTAAAATTCAAAACCACGATCAAGTGCAGTGGCTGCCTTGCGAATGTGACTCCTCATTTGGATGCTGCCGAAGGCATAGCTAAGTGGGAGGTAGATATCTTGAATCCGAACAAAATCCTGACCGTAGAAACAGCCGGTGCTTCTGAAGCGGAGGTGATCGCTGTGGTAGAAAAGGCAGGTTACACTGCGGAGAAGGTGAGCTAACCAGAAAGCCAATCTGTTAATGAACGTACCTGATCGGTGCCAAAAACCTTCACACAAAATGTGTGGAGGTTTTTTTGTGAGGGGAGGCCTTCACATGGATCACCTGATTCTGAGCCGATGACATCCAGTGCCATGCTCGTGGTAGGAAGTGTATATTGGTATTTTGATTAACTTAATTCGAAGAGAAGAATAACTTTGATCATCCAACAATTTAGTCATTATGTGTAACGCATGGAATCATCCACCAGGATGCACCTGTGGTTGGGGTGGAGATGGACACTTAGGATTTGGGCATAATAAAATTGTGCTTCAACCATCCTATGGTGATACACTGAAATTTTTATCCTTGTGGACGGATAAAAATTCATATTCATCATATGTTAATCCAAACGCCATTTGTCCAGTTTGCGGCCGAAGAGTATTTTTCTATCAATCTCAAGTCGGGGGAAGGGTGTATTTTGATGAACTTGGGCCACCTTGGCCAAAGCACCCGTGTACTGATTCAGGTCTTTTACCTTCCGCTTACAAGGTAATGCGAGTAGATTTTGTTCCAGCTTGGGTTGGTCATGACTGGTGCCCAGCCGTGATAAGGAAGATCAAGAAGATTCAATCAGGATCTATTATTTCGTTTAAAAAGCTAACAAAGGAGGGGAATGAGTTTTTGAAAGATTATTTTCTTCCGGAAGGCCCAATTAATATTTCAGATACATTGATCTTTTACCGTGATGTAGATGACAATTTCTTTGAGTTTATACAATATCAACTAGAATCGGATATTATGGTGAAACAGCTGGGATTCAAGGAACAAAAGGTATTAGAGAATCCATTAATAGCTGAGAATATTGAATTGATTCAAAAAGGAAAACGGTTCAAGGCTCAGTATAGAGGAAATAAACATGGTCAATATCATGTGGTTCATCTACTTGGAATTGAAGAACCAAAAGTTTGTTTAGTGGAAAGTTTTAGTGGTAAGTCAAGTAACAAAATGATCCACTTGGATGTGGAAAAATTTGAGTTAGATGTTGAAGTGAAATATGTAACCCCCAATGCTATTTATTTTAAGGAAGTATGATTGATTGGTAGAAGTTAGTTTCGATAAATGTTTGAAGCATTGTTTGCTGAGTCAATGAAATTGAAAAATAATAATCAATGATCACCGGAAAACTAACATCACAAGTCGATAGTCATGGAATCCTTCTGTACGGAGGAATAGCTAATCCACTTATTAAATCATCACATTGTGATTAAAAACTATATTGTTTTAATAATTTAATTATTGATTTAATGCTTGGAATACTGATTGTTATTACCGCTGTACATATATTAATTCACGAAAAGAAGTCAAGATTAGTTTTTCTAAAAACATTAGGATTAGTCTTTATTCCCATTTTTCTCATATCGATTATAAGCATTATGGCAAGTGCTGCTTTTGAGGTGAATAATGGGCTCAAGCAATTAGACAACATTGTATGGGTAGCCCTAGGAATATCAACGGTATTTACAACTGTTTACTTTGTTTTTCAGCAAACTAGATAAGCGGAAAATTAAGATAAAGTCGGATATGGGGTATTCATCCTCTTGATCAAAAGGCTCCACCTCGGATAGCGTTAGAGGAGATCGTTACATTAAGTGTGGCAAGATGGCCCTTCCTTTCTGATTCATACCAAAGCTATTCCTGGGCTAAAAACATCAATAGCAAAGACCTCCGAGTTGACCTGAGTGCTGATCATTGAATTCTGTGAAGCCATAACCATCGATTAGGTAAATCATAACCACCTTTTTTTATTTCATGGCCATGTTTTTGGAAAACATAACCATCTTTTGAGAAAAGATGGCGGTCTTTTTGGGAAACATAGCCGTATTTTTTGAATTCATGGATAGGACAAGGTTGTGGAGGGAGGATGGGGTATTGCCTTTCCTTAAAACTAGCCTTATCTTAACGCAGCCTTCCAATCCATCCATAGGGAAAATCGCTTTTTGAAATGCACTTCTAGCTCACCATTTCTATCTGCCTAATACCATTTGTAATAGGAATATTTAAAAGCGGTTTCACCTGGATAATTTATCTTCATGTCAAAATAGGTGACGTGGAAAAACTATTTGACTCTGCCAAGAAACATATTCTCACTTTCCTAAATGAAACATTTGATTTAGAGGTAAGTGAATCTACCCTGACTATTATATTCTATTCATTATTGATTCTAGGTACTTCTGTGCTAATTCCGCTATTTAAGAAAGTCCGTGCTTGGTATTCATATAAAAGGGTTACTCAAAGACAGAACCCTTATTATCAACCTTATGAATTTAGAGATGCTTATCGTTTCTATGTCCATACCAAGTTTCAAAATATCCCCCCATCTTATGAGGAAGAGCCCTACTTCTCGCAGGCCAGTGTGGCTAGGCAAAAGCTAATCCCATTTTTCCTGAGGACATTTTCCAATGATCGCAACAAGCATAAATACTATATCATTCTTGCTGATTCAGGAATGGGGAAAACCACATTCATGATGAATCTCTACATGAGATATAAAAGAAGGTTATTCAAGCATTTTGATATGTACATTTTCCCCTTGAGTCAGCCTGATATTGAAAAAGATATAGAGAACATTTCTGATGAACAGATGTGTAAATCAATCATTCTTCTGGACGCCTTTGACGAGGACCTTAATGCCGCCAGGGATTATATGAATAGGATCGAAGAGCTCGTTAAATTGACAAGTAAGTTTCGATTTGTTGTGATCTCTAGTCGCACACAGTTCTTTCCAATCGAAGAAGTAGAACCAGGTGAAATCAGAATAAGAAAACATGGCTCAGTGGGAGGGTTTCACACCTTCAAGAAGATTTACTTATCCCCATTCAATGATTCGGATATTAGAAAATTCCTTTTGAAGAGATATCCAATTTACCGGGTCAATAAGATTACGCGTGCTTTTCGTCTTACTAGGGACTGTCCATATCTGATGGTCAGACCTATGCTGTTGAATTATATCGATGATCTTCTGGATCATCAAGATTCCTTCAATAGCATTTATAATATTTATTCCCTTTTGATTGAATCATGGATTGATAGAGAGGCAAATAGAAAAAGGCAGGTAGAGCGCGCTATTTTCAAGCAGAATCTTTACGAATTCTCAGAGAAGTTTGCTGTTGAGCTTTACAATAACTTTTACGCTGAATCATCATTAAGAGTACCTGCACAATCCGTAATCACATTCGCCCAGGAATCAAATATTAATCTTTCAGATTTAGAGCTTAAAAGTAAATCGCTGTTAAACCGAGACGGTAGGGGGAATTACAAGTTTGCTCACAAGTCAATTCTGGAATTCTTTCTAGCGAAAATTGCCTTTAGTAAGCACTTTTTTTTGCGGGAATTCAACTTCAGTAGTTTCACCTTTGCTCGTCAGATGTACCGAGATTTATGTAAAATTAATTACGATCAGAACAAGTCCAATTTATCTTATCGGCTGGACTCGAAATCACATGGTGAGTTTATCGGTAATAAAATGGGAGTTCTCACCCCCTCAACTGATTTCCTTCAGCACGTTTCTGGCGTTGTTCATAACAGAGTACTATCATTAATCCAGTTTGATTTAACAGATGATTACCTACATTTCATCAAAATGATGACGGAGGTTGTAGTCCTGAATTTATCATCCAACAGGCTAACTAACCTGGAAACACTAAATGCATTGACAGGCATTTGTGATCTGTACCTTAGGGATAATACTATTATTACTTTCTCGCTCAGATCCTTTCCAAAGCTTACAGTCTGTGATCTTAGCTACAATGCACTGGAGAGCTTCCATATTGATTCCTCGTCGATTGAAGAATTAGATTTATCCTTCAACCCCATAACTAGGTTGACCTTCTCTGATGTAAGTAATTTGAGAATCCTGAACCTTTCAAACACGCAGCTAAATGAAGTTCCCCAACTTCCAAAATCAGTACATATCATCAAGGACAATGAGTTTGACTTATTGCTAAACGATTCTAGGTCAAAAGTCATAAAATCTCGAAGGGTAAAACTGGAAATGGAGCTCAAAACCTTGGCATTTGGCGTTTTCAATAAATGCACTCATGCTCATGATCATATTGTCTATTATCGGGTTAGAATTGATGGTGTTAAAAAGCAGAGTGACTATGATGGTCGCTTTGATTATGCTGATGGTTTAGATCATAATAACCTATTAGCTATATTCAAAATACTTCCACTAGTGGAAACTAAAAATCACAAACCGCAGCTGGATGATATGAACTTTGTTAAAAAGTTGTCAGAAGGTATTCAGTTAGAGTTGGATCATCCTACTTTCAGCTTAGTACGATTTGGGATTAAAAACGAATCACTATGTATGCACCTCATGGTAAGGTAGTCTCAAGGACTACTACTGATTGAGTAGGATGTAGACACTCGCAATAAAAATGATTAGTGAACTCACTTTTATTAAAGGAGAACTTTGAGCTAATTACTTTGGTGCTTCAGGATAATCAACAGAATAATACCTTCTCAGGTGATTGGGTATCACTTCCTATTCATGATTCCCCATTACTCAGAGACATAGATCAAATGTGGACTCCTTTGAAAGAAACATACCAGAGAGAACTCTCTAAGTTAGTCTGGTCAGATGACCTGCCAAGTTCTGAGTCCATATTGGATTCTATGAGTAAGATCAAATCCTTTATTCTGGCTTATCAATTTCCAAACTTAAAATAACGTATTTAGGCATTCCTCCAGCTTGTGCCATCATCCCGATTATAAGTCGTGAATGAGGTGCCAGCTTGCAAACGCCCCTGCAAGAGTACCGCTATTTCGCTCATTCGGTAAAGTCCAGTTGAGTGACTCTCGCATAATCAAACCCCTCTTTACCGGATTCCAACCCATTAAAACATAAAAAGCCCACCGTTTCGGTGAGCTTTTTTGAGTGGAGTCGGAGGGATTCGAACCTTTAAGCTGAACTATTGAATATCAATTAGTTAAGTCTTTATAATGTGTAGTAGTTTGAAGTACTTCGGAAATGACTGCAATGTTATGGCTTACATACTCCTCACGCTATGATTATTTCATCTCACATAAAATGTTCACTCACATAACAACAAATCTTGATAGTAATGAGGTTGAGAGAATGTATGGAAGTAGGATAAGGAGTAAACTGAGAGAGATGCTGAATATTGTTTCCTTCTCACATCAAGCTGCTGATAAGAGGAATTGATAAAATTTGTTCACGTTTTTTTCTTGTTCACGTATCGTGAACAGATTATATTTGTGAACATAATGCAAAGGGAAATAGTAAATATTGCACTTGAAAACCTCGAAAAAGAAACGGGGATCACCGGAAAGTGGACTGACAGGAATGATATAGATGGTGAAGTTGACTTTGTGATAAATGATGAGAATTTCCATTATTATGTCGAAGTAAAAACGGAAGTGCGACCTCATCAGGTTAATCAGCTCCTCAAATATCAAAAGCAATTCAATAATGTGCTTTTAATCGCAGAACGGATTTTCCCAAAGGTTAAAACCGAGCTTCGTGAACTAAACATCCCCTATCTGGAAACCAATGGAAATGTTTTTATTAAGAAGGATTCATTCTGGCTTTGGATAGATACAAATAGAAGGGAAGAAACAAAAAAGGAAACCGGTAATAGAGCTTTTACCAAAACAGGATTAAAGGTTTTATTCTATTTATTACTCCATAAGGACAATGTAAATCACCCTCAAAGATTGATAGCCGAAGAAACAGGGGTTGCTTTAGGCAATATTCCACTTGTCATGAACGGGCTGAAGGATACAGGGTATCTTCTTCAAAGAGATCGAAAAACGTATATATGGGAGAGGAAGGAAGAATTAATTGATAGATGGATCACTGAATATGAAATCACCTTAAAACCTCAGCTTTTGATTGGAAGATTTCATCTGCCAACTCATTGGCAGGAATTGGAATTAAATGAGTTTGAAGAAGCATGGGGAGGTGAGCCGGCAGGAGATATTCTGACTAACTATTTGCGTCCAGAACAATACATTCTTTTCACAAAAAAGAACCGAACAGATTTCATTAAGACTTACAAATTAAGACCTGATCAGAAAGGTGAATTGGAGCTATTTGAAATGTTTTGGGGTATGAATCAAGAGAAGCAACATCAAACAGCACCTCCATTACTAGTATATGCGGATCTAAAGTTGAAAAATAATAAGCGATGCAGAGAAACTGCTGAAATGATATGGAATGAGCACATCAGGCCAAACATATAAAGAGTTAGCACTACCCTATTTTAAGGAGGTGTTCGATATCATCGATAAAGTATTGGTGAAAGAAGACATACCCTACTATCTTATTGGGGCGACAGCTATTGCCTTAGAATTCCTTAATGAAGGTAAGAAGCCTCCTCGTGGCACCAGAGATATTGATTTTGCTCTAATGCTATCTTCGATGGCTGAGTATGATCATATTGTGTCT
The DNA here is from genome assembly GCF_902506655.1 of Marinoscillum sp. 108. Classification (NCBI taxonomy): domain Bacteria; kingdom Pseudomonadati; phylum Bacteroidota; class Cytophagia; order Cytophagales; family Reichenbachiellaceae; genus Marinoscillum; species Marinoscillum sp. 108. The sequence goes on along the minus strand of NZ_LR734808.1, from coordinate 1,816,223 downwards.
GATCTCAAGGAATATGGATTTAACAGCGTGGAGGCACCATGGACTTTGTATCACGAGAAATATGACGTAGCAATTGACCTTCTTCCATTTGGTAAGATCGAGGAAAATGATACTGAATCATTTAACAAAAGATATTCTGATTTACATGTGTTGGGGCTAAGAGAGGTGTTGGAAGATGCCATCGAAATCCTCATAGAGGACAAAGTAGCCAAAATACCACCACTGGCAGGGATGATCATTTTAAAGTTGGTAGCTTGGAGTGATCGTCCTGAAGAAAGGGATAATGACCTAACGGATATCCTGAAAATTATAGAATTATCCTATGAGCATGATTGGGATGACATTGTCGAATCTCATTTTGATTTACTTGATCAATTGGACGAAACAGCGGGCCAGCTGAAAATCTCAGCTAGAGTGTTGGGGCGTAAGGCACGGGAGTACCTGCTTAAATCAGAAACACTTTCAAATAGAATCTTGAGCCTCATGGAAGAACAGTTATCGAATGCCGATTCGTCAGGAATTGCACGTCAGTGGGCGTTATCAAAAGATATTGACCTAGAGTTAGCCATGGCTATTTTAAAAGAATTTGAAACAGGACTAAAAGAAGATGGCGGTCTTTTTTGGATTCGTGGATAGGACAAGGTTGTGGAGGGAGGATGGGGTATTGCCTTTCCTTAAAACACAAAAAGCCCACCGTTTCGGTGAGCTTTTTGAGTGGAGTCGGAGGGATTCGCTATTCCCATTGCTTAAGTAATGATGCTATTGTTTCAAGCTCTTGATTAGAATATTTACCATTTCTCTTACTCAGACCTTGATACTTTTGGATAAACTCTATTCTCTTCAATTTCCGAGGGTGATGAATAACCAACTCACCAACTATGGCCTTAAATTTTGAAAAGTAAGAGTACCTAAGTTCAAACTGATCGGCATATCCTTTTTTCTTCTTGGTAACAATAGTACCGTTTACATTAAGCTCATCATAGATAAACGCTTTGATAAGCTCCAGGATGACTCGTTCATTGTTGTGAAAGGTCATTACCGGGCTTGGGAGCTGATTTCTATGTATCCTATTCAATTGAATAGAACCATCAGCATCAAAAAATCCTGAGATATAACTCCAATTCATTCATCGAAATTAACAGGATTCAAGCAGTTTATCTATCCAGAATTTCTTCTGGGATCGGACTATGTCATCACCTGTTCCAGGTGTTGGGCGCTGTGGGCTCACCTTAGTGTCCCTAGTCTCTGAACCTTCTTCAGTCTTCCCTGAAGCTTGGCTGCAAATTACCATATATGACTTTTCATACGTAGGCTTCTTGCAATTCACCCAATTTTTAATCTACCATCCCTGGCAGATGGGTCCGAATCTTCAAACCCTCGTCCAGCAAAGGAAACAATAGACCCTCTACATGCTTAGTTATTCGTTTGATCTCGCAGGCCAGCCGGTGAATAACAACCTACCGAACCTACCAGCCACTGGAGTTTCGCATGGGCTTAGTAGCCTCACCCACACTAGTCCTAAAGTTCGACACCCCTTATTCCAGCCTAAAGGACAGAGACTTGGAGGGATGTGGCAGGGGGAGGCTTTGGCCTCAACCCTGGTAAATCATCACATTTAAGTAATGATTAAGCTGCCATGGCGTAATTAGATTCGCCAAATGTGTTTTGGAACTATTGATCAAGGCGCTCATCCCATGCGCCTGCATGCAAGCATATCATTTACACTCCCTGTCGATTCCGGTCGACCCCAAGTGCAACCCCATTCTCTAACTGAATGGTCGGCAAAGATAGTAACATATTACTCCCCTCAAATGATTCCATTACAAGGATTTTTAGGAGAGAACCCCCATAGCCAGCACTACCGATAGTCGGGCTGTCCGCACATGCCCTGGCACTGCCCACCATCCCGTCTAGTCAGCCAGCCGATTCATTCCATAGCCAATGGCTAGCTCGGTGCATTGCCCGTATTCAGCTGCATCGCGGAGAGCTTCTCTCCACCTTTGATCCCAAAGTCCAGCGTACGAATAGGGAATGGTATCGTGATGTCATTCTGATCAAACGCGCTCTTAATAGCTTTGATCGCCTTGCTCAGCATGGTGAGATACCCCGGCTGATCCGGATACAGTATCCAAAACTTCACCTCAAAGTTGATGGAGCTATCCCCGAAGGCCGTATATGTAAAGATGAGGTCCTCCTTTCGTACCACACCTTCCAGGTTGCTGATGGTCTCTCTTACCAGTTGTTCTACCTTTTCCAGGTCATCACCATAGGATACGCCCACTGCCAGATCTATCCGGCGCTCCCCCAGTATGGTGAAGTTCTCAATAGGACTCTGCAGCACATCTTTGTTGGGGATGTATACTTCCTGACCCTGAAAGGTCCTGATCACCGACACCCGCAGGTTCGTCCGACTGACGGCACCCATGTAATCACCTATTTTCACGATATCCCCTATGCGGAAGGGTGTCCTGAAGGCGAGGATGATACCGGATACAAAGTTCGCGGCAATGTCCTGAAAGGCAAACCCGAGGGCCAGCCCCACCACCCCCACACCGGCCAACAGTGAAGTGACGGCCTTGTCCAGCTGGAGTACGCCCAGAATGATGAAAATACCTGTACCCAGCACAATGTAGTAGACGATCGTACCAAAGAGGTTTTCCAGTGCCTGGTTTTCAGAAGACTTCCTGAAGAGCTTCAAAAACACCTTTTGAAAGGCTTTGGCACAGATCAAAAAGATGATGAAGAGCACCAGTGCCACAGCCATGTTGGGGAGCATGGACAGAAAGCCATCCATCCAGCTATCCACCTTCTCGGTGATGTGCTCCACAGGCGCCTTCATTTCAGATTTGATTTCCTGCGCCATCTTTTTGGTGGCTTGGGCGAGTGAGTCGGCTTGCATAGATTGTTTGTTGGTTTACCCTTTCAACAACCCATTTCTCGCAGTAGTGTTTAGAGGTGGTAAGATTACTTAGCCTCGAACTGGGATCAAGCAATATCTGTGTGGGTAATTCCACTTTTTTTCTACAATGGGCTTTGCTGGTATTCTTTGTCTATGCGGCTTGCGGAAGGGCGTAAAGGAGGGGTGGCCATCCAAGCCTTGCCCGGCCGGGACAAGTGTGAATCCTCTTGAACTTGAATAAATTAAAGTAAGTGAGCAGAATCGAGGATGAGTTCAAGGGATTTTTTGCGTGCGACCGGCCAGGTTGGTGCCATTTTGTGGGATCACCAATTGTTTTCTTTGCCTACGCGGCCCGGGCCAAGCAAAGAAAATGAAGAGTAGATAGCTGATTAGTTGGAGATCCAATATGGTTTTTTAAATCATTCTAAGCCTCCCTTAAGGAAAGTATAGATGGTCCATGGGTAACTCAGATTGTTACTGCGACCATCTGTCTTCAATGCCTTGTCAGAGCTAATATTGTTCTATTACTTAGCCTCCTCCTTACTTCCTCTGTACATCTCGTACTTCTGAAACTTACACTCCAGAGGACCATTGAAGAGCACAATCTTCTTGGATGCCCTCAGTTTGATGTGCTTGAATGCCTCCATGTTGGAGCTCATCAGCCACGCATCAAATCCCGTAAAATTGTTTTTGAGCACATCGCCTATGGATTTGTAAAAGTCGTTGGTGTTTTCGCGGCCTATCCGCTCCCCATAGGGTGGGTTGCTGATGATCATGCCATCGGGTGTTTTGGGTCGGTGATCCCGTACATCCTGTCGGGTGACCGTCACCGAGTCGCTGAGCTTAAACTTTCGCAGCGATTTGTTCACCATCAGTACCGCATCTCCATCTATGTCTCCCCCCGTGATGTTCAGCTGCGCCTTACGGATGCCGGCTTTGGCTTCTGATACCACCTGGTTCCAAACGGTAGGGTGGAAGTTGCTCCAGTTTTTAAACCCGAAATCATGTCGGTTGATCTGTGGCGGAATGTTTTGGCCCATCATTGCAGCTTCTATCAGGATGGTGCCTGTGCCACACATGGGGTCGATCAGCGGAATAGACTTATTCCACCCTGCCAGGTGGAGGAGGCCAGCACCCAGCACTTCATTGAGAGGAGCCTCATGTCCCGGCTCACGGTAGCCACGTCGGTTCAGCGTGTCTCCGGAGCTGTCCAGTGAGATGGTAAACTGATCTTTGAAGCCATACAGGTCAAACTGAATGTCCGGGGTTTTGATGTCCACGGAAGGCCGCTTACCTGTGCGGTTTCTGAACTGATCTACTATGGCATCTTTGGTCTTCAGTGCGGCATACTGAGAGTGCCTGAAGAACTCTGAAAACACCGTGTTGTCAATGGCAAAAGTCTGGTTGATGTTCAGGTACTTAGACCAGTCATGCCGCATCACCTGGTCGTAAAGCTGCTGCTCTGTGCGGGCTGTGAAGTTGTACACGGGTACCAGTACCTTCAGAGCGGTACGCAGGTTCAGGTTGGCGCTGTAGAGAAAGTGCATGTCACCCTCGCAGGAGACGGATCGTTTCTGTACTTCCACATTTTGCCCACCTATTTTCCTGACTTCTTCCGCCAGTATCTCCTCCAGCCCAAAAAGTGTTTTTATGTGTATTTTCATCAATTGCCCCTTTTATACCTAAAAATCCAGCTGCAATGATACGAACTCTTCACTGGAGTAAGCCGGAGTACACCAATGTTTAGTGGTCTTCCCAGGCCTTTACCCCGGCTTTGACTTCCAGCGTCAGGTCATTTTCGCGTGGGGGTATCGGGCAGTTGTAGTTGGGGCTGTAGGCACAGCTCGGATTATAGGCTTTGTTAAAATCGATCATAAGGGTATTGCCCTCAGGAATTCTCAGGTCCATGTACCGGCCTCCGCCATAGGTCTCAAATCCATTGGTCTCATCCGTGAAGGGTGCAAACAGATAGTCTTTGTATTCTTCAGACTGCTGCAGTTGCAGACTCTGGTAGAGCGGAAACTCAAATGCCTGGCCCAGGAGCTCAAAGCGCGCAATGGCGTACTTCACAAATACCTTTTGCTGCTGCGAGCTGGTAGGGATGGTAAAGGGCTGCTGGTTTTGTAGAATTTCCAGTGTGGCTTCTACGCGGTAGGCCTCATTGATGGGGTAAAACTCCAGCCCTTTGAATTTCTTGATTTCTTTGGCTGTCAATGGAGAGCTGTCAGGATCAGAAAACTCTTCATTGAGCTCTTTTTGCCATTGGCGGATCTCAGCTTCGTAGGTAGATTGGGCCAGGGTGGTGAGTCCATAGCCTAGGAAAAGCGCGCAGATCAGATATTTGACGTTCATGTACATTGCGTGTGAGAGCTATCTTTATTTCACTTATTTTTAGGTTCAAATTACATACTTTCTTATGAGTAAATCATTTTTTTTCTCTGCATTTGTCCTTTTAATTACCCATTGCGCTGCTGCGCAGGATGGGGTGAAATTCAGTGACCTGTCATGGGCTGAGGCACTGGATCAATCCAAAAAGTCCGGAAAACTGATTTTCCTGGAGGGGTATGCGGACTGGAGTCAGCCCTGTGCGATTCTCGAGAAGTACACTTTTACGGATAGGGAGGTTGGTGCTTTTTTCAATTCCAACTTCATCAATATCCGCATGGACATGGAAGACATAGCGGGTGCTGTGCTGGCCGAGGAGTATGAAGTGAGCTCTTTTCCGGTGTTGTTGTTTCTGGATGGCAATGGAGAGGTCGTACATCGTGGGTGTGGGGCTGTAGAGACTGATGAATTGATGACCCTGGGTAAGGCCGCTCTCGGGGCGGGTAGCCTTTCCGAAATGGAGCAGCATTTTGAGGATGGGGAGCGTTCGTTAGATTTTTTGGTGGACTACTCGCTCATGCTGGCCGACGCCTGTCTGAATCGGACGAAGCTGGTGGAGACGTTTTTTTCAGAGTTGCCCCATTCCAAATGGATGGAGGAGAGTGCCTGGGCCATGATCAATCTGAATGTGTCGGATCCGTACAGCGAGCCTTTTCAGTACCTGATGGCCTATCACGACATGTATGGACTTAAATATGGAAAAGATACCGTAGATCAGAAGATCCATGACGTCATGTTAGATCAGCTTATCGCCATCTATGAGGGTGAGGACCTCACATTGTTTGCTACTCAGGCACTTCGCCAGCTGATGTCCGAAGTGGATTTTGATAAGAAAGGTGAGTTGCAATCACTGGTGAATCTGAAGGCGGCTGACCTCAAAGCCAACTGGCCGGTGTATGCCGAGAATGCCGTGAAAGTAGTACAGGAGCAGCAAGTGGAGGATCCTGATCAGCTGAACGAGTTTGCCTGGAAATTTTATCTGTTCGTGGACAATGAGGATCACCTCAGCCAGGCCAAAAACTGGATGCGAGGTGTGGTGGATCGTTACCCGAGTGCCACTTATTACGATAGCTATGCATCCCTGCTTTTCAAATTAGGTGAGAAAAAGGAAGCTGTGAAATACAGCGAAAAAGCACTGCAGGCTGCGGAAATTGAACTGGAAGACCTGATGTATTATAAAAACCAACTGAAGTTTTTTACAGAAGGGCAATAAACATTGCCTGCGTATCCTGTTGCTTCTTGTTTCAATAGGGAAGCCGTGAAAGATGATAGTGGATCAGAAAGTATTCTGCAATTGGTTTGAACTACTGAAGTGCTTTCACAAAGGTTATCGAAAATCGGACGCGAGTTATTTGCTGGGTTTAATGAATAGATACATGTTCAGAGCAGTCGATACGAAGTTCTTGATCCGAGAGCTTCTTTTGAAGCAGGTGACAATAATGATCCTCTTGTCGTGGCTCATAGTATTTACATGAAAGACACATCCTGTTGATAGATATGATGCCAGCAGATTGCAGGTTCGAAATAAGGTCGAGTAAACTCCTTAATAAGATGCTTTTTTTTTCTTCTGACAGACGCTCGATGGGTGAATGGAGCGGGTTAGCGAAGAAGGAAACCTTCTCGGCTACTTCTTTTCCATGTGTGGTAAGGTCAATGATGTAGCTACGTGCATCTGTTTCTGTCGTTTTTGAGATTAACCCTTTCTGCTCCAATGCTTTCACAGCGTCGCTGATTGTGGCTTTGGTGACGTTCAATTCGGAGGCGAGTCGTTTTCCCTTTCGCTTGTCTGGAGAATGAAACAAACAAAAAACCAGTATTTGCACCTGAATTGGCGTGAGTCCATGGGTTTTACTATCCTCCCATAGTAGAACTTTGAAAGCTTCTGATATGCGCTCTAATGATACAATGATCTTGCTTTCTACATTCTGCAGCTGATAGATGGTGTCAAAAACGGAATTGGCCATACGAATGAAGTTAGGAGTCGTATGTAAACATAGGACTCCTAACTATTAAAGACAAAAAATGATCAGCCTTTTACATCAGCCATGCTTGCGCCAAAGTTGATGTGTAAAACATGGCCATTTGGCGTCACCAATGCAGGGACGGATTTCACTCCGATTTTTTCGGCATCACCGATTTTTGTTTTGTCTTCACCCAAATGGATTACTTCAACTTCTTTGGGATTAAGTAGGTTGAGGATGTCATGTTCTGCGCTGACACAAACGGGACATCCCGCATGATAAAAGATGGATTTACTCATTGCTTAAGAGATTTTAGAGTGTAGCGATATTGCTAGCGCTAATATAGTAAGGAATCCTAACTAATAAAAATTGAGATGCAAAGTTCGTGGGATGCTTCAGTGTTTGAGAATGCCCAAATGCGATAGTGGTTGATTTTGTGATACAGGGGATTCTGTGAATCCAGTTATGTGCTTTAAGCGCTCTTGTGATTTTTGCTTTCTTCCATTTGAGAGGAGATAAAAGGAGTTTTAGGTGCCAGAAAATATCCTGTCAGGCTGGCAAACAGAATGGGGATGAAATAGGAAAATCCCGTGAGTGAGGCCAAAAGGATGGTCGTGCTCAGTGGTGTACGGGTGACGCACACATTGATGGCCGCCATGCAGCTGATCACTGTCAGGGAAATACTCACTCCGGGCATGAAGTGGTGGATGATCAGGCCAAGAGTGGCCCCCGTGAAGAAAAGCGGAATGATAAAGCCACCTCGCCACCCGGAGGTCACTGTGACTGAAATGGCGAGAATCTTAAATAACAGGAGGAGTACTAAAAACGATAGCGTAAACTGGCCCTCCAGCAAGTGGTTTGTTTGCTCATGCCCAAAGTATCGGGTCAGAGGAAAATAGAATGCAATGGTCCCAAGAATGATCCCTCCGATGAGTGTTTTTACATAAATAGGGAAGACTACTTTTTGAAAGAGTTCTTTCAACCCTTTGGTCAAAAAGATAAACCCCCAGCCCACGGCAGTGGCAAACAAGGCAAAGAACACTGCCAGTGCAAAATCGAATTTGTCTGCTATTTCGTAGGCAGGGAGATCCCAAATGGGGCCGAGGCCCAGGTGAACCACAAAGGCAAAGATGACGTAGCTGAAACAGCTGGCCACAAAGGCGGGGATGATGGCCTGGTAATGTTCCACCACATGTTTGTGATGGAGTATCTCCAGAGAAAAGAGACTGCCACCAAGTGGTGCTCCAAAGAGTGCTGTGAATCCTGAGGCCATACCAGCAATGCTGAGTGAGCGCAACTCTTCTCCCTTCAGTCGGAGTATTTTCCCCAGCCATGATCCCGTGGACCCTGTCACCTGTACCAGGGGAGCCTCAGGTCCCAGACTTCCTCCGGAAGCCACACACAGGAGTGACGAAAGAATCATGGAAGGGTTGTTTTTAGGGTCAAGTTTACCCTTATTGAATCGGATGTTATTGACAATCAGCTGGATTTCTCCCGGATCCCCGATGAAGTGGATGATAAGCCCTGCAAGTAAGCCTGCACCAGCCATCAGCGGAATGACCTGCCAACCCTGAAAGATTGATAGTTGATGTGTGAGAAACTCTAGGGTAATCCAGTATACACCGGCGATGAGCCCACCCACCAGGCCTAGAAATGCCCAGAGCAGGAACATCCGACTGAATACGAACGGATTGGTAGAGCTGGCACCTTCCAGTATGCTCGCCTTGTTTAATAACTTTCTTTTTCCCTTTACTTCCACTTGGCCAAATGATGCGTGAGTAATCTGTACTTCAATGTTTGAAGGCAAAAGTGAGAAAAATGAAGTGATTCACCGGATTTTGCGTGGAGAAATCTCGCCAGGCCGACCGAGCCTGATTTTATTCCCAAAAAGGGTCACTTGTGTTTTCTTCGTATGGCAGTTCCTGATGAAGGATTGCCGGGAGTTCAAGCTGATGTTTGGAGATCTGTAGTTGAATCTCCTGAAAGAGCACCCGCTCCTCAAATCGGATGTGACTTTCGAGTTCTTCCTCTATCCGGCTCAGGTTCTTTTTGAACTCATGCTCATCCGTAAACAATCTTTTGAGTCTGCGATGCTCGGCTAGCGCTTTCTTTACTGAAGGATGATCCATACCCAAAATAGGGAAGAGGTGCTGTTCTTCCAGGGAGAAGTGGGGGCTGATGTGCTGATGGAAATACCAGTCTGTATAGCGCTTGATCCGCTTCAGCTCTATCTGCTTACGAAAACCCATTCTTATTTTCCAGCAAAGGAGCAGGCTGTGATGATGTTCGTGGCTGAGAGGTTGCAGGGATTTATGACGTTTCAGGGGCATGGTATTATCGGGGTTAGGTTAAGCCATGTTGCTGTCGATAGGCAATTTTCAGTTGAAACATTTCAGCCATTTTACCAGCTCTCCATTTGGCCTCTTCGGCCTTTTCTCCTTCAAAGAGCCCATCAATGGTCTCATAGAAAAGCTGGAGCCAACGCTCGAAATGAGTATGATCCACAGGTAAGTGCGCGTGAGGAGCAAAAGGGCTCCCCAGATAGGTATGCTCTCCTAGCAAAACTGTCTGCCAGAAGCGATACATTTTCTCCATGTGCTCTGGCCATTTGTCGGCGATGCGCCCATTGAATATGGGAGCAAGCAGCTCATCCTCCTGCACCTTTCCGTAGAAGCAGTCTACTAGTAATTTGATGTCTTCAATTTGTATGATTGGTCTCATGGGTATTGTCATCTGTCAACTACTGCAGACTGCTCTTTCTCAGCGTTTCAAAAACGTGCTCCCGGTTTCCAGTTCGGTGGCCAGTCCGAGGAGGTTCGTGCTTTCGAGCATTTCTCGCAGGTCAGCACGCACTTTGGCGAATTTGTCATGAACGGGGCAGGGCTTAGACTCGTCGCATTGTTTCATTCCAAGCCCACAACCCTTGTAGATGGAGTCTCCATCTATGGCGTCTACTATCTGGCTTAGTTTCATGCTGTCCAGCTTTTGCTGGTCCATTTCAAACCCTCCGGTAGGCCCCATCACAGACTGCATCAGTCCCTTACGAACCAGGTCCTGTAATATTTTAGCGGTAAATGCTACAGGAGATTCTATCTCCGCAGCAATGCTCTTGAGGCTTGCCCGCTTTCCCTCAAGGGACTGTACCGCCACGTAGATTGTGGCCCGGATTCCATATTCACATGCTTTTGAAAACATAGTCGTTGCAGGAGACAAATATAGATGTTTTTCTATATAGGACAATTTTATCCTAGTTAAATTTAAACTCATTGAATGCGTTAGGTTAGATGTTAGTTGAGGTTGTCAAAATAGGAATACTTGGGAGCTGGAGGTCTGGCCGCAAAGATGATGTGCGTCATGAGTCCGAGAATGATCAGTAGGCCCACTTCCAGGCGTGTGGTTACATTGCTGGACGCCGCTATCCGGTGCGACTGATCAATCAATTTTTGACCCTCGTGAAGTTGAAGCATAGCCAATCCTTCCAGATCTGCGAGTATGATTTCGTACTGTGCCCTGAGTTCTGGATTGAGTAGGTTTCGATGTTCGGCGGAGCTGCTGTAAACGAACTGATTTTCAAACAGCTCGGCTTTCCCCAGACTGCTCTTGAGCTTTTTCAGCTGAAAAGCTTCATCCATGGTGAGCTTCGTCTCTTCATAGTCGGCAATGAGGAGGTTGATGGAGTCATTGATGTGAATCCGGCTCATCATGAGTCGGTCTTCATCCACGTTGAGGAGAATTTTTTTCTGGTAAATTTTCTTGGAGAGATTGAAAATGTGATTCTCAGCCATCAGTCGGTCGTCGTAGATGGTGGTCAGGGAATATTCCAGGTCCAATACGTGCCTTTTGTTCATGATGCTGATGACCAGTACCATGATGAATACTGAAACCATAGCCAGTCCTGCACTTTGTTGTTTGTTGAGGATGTTTTTCCACTTCATAATTTTATTGGATTTTGGTGTTTTCCGGTCCTTTTCTTAACCATTCCCTCAGTCGATCCTGATCGGAGGGCTCCAGGTATCTGAAGGTTTTTCGGTATTCTTTTCTAAATAGCCGTGAGTTGAAACTGAGTTTGCGCAAGAGGATTTTGAAATACTCGAGCATAGACGTTTGATGTCGATTCCCCTTTCTGCGCGCATTGGATTTTGCCTTTTGATCACCCATGTTTTACTTTTTATAGATTAAAATGACCCACAGCCTCGGGCTGGTAGAGAACTTCAAGAATTTCGAAGTGGGCTTCTCGGTCCTTGATTTTCCATGAAACCCGATCGCCTACCAGTTTGCCGAGCAGGGCGGTTCCGATTTCTGAGAATACAGAAACCCTACGTTCCATCGCATTCGAGTCTCGGGGGTAGGTGATGGTCAGATCTATCTGCCTGCCGGTATGCAACTCACGCAAGAGAATTCTTGAGTTCATGGTGATGGCGTTCTCAGAAATGTACCCGGGTTTGAGCATGTGGGCATGCATCAGTTCAGTATAGAGCTTTCTCACATTCTCTGAAGTCTCAGTGGTCAGTAGGGCAAGCTCCTTGAGGGCAAGTAACCGTTCGTAATCAATGATGGTTATCAGTCTTCTGTTCATATAGTGAGTATTTAATTACTGCTGGGGTATGCAGGAAGTGTGCCAGAATAAAAGCTCGATTGAAGGGACTGGGAGTGGGTTTTGATTTATAGTTGTGGGTAATTATTACTCCATGGGTAAAAATTACCCACTTGATGTGGAAATTTTACGAAAATGTTCACAAGGTTTCAGGAGAGGAGTCGTAGCTTTGTTGATCAAGCTATGAAAGAGAACTCCACGGAATTTCAGCTCAGGGAGCGGGTCAAAGAATTGAATTGTCTTTATGAACTTTCCAAAATTGCATGGGAAGAAGAGAACGATTTGAAAGCCATTATCGCCAAATCTTTGGTGATTTTGCCTAAGGCCATGCAATACCCCGACCTGGCCGAAGTGAGCATGACGATTCATAAAAAACAATACTCCACCCCTCATTTTTCCGATTGCAAATGGGACATCTCCACACCGCTCACAGTAGGGGAAAGGAAGTATGGAACCATCAAAATTGGCTATCGGGAGTCGGGAGATATAGCGAGCAAGGCCTCTCCTTTCCTGCAGGAAGAAAGGAACCTTATCCGAATCGTCGGCCGGGAGCTTTCGCTGTTCATCAGGCGTGCGTCTGTAGAGGAAGACAAGCAAAAGCTCAAAGCCCAGCTGCAACATGCAGAGCGGTTGGCATTTGTGGGGGAACTATCTGCGGGTATTGCTCATGAGCTCAACGAACCACTTGGAAAGATCCTCGGATTTTCCCAACTACTCAAAAAGGGTGGGGAACTCAATTTTCAGCAAGAGGAGGACATAGAGCGCATTATCAAAGCATCCCTATACACACGTGAGATCATTAAGAAGCTCATGATTTTCTCCAGGCAGATGCCCCAGCAAATCGTGCCTGTCAACCTCAACACCATTGTTTCGAGCACACTGTATTTCATTGATGTTCGCTTTCAGAGCCAGGGTATCAACATTGTAGAACGGCTGGATCCTAATCTTCCACTGATTCAGGCCGATTCGGTGCAGATGAGTCAGGTGCTCGTCAACCTGATTACCAATGCCATCCATGCGTTGCCGGAGGGCGGTCAGGTGACGGTGAGTACCCGACAAAAGGACAATGCCGTGATACTGGCTGTAAAGGATACGGGTACAGGGATGCCTCCATCTGTGCGAAAGAAGATTTTCGAACCCTTTTTTACCACCAAACCAGTAGGTCAGGGTACGGGTTTGGGATTGTCTGTGGTGCAGGGCATCATAGATTCGCATGACGGCAGCATTCAGGTGACCAGTACCAGGGGCAAAGGTTCAAAATTTGAAATCCGGCTGCCAATCAAACATGTCCAATCATGAAAACAAAAGACTCGGTTCCGCATGAAGTGTTGGTAGTTGATGACTCTTTCGAAACGGTGGAGTTAATCAAACGAAACCTTGAATCCGTAGGCTATCAGGTCTATACTGCCAATAACGTTCAGTCAGCGATAAAGCTCCTGGAGACGATCAATATCGACCTATTGATCACAGACCTGAAAATGCCTGGGGAAAATGGGCTGGCGCTGGTGCGGCATGTGTCGGAAAACTTCAAGTGGGTAGCCATTCTGGTGATCACGGGATTTCCGTCCATTCAGGGGGCGGTGGAGTCTATTAAGATCGGTGCTGAGGAGTACCTGGTGAAGTCGTTTACGGACGAAGAACTATTCAGAGCTGTCGAGAGCGCACTCAATAAGACCAATCGCCGGAAAAAGGAAGGGCAGAACCCCTCCATGCAAAACTTTGGCATTATCGGGGCATCCGATGGAATGATCGGGGTGTTTAATACCATAGCGAAAGCCCGAAGCACCAATGCCACGGTGTTGATACAGGGTGAAAGTGGCACTGGTAAAGAATTGGTAGCGCGGGCTTTGCACTATGGAGGTAGCGATTCTGCTACGCCCTTTGTACCTGTGAACTGCGGAGGGATCCCCGATGCATTGCTCGAGAGCGAGTTGTTTGGGTATGTCAAAGGGGCATTTACCGGAGCAAGTGAAACGCGGGCAGGGTTCTTCCAGACTGCTGATAAGGGAACAATCTTCCTGGATGAAATTAGCAATACGAGTTTGGCCATGCAGGCCAAGCTACTGCGTGTGCTTCAGGAAAAGGAGTTTTACATGGTAGGCTCTAAAAAGTCCCAGAAAGTGAATCTGAGGGTGGTGGCGGCTACCAATGTGGACCTGATGCAGTTGGTCAAGAAAGGCCTGTTTCGGGAAGATCTGTATTACAGGCTGAACATTATTTCCATTGATTTGCCTCCTTTGCGCGAGCGGGGCAACGATATCATTCAGCTGGTGGAGTTTTTTCTAGCCAAATACATACAGGAGCTGGATAAATCAGTGATGCGGTTTTCACCAAAAGCCATCAATGCGCTGAAGGAATACGCGTGGCCTGGCAACGTGAGGGAACTTCAAAATCTTGTTCATCGGCTCGTCATTCTGGCGGATGACACCACCATTGATATACCTGATTTGCCGGAGGCCTTCCGATTTTCAGCGTCTCAGTCAAAGGGGCTGGACAGGAAGCTTGAGGAGGTGATTCAGGAGTACATCGGTGATGTGCTGGCAGCCAATCAGAACAATATATCCCAGGCGGCTAAGGTGTTGGGCATTGACCGAAAAACGCTGCGCGAGCGGATCAAAAAAGCCTGACGGAAAAGCGGAAGGGGTTTATAGCGCGAGCTTCATGATGATGTCGGTCTGCGCATCATCACCAAGCTGAAATACATGGGTGCCAATCTCCTCAAAGCCCATTTTCTCATAAAAACTAAGCGCTTCAGGGTTTTTCTCCCATACTCCCAACCACAGATAGTCGAGTCCTTTTGCCTGTGCCTGTGCTTTGGCATGTTGGATCATTTTCCTGCCAACACCTCGTCCTTTTTGGTCAGTGCTCACATAGATTCGCTCTATTTCTGCACTTTCGGGGTAGTCAGGTTCAGTTTGAGCTTCTGCGTAGTTGATTTTGTAATACCCAATCATTTCTTCATTCAGCTGGCATTTGTAGAATACTGAGTTTTGATTGAGGAGTTCATCTTTGAAGGACCTGGGATCAAAAGCCTCCTTGATGTAGTGCTGAATATTTTCTGTTGAATTCCGGTGGGCGTAGGTAAGAAGAAAATTCTCTTTGGCGAAGGCTAGCAACTCTTGATGATCTTCTTGTCCGGCTTTTACGATCTCCAGATGCATTGATTGAATTTTTTGAAAGCAAAAATAAGGAAGATTTAAACAGTGCCTGTCCGGTGCGGGAAATGAAAAGGACTAGTTTTGCCCAATGGGGCAATCACTTGCGGATTTTTTAGGGATGGATCAATCAACTTTTCAATGGGTATTATTGCCGCTGTTGATTTTCCTGTCCAGAATCATGGACGTGTCCATCAACACCATTCGGATCATCTTTATGCTTCAAAGCAAAAAGGCCATCTCTACCTTCCTGGGCTTTTTCGAATCGCTGATCTGGATATTGGCGATTAGTCAGATTTTTCAGAATATCACCAGCTGGCCTACCTACCTGGCATATGCTTCAGGGTTCGCATCCGGGATTTTTGTGGGGATGATCATTGAAGAAAAACTGGCCATAGGCAGAGTGGTGGTGCGGGTGATCACCCGACAGCCAGCCATGGAGCTCATTGAATATTTCCGGGAAAATTCGTTCAGGTTTTCAAGCGTGGATGCTACCTCAGAGGAGGGCGCAGTGAATATCATCTTCACGGTGATCAAAAGAGAAGCGCTCCCGAAAACCATCAAGGTGATTAAAACTTATAACCCCAAGGCTTTTTACACAGTGGAGGGTGTCAAAAAAGTGAGTGATGATGAAATCCTGGATGAGCGCAGTTTCACCACCAGACGCATATTCAGGCGCTAAAGATCACCACGAAACGGTCTCAAATCTCCCGATCAGAGTCTCTTTTTCATACAGTGCCTTAAACTGTTCGCAGAGCCGGTCATATTCTGCTTTGTTCTCAGCTATGTGGCCTTCGTATGAGGCTCTGGAGATCCACTTGTCAGTGAGTATGTAATGTCCGGTTTCTATGTTTTTGGCCAGGTCCTGCCCCAGGAAGTCGTCGCACGGTTCAAAAAATTTGAACCAGGCTCCATTTTGAGCATACTCTTTTTCAAATTCGGCGGCCGTTTCCGGTTTGCATTCATAGCTCCAGATCAACTGATATATCTTCATGGGTAAAGGGTTTGTCTAAAGCTAATTTTTTTTTCAACCAACGTCAATTCCATTTGGATTTTTTGCAGGAGAAATGTTATTAAATCATTAGAGCGTTCGTCATGCAATCCTACATTTCCTCCAAACGACCATCTGCATGTTTAGCAAAACGTCCTCGCTCACGCGGATGAACATGATCATTTTTGGGCCATGGCCATCCACCAAATTGCGTGCGCTGATAGTCCTGAAGGGCTTGTCTGATCTCATCTTGATTGTTCATTACAAAAGGACCGTACTTAGCCACGGGTTCTCCGATGGGCTTGCCCTGGAGCATTAGTATTCTGGTTTCCGATGTGCCACTTTTGAGTGTGACGGTTTCTGAGGGATTCAGCTCGATGCACTGATGGGATTGCAAGACCTCATCGTTTATCGTCAGGGGTTCTCCCTGGTAAAAATAGATGGAGCGATTGACACCTGCACTTGCCTTGGGTAATTCCCATTCGGCATTGGCATCCATTTTTATGGTCCAGATGGCTACTTCGTGGGCGGGATCAGCTGCCCATGAGTCGGGTGCAGGAGCAGGGGCTTTCACCTCCCCAATGTTTCCGGCCACCACGGTGACGGAGGTTTTTCCATCATCCGATTTGTACATCGGAATTTTCTCGTTCCAGAGCATGGCAAAGTGAGGTTCCACAAACTTGCTCTTTGAGGGCAGGTTAAGCCAAATCTGAAAGAGGAGCAGAGGGTTTTCTTCGTCTTGCTTGAGCAAAGGAAACATTTCGCAGTGATTCACACCTTTTCCGGCAGTCATCCACTGCACATCTCCATTGCCAAACCGGCCTGCAGCACCCAGCGAATCAGAGTGATCTACCAGCCCTTTGGGTACGACAGTCACAGTTTCAAATCCGCGATGTGGGTGCTGTGGAAATCCAGGCACCGTATCGCCGTGGTACATTCTCCACGCATTGGAAGTGTCAAAATCCTGACCGAGATTACGACCTGCAAGCGATGCATCTGGGCCCATTTGAGCATTCCCTTTTGGGTAATCATCTTTGTGGTATACACAAAAAAGGAAGGGATCCTGAGTTTCCCATGGGAAGCCAAGTGGCTTTATATTTTTGATGGCTTTGTTCATCGTTTTGTAAAATTTAGATTAGAACTGTGAAGAGCGGATTTTGGTTTCAATCAAACAGTCCGGAGCTCAGGTATCTTTCTCCTATGTCGCATACAATGAAAACAATCAACCCATGATCGATTTCTTCAGCTACCTGCAATGCGGCAGTGAGTGCTCCACCGCTGCTCATCCCTGAGAGGATGGCTTCTTCTCTTGCCAGCCTTCTGGCCATGTTTCTGGCGGCCGTTTCGCTCACATCGATCACTCTGTCTACTCGTTTAGGGTCAAAGATTTTAGGAAGAAATTCTGGTGACCATCGCCTGATGCCTGGGATAGAGGAGCCTTCGGTGGGTTGTGTTCCCACGATCTGTATGTCGGGGTTTTGTTCTTTCAAGTATCGGGAAACCCCCATAATGGTGCCCGTGGTGCCCATGGCGGAGACAAAATGGGTCACCTGACCTTCGGTGTCTCTCCAGATTTCCGGGCCTGTGGTTTTGTAATGCATGCCGTAGTTGTCCGGATTGGCAAACTGATTGAGCATGAAATAACCCTCTTTGGTGGCTTTTTCTTCCGCCAGCTCCCTTGAGTATTCTATGGTTCGTTCGGCAGGGGTGAGAATCACCTCCGCACCATAGGCCCTCATAGCCTGAATGCGCTCCACCGTGCTGTTTTCAGGCATCAGCAGGGTCATGTGTAGTCCTGCCGACTGTGCAATCATGGCCAGCGCAATACCGGTATTGCCACTGGTGGCTTCTATCAGTCGGTCGCCCTTTTTGATGTCACCCCGTTTGAGGGCTTCGCTGATCATACCAAAAGCCGCCCGGTCTTTGACACTACCGCCCGGATTTTGACCTTCCAGCTTACCGAAGATTTTCACTCCGGGTTTTTGATTGATTTTGGTAATCTCCACCAGGGGAGTATTTCCTATCAGGTCTAGTAAATTCATGGATCAGGCTTGCTTTACGATGATGAGGTCTGGTTTGGATTCATTGTCTTCATGCATCAGGGCCTGATAATACACTCTCGAATTGGCCGGGATGCTCTTGGTGAGCCATACGTTTCCACCGATAATGGAGTGTTTGCCTATGCGCGTTTTTCCTCCCAAAATGGTAGCACCCGCATAGATGACCACATGGTCCTCAATGGTAGGGTGACGTTTTACTTTAGCGTCTTTTTTATCCACACTGAGTGCTCCCAGAGTTACTCCCTGGTAGATTTTTACGTGCTTGCCGATCACGGTCGTTTCCCCGATTACTATCCCGGTGCCATGGTCAATGCAAAAGTGCTCACCAATGATGGCATTGGGGTGTATGTCTATTCCGGTTTTGCTGTGGGCATGCTCCGTGATGATCCTCGGGATATTTTTTACCCCCAGGAGCGCCAGCTCATGAGCCAGGCGGTAGGAGGCAATGGCATAAAAGCCAGGATAGGAGCGAATGATCTCTGAGTGATCAGAAGCAGCAGGGTCGCCTTGAAACATCGCTTCGATATCCAGCGCCAGCCGATCATAGAGTACCGGAAGACTGGTGAAGAAAGCCTCAATGATTTCCTGTTTGTTGTCTCCGGACAATGATATGTTATTGGTGAGAATACTCTTGAGTTTGGTTTGAAGCTGTTCGAGAATCTGTCCTACCTGCTCTTCAGATTTGGCTGGGTGGCTGGAAAAATCAGGAAACAATACACCGAGCAAATCATTGAAAAATCCAATGATGGATGATGTGGCCGGGATTTTAGTGTATTCCTGATGTGAGTGAAAAATCTTATGGATGAAATTTTGGTCCATCATGTGTCTTTGATTACATAATTAAAACTCGAACGTGGGGTGATGGATTAATGTTTATTTCAAAAAGTCGTGCAGCGCACATTTCCGGGGTTTTCAGATTTTATCGATTGTTATACAAGGATAAAATTTCCTGATCAATTTCCGGTTCTATTTTCAACCATTCTGTTGATTTTTCCTTGTCCCACCGATAAAGCCAGCTGATGCCCCATTTGCCCAAATAGTAATCCTTGCGCTGGTAGGCCTCATCTTGCAATACTTCTTTCAATGAGGTAAACTCATATCCACGCTGCTTTAGTTCCTGATAGAGGATGCCCATATAGTCGGCATTGATGGCATTGGCATGGCACAGATAAACGTGGGCAATGTTTCTTCCTATCACTTCTTTAGCCACTTCTTCCATGAAGTCAAACATCCGAAGGGTGTGGGCTACATAGGCGGCGCCTGTTCTTTGCATGAGGGAGGTGTCTCCGGCCCTGAGCGCATCCACATATGCTGTATTGAATATGTAGTCTGAACCATCCACGGTCACCGGAGCTATTTCATAAGCCCTAGCACTTAGAAAAGCTTCGAAGGAGGCCTTGGTGGTACTGTCCGGGCCGGTATGAAGGTATGGATGCCGGAAGTATCTCAGGGTTTGTCCACGTTCTTCCATGAGCGCCTTTGTGACCTCCTCACCTTTGATCACATCATTTTGATATTCCTCCAGAGGGGTTCTGGAGAGCGAAGGATGACTATAGGTATGATTGCCGAGCTCGAGGCCCGCATCCAGCCAGGACTTCAAAATGTTTATTCTGGTGACTGTTTCACCAGTGACATCAAGTTTCTTTTCATTGACAAAGCCTACTGCCGGGACACCAAACGTTGCGCAATCAGCGATGATTTGTCTATTAACCGCTATGGTATGCTCCAGAGAAATATAGGGCCCATTGAGGACCAGGTCATCATAGGTGATGGCTACCTGTTTTTGAGCTGCCACCTGGAAGAAGCCCAGGGCGGCAAGCAGAAGGGCTAACGCTTGTTTCATGAGTTAAAGCTAGCGACAAAAAATAAAGCAGGGCCAGAAAGCAATTCTATACTTCCAGGCCCTGCTTCTGTCACTTGACTTATTCGTATTTCAGGTTCTCGGCAGGATTACTACTGGCGGCCCGCAGCGCATGGTATCCGGTGGTGACCACCGTGATGGCTGAGATGATAATGAGCACCAGTATATAGAGCAGGTAATTCATCTCTACGTGGTATTCGAAGGTGTCCAGCCATTCACCCATGAAGTAGTAAGCAAACCCAAAGGCCGGTAAGGCTCCCAATGCAACAAGGATGATGAAATCCTTAACCAGCAGGGTCACCAGACCAGAAACATTGGCACCCAGCACTTTTCTGATACTGATTTCCTTGGTGCGCTGCTCCGCAATGAAAGAAGCAAGGCCCAGGAGCCCCAGGCAGGCGATGAAAATCATCATCACCGAAAAACCAAGGAACAGGCGTCCTCTGAGCTGGTCAGTTTCATACTGCTCCATGAAGTCTTCATCCAAAAAGCTGTATTCAAAGGGCATATTAGGAAATACCTCATTCCAGATAGTCTCTATGCTGCGAATGGAAGCGTTTAAGTCGCCACCTACTTTTATCAGCACATTGGAGTTGTTCAGGCTCGGAATAAAGAGAAGCGCTTCAATGGGGTCGTACAGAGATCTTTGGTGGAAGTCTTTGACCACTCCCACGACCTTGTGAAATTTGGTGCTGTCCCGGTCAAACTGAAACTTTTTTCCGATAGGGTCTGACCACCCCATGCGGGCCACCATGGCTTCGTTGATCATTACCGCTGAAGCAGTGTCTGTGGGATAATTGGAGGAGATGTTTCTACCGGCAGCTAGATCAATCCCTAATACCGGCAAGTAGTCATAATCGATTCCGTAAGAATCGACACCATACTGTTCCATTGTGCCATCGTTGGTCTCCACGCTCATGACATTTTTACCAAATCCACGTCCGGGGGAAGTGGTGGAGGTAGTAGCTCCCTTGATGTTGGGGTTTTCCAGTAGTTTGTTTTTGAGTACTGGCCATTTCTCACGGGCAGGATCATTGTCCAGTACCAATCTCAGTACCTGGTCTTTGTCGAATCCCAGGTCTTTGTGTCGGAGATACTGCATCTGATCGTAGATAATGAGTGTGCCCACCAGCATGAAAATGGAAATAGCAAACTGAATGCCCACGAGGATACTTCTGAGTACTTTGTTGCCTGCGCGGCCTCCCTTTCCTTTGAGTACCACAATGGGCTTGAAGGCTGAAAGATAAAATGCCGGGTAGCTACCACTGAGCACACCTGTGATGAGAAACATGATGCCAATGGCTAGAAGTACACCCGGGGCTAGCAAATTGCCAATGCTGAGGTTGGTTTGCAGCTGATTGTTCAGCAAGGGTACGAGAATTAGTAGGAGCAGCAGGCTGAGAAAAAGCGCGAAGACTGTGAGCAGAATGGACTCAGTCATAAACTGCCGGATGAGCATGCCGCGCTGAGCACCCATTACCTTTCGGATACCGACTTCCAGTGCGCGTTTCATAGACCTGGCCGTGGAGAGGTTCATGTAGTTGATGCTGGCGATGAGGATCAGGAAGATGGCTACTGCCCCGAAAATGTAGATGTATTTGATATTGCCGAGGGGCTCGGGCTCTCCCTGAAAAGTGGAGTAGAGGTGAATGTCGGCAATATTTATCAACTCGTATCGAATTTTGATACCGAACTGATCAAAGATGACGGCCACATACTTTTCTATGATGTCATTGAGTTTGGCCTCTACTGCAGCAGGGTCGGCTCCTTCGTTGAGTAATACATAGGTGTATATCCCAAATCCGCCCCAGTTTTGAGAATTGTTTCGATCTGCGGTGCTTGCCGAAATCATGGCATTAGGCCGAATGTGGGAATTTTTGGGTACATCAGCGAATACCCCGGTAATCTCCAGACTGTTGCGATCTGTTTTGAGCAGTTGTCCTATGGGGTTTTCTCCCTTAAAGATTTTATCGGCCATGCTCTGGCTGATCACTATGGAGTTGGGGCCCTCCAGTGCAGTTTGAGGGTCTCCGGAGGTCAGATTAAAGTCAAAAACATTGAAGACCGTACTGTCCACCATGAAAATGTTTTCTTCATAGTAGCTGATATCGTTTTTCGAAAATCGGGTGCGTCCGTTTCCGATAAACCTCACATATTGTTCCACTTCGGAAAATTCACTTTTCACAGTTCTACCCAATGGAAGTTGGGTCACTGCCCATCTGAAGGCATTATCTGGCTCCTTGATGTCTGAAGAAATCCGGTAGATGCGATCAGCTTTGGTATGTTGCTGATCGAAACTGACCTCATGGTAGAGGTAGAGTACAATGAGAAGGCTGGACACAATACCGATGGTGAGGCCCAGAATGTTAAGAGCGGCGTAGCCCGGTTGCCTCAGTAAATGTCGGAGGGTGATTTTTAGGTAGTTCTTGATCATGACCTTTAGGTTTGGTTGAGTTAACTGAGAGTACCGACCTAAGGATGCGGAAGTTACATGAGTGGCAGTGTCTTTAGCTTTTTTTAACAAAACAGGGCACATTGTGGATAAGACTGTGCAAAAGCCGGGTATAACCAGGGTATAAGCCTATGGAAAACTGGTGGAAAACATTGATAATCAAAACTTTGTGATTGTAAATATTGATGCTACCTTAGAATTACCAAACGAGGGATAGGAAGCTGAAACGTCAGTTTCTTGGCCAGTAGGGCAAAAGTTAGGTGAACGCTAAGGCATCGCTTAGCGTGGCTCGAAGGTCAATTTTGAAGAAAATTTCGGGGTTTCCCTGGAATAAACTTTAGAGGGCATCCGAACAGTAGTTTGGCATTTGATAGGGGCTACGGTGCCTATGAAATGAGAAGGGTAGGTTTCGCAAGAGGCCTGCCCTTTTTGTTTGACTACTCAACTTTCTTCATTCGCCACGGGCGAAAAATGGATTTCCTGTCTTACCTTTCTTCCTGATCATGTGAAAGAGCAAATAGCTCCTTATTTTGGAGTATGTCTGCTCTTGAAACCCTTCAAATTATCAAAGTCATGAGAAAACTTATTTTCACTGTCATAACCTGCCTGAGTGTATTGGTTGTACAGGGTCAGCAGGATTCCATTTTTCAGGCCATGAAGCTCTTTGGGCTGGATTTTACTCAGGAGGAAGTGGATTCACTGCGTGGAGGGTTGGAGGATAACCTTTCGGATTTTCGAAAAATTCGCATGCAACCTCTACCCAACGACCTCCCATATTCGCTGGTGTTCGTGCCCCCTGTAAACCTCGATTATATTTCATCTGAACAGTTGGAGGTGGATTTTCAGCAACCTGGCCAAGTGGAGATGCCCGCCAAAATAGAGGAGTTGGCGTTCTACTCGGTGGCCGAACTTTCAGTGCTACTGCAAACAAGAAAAGTAACCTCACTGGAGCTGACGAAGATGTATCTGAGCAGATTGAAGCGATTTGGGGATACCCTGCAGTGTGTGGTGTCGTTGACTGAAGAACTCGCCATGGAGCAGGCCAAAAAGGCAGACGAGGAAATAGCAGCAGGAAGGTACAGAGGCCCATTGCACGGCATTCCCTATGGAGTGAAGGATTTATTGGCGGTAAAAGGGTATAAAACCACTTGGGGAGCTATGCCTTTTAAAGATCAGGAAATCAACTATACTGCCACAGTGGTGGAGAAGTTGGAAGCAGCTGGCGCGGTGCTGGTAGCCAAGCTCACTCTGGGCGCATTGGCCTGGGGAGATGTGTGGTATGGTGGTGTCACCAAAAATCCATGGAATCTGGAGCAGGGCAGTAGTGGCTCATCCGCTGGTCCGGCTTCTGCCGTGGCTGCCGGTCTGGTGCCTTTTGCCATCGGCAGTGAAACGTGGGGATCTATCGTGTCACCATCCAACAGATGTGGGATCATGGGATTGCGACCAACCTTTGGTCGGGTGAGCAAATATGGTGCGATGGCACTGAGCTGGAGCATGGATAAGCTCGGGCCCATGTGCAGGGATGCTACGGATCTGGCCCTGGTTTTTGATGCCATCAGGGGATCAGATGGCAAGGACCTGGAAGTGCTAAAGGACTACCCATTCAATTATGAGTATGATGTGTACAAGGTAAAAAACCTTAGAGTGGGCTATTTGAAAGGGCTTTTTGAAGCCTCCGATTACAACAAAAGTAATGATAGTACTACATTGGCTCTGCTCAGGAATCAGGGACTGAAAATGATCGAAAAGGAGCTACCTACAGAGATCCCCACAAGCGCCCTCGGATTCATCCTCTCGGCAGAGGCTGCCGCGGCTTTCGATGAGCTTACCCGGAGCAATCAGGATGATGAACTTACCCGGCAGATCATCAATGCCTGGCCAAATGTCTTTAGGAGTGCCCGGTTCATCCCTGCCGTAGAGTACATACAAGCCAATAGATTACGCTATTTACTGGTTCAGCAATTCAATGAGATGATGGCCGATATCGATGTGCTGATTGCTCCGAGTTTTGGCGGTGATCAGCTCCTGATGACCAACCTGACGGGGCATCCGTGTGTAGTGCTGCCTAATGGATCTTATGAAGCTGGAAGTTCGGGAACAATTACTTTGATAGGAAATCACTTTGATGAAGCAAGTATCCTTTCTTTTGCCAGATATTTGCAAGCACTTACACCTTTCGAAGACGAACACCCACAAATGTTTACCCCATGAAGGAACAAACTGATGATATGGCCCGATCACTCCGTGTGATCAAGAATATTTTAGTGGTTTTTTTGGCCATTGTAATTCTTTATTTGCTCAAAATGTTGAGTAATCTATTTGTGCCACTGGCATTTGCATTGTTTTTTGCCATTCTGCTGCAGCCGCTGGTGAGTCTTTTCAAGCGAAAGTTTTCACTGAATGTGAGCGTGGTTTTGACTACCATTTTTTCAGTAATTGCTTTTTTACTCATCGGATTTCTGTTTTACAATGCGGTGAGCGCATTTGTCAGCAATAGGGATGATATCCTGGCAGGAGTGACCGCCGAACTTAAACCTATGATTGATCGGGTGACCTCTCTCATGGGCAGTGAGCTGAAGGAAGACGAACTAAAAGAATACCTCTCCAGAGTAGTACCTACAGATCAGGTATTATCACTTTCAGGATCTTTTCTCAATACGCTGAGTGGGTTTGCAACGGAGCTTCTCATGACCATTCTTTATTTCGCGGGGCTACTGGGAGCCATTGCCCAATACGAAAAGGTGATTAACTATATCATGGGCAAAAATGGAGCAGGAGAGGAATCTTCCGCATCGGATACTTTTCGGAGAGTCAAAGATTCGATTAGTATTTATATCAAAGTGAAAACCGTGGTGAGCCTGATGACAGGCCTGGGTATAGGGCTTATTAGCTGGGCTTTTGGTATACAGTATGCTTTACTCTGGGGTATTTTAGGTTTTGTGCTCAACTATATTCCTTATGTGGGATCCCTCATTGCCATCGTGCCCCCGTTGATTATTGGGGGACTGACGGCCACCAGTATTTCCGAGGTGTTCTTTCTGTTTTTAGCGCTGGAAGGCGTACAAATCGTTATGGGCAGCATCGTAGAGCCCAAAATGACGGGAGACTCACTCTCCATCAATACTGTGACTATTTTATTTAGCCTGGTTTTTTGGGCCTTTATGTGGGGAACAGCAGGCATGTTGCTGTCTGTTCCACTGACCTTCCTGATCAAAGTGATCCTTGAACATGTATCGGACGCAGGTTTTTTGGTGAGATTAATGGAGAAGAAATCGGGCGAGCAATTTCGTGATTAACTTTTTTTAATAATTTAGGTAACGGTCTGGTATGCTCTTTGCGGGAGTTAGGTTTTTTCACCTCCTAAAAACCCGTATATGAGCCCTTTTCGAGCCAAAAAAAATACTGCTGCGTTTGTTCTTGTTTTTTCATGTGCCCTCACTTATTCTCAAAGCTCCCTTGAAATGGGAAACCGAATTTTGGGAGGAGGAATCTCTATCAACTTTTCAGAAACGGAAAGTAATAATCCTGAAAACGTGATAGGATCCTTCTATGGTGATGAATATTCAAATCAATCCAGCAACTTCTTCATTTCACCCTACTATGCCCGCTTTTTCAAGGATTATGTGATGGTGGGTATTGATATGGAGCTTGGATCAGCCAATCATAGTCAGCAAAGCCAATATTATAACCGAAATTATGAAAACAATAGCAGTAGCGTGAGCTTTGGTTTTGGAACCTTCCTGAAATATTATTTTCCTATCCATGGTGATTTTGGTGCCTATGTGCAGCCTGGAATGGGCTATTTGAGGACAATTCAGAAGAACTCTTACCATCATTATGATACCCTGGGAGGAGAATCCTATGCTAGGGGGAGGAATGAAATCCGGACCAATGCCATTCACATGGATATGAAGATGGGGCTGTATTATTTCATTTTTGATCAGCTCTCTATAGAGACCAATCTGGCTCAGGTGGTCATGAGTGCCAGTCAGGGAAAAAGGAGGGAAGAGGATCAGCAAAATGGAGAGATATCAGAGGGGGAAGAGCGAGGTAGTCGACTCAATCTGAGATGGGCCAACAAGATATCTTTTGACCAACTTTTCACTCTCAACTATTATTTTTGAAGGAATTGAGGACATAAAAAAACCGGCCCAGGCCGGTTTTTTGAAGCTTTTCTATAAAGTGGAATTAAGCCAGTTGCTTATCCAGCTTTTCGCTCAGTGCAGTTTTCGGAACCGCTCCGATTTGCTTGTCCACGATCTCACCGTTCTTGAATACCAAAAGGGTAGGGATAGAGCGAATGCCAAACTTTGCAGAAATCTCAGGGTTTGAGTCCACGTCTACTTTGCCAATCACAGCTTTGCCTTCATAGTCAGCAGCCAACTCTTCCACTACAGGGGCGATCATTTTACAAGGTCCGCACCATTCCGCCCAGAAATCCACAAGTACGGGTTTATCGGTATTGATTATTTCTTCGAAATTTTGATCAGTTAATTCTAATGGATGTGCCATTTTTATATCAGTTAATAATTATAATTCAAGTTGATAACGGCAAAGATATGCTTTTTGTTGATCCACTTTTTATTTAAGTATTCATTTGTTGTCTCTCGGACAATAGGGATAAAGATCAGCTGGTCAGCACCCGGTAGCTGATGTCTTCCAGCCTGTCCAGCTCCTTGATGAGGTCGTCATTGATGTCCACAGATATTTTCCTGCTCATCATCTCCAGATTGATCATTCGCTCCTCAAAAGCACCCATGATATTGAGCTTGAATACGTTGTTTCCGGGATATTTCTGGCCATAGCGCTCCAGCTCTCCGATGAGTGCCGGACTCACATCGGATAACCGCATTTGCAGTTCTATCCCTTTGGCCATGCGCTCACGAATATCGCTGAGTGGCTCCATGCTGGTGATTTTAAACTCCAGATCGGTGCCGCTCCATCTGTTTTGCACAATTCCCGTCATGTAGATGAACCAACCCTTCTCCAGGTATGCCTTGAAATCCAGGTAGCTGGGCGAGAATAGAAAAAACTCATGGCTGTCTGAGTAGCCAGTGATTTTGAAGCGCCCATAGGGCTTCCCTTTTTTGGTGGTGAGATGTGCCACTTCAGTGATCATACCCCCTAATTTGATCTCTTTACCCTGAAGCTTCTCCAGGTCCACCAGGTCGCTGAGTTTGGTGTTGGTGAAGTATTTCATCTCAAACTTGTACTGATCCAATGGGTGCCCCGAGATGTAGAGGCCCACCATTTCCTGCTCTATGTTGAGCTTTTCTATTTCTCCATAGGGCTCTATTTTGCCAATGCGCGGGCGCATCACTACATTGGACTCACTGCCTCCCCCAAACAGGGAAGCCTGCGCACTGTCCTCTTCCTGCTGAAGTTTATTGGCGTAGCGAATGGCCTTTTCGATCAGACTGGCCCCTTCTTCATCAGGCTCCACGTACTGTCGTCTATGAAACTCATCGAAACAGTCGAATCCTCCGGCTTTAGCCAGACTTTCGAATGATTTTTTATTCACAGCTCTGAGGTTTACCCTCGAGGCAAAATCAAACAGATCACTGAATGGGCCATTGGCATCTCGTTCTTCAATAATTGCCAGCACGGCAGATTCACCAGTACCTTTGATGGCTCCCAGTCCAAAGCGGATTTCGCCGGCGGCATTCACTTCAAAGTTGAGGCCTGACTCATTCACGTGAGGTCCCAACACTTTGATGCCCTGATTACGGCATTCTTCCATGAAGAAGCTCACTTTTTCAATGTTGCTTTGGTTATGCGTGAGCACAGAGGCCATGTATTCAGCCGGATAGTTGGCTTTGAGGTAACCGGTCTGATAAGCCACCACAGAGTAGCAGGTACTGTGTGATTTATTGAAGGCATAGGCTGCAAAGGCTTCCCAGTCTTTCCAGATTTTCTCCAGTTTGTCTTCTGGGTGTCCTTTTTCCTTGGCTTGCCCGATAAATTGGGGTTTCATCTTATCGAGCACCTGCTTTTGCTTCTTACCCATCGCCTTACGCAAAACGTCAGCTTCACCTTTGGTGAAGCCGGCCAGCTTTTGCGAGAGCAGCATTACTTGCTCCTGATAAACTGTGATTCCGTAGGTTTCAGCCAGGTATTCCTCCATGTCTGGCACATCATACTGAATCTTGGAGCGGCCATGTTTTCGGTCGATGAACTCCGGGATGTATTCCATAGGTCCCGGACGATATAGGGCGTTCATGGCAATAAGGTCTTCCAGTTTATCGGGTTTTAGCGCCCGCAGGTGCTTCTGCATGCCCGGAGATTCAAACTGGAATGTTCCGTTGGTTTCACCTTTTTGATAGAGTTCGTAGGTTTTAGGATCATCGAGTGGAATTTCATCTATATCGATGACTATGCCGTGCCGTTTTTTTACATTCTCTATTGCTGTTTTAATAATAGAAAGTGTTTTCAGACCCAAAAAGTCCATTTTCAGCATTCCGGCAGATTCTACCACGCTGTTGTCAAACTGTGTGACAAGAAGGCTAGAGTCCTTGGATTTGGCGAGCGGTACGAAATTGGTCATATCATCTGGTGTGATGATAATCCCGCAGGCATGTACCCCGGTGTTTCTGAGTGAACCTTCCAGAATTACCGCCTGGTTCAGCACCTGAGAGGGGAGGTCTTTGCCTCTCCGCATTCGCTCGAGCTCGGGTACCTCGCCCCAGATTTTGGAGAATTTGGCCCCTGGTTTTTCGGGTACCAGCTTGGCGATGGAGTCTGTTTCCGGCAGTGGTAGCTCCATGACTCGCCCTGCATCCCTTATGGCTGACTTTGGCGCCATGGTACCGTAGGTGATGATCTGAGCCACCTGGGTGAACCCGTATTTTTTCACCACATAGTCTATAACCTTTTCCCGTCCTTCATTGTCAAAGTCAATATCAATATCGGGAAGTGATACCCTGTCTGGATTCAGGAAACGCTCAAACAGGAGATCGTACGCAATGGGGTCTACATTGGTGATTCCTATACAGTAGGCCACCGCAGATCCTGCGGCAGAGCCTCTTCCGGGACCTACCGCCACGCCCATTTCGCGGGCCTTGCTGGTGAAATCCTGCACAATCAGGAAGTACCCGGGATAGCCCGTGTTTTCGATGGTGGCCAGCTCAAAATCCAGCCTTTCCTTGATCTCTTCGGTGATTTCTTTGTAGCGTTTTTTTGCGCCAATATAGGTGAGGTGCCTGAGGTAAGCATTTTCTCCACGTTTACCTCCATCAACCTCATCTTCAGGGTTTTTAAATTCCTCCGGGATATCAAAAGCTGGAAGGAGCACATCACGTTCCAGCTTGAACTCCTCTACTTTGCCGATGAGCTCCGCAATGTTCTCAATGGCCTCAGGCAGGTCAGTAAATGCAGCCTTCATTTCCTCCTGGCCCTTGAAGTAATACTTTGAGTTTTTTAGCCCGGGACGGAAACCCCTTCCACGGCCGATGGGCGTACTCTGCTTCTCATTTTCTTTGATACAAATAAGTACATCGTGGGCCTTAGAGTCCTCTTCATCAAGGTAGAAGAGTTCATTAGCCGCGATCATCTTTACATTGTACTTTCTGGCAAAACCGATGAGCACATCATTGAGGTGATTTTCCTCATCCAGTCCGTGTCGGTTGATTTCCAGATAGAAATCATCTCCGAACAGGTCCAGCCACCACTGTAAGGCTTCTTCTGCCTGGTGCTCACCTACGTTCAGGATCAGGTGGGGGATCTCGCCGTAGAGCCCGCCACTGGTAGCGATCACCCCTTCGCGGTATTTTTTGATCAGTTCTTTGTCCACCCTGGGGTAGAGTCCATAGAGCCCTTCTATGTAGGCATAGGAGCTTAGCTTAACCAGGTTTTCGTAGCCTTTTTTATTTTTGGCCATCAGCACCTGCTGAAAACGCCGATCGGGATTGTCTTTGGTGAACTGAAGCTTTAATCGCTCTTCGGCCACAAAAAACTCACACCCCACAATGGGTTTAACGCCCGCATTGAGTGCCGCTCTCACAAATTTGAAAGCTCCGAACATGTTGCCCAGGTCAGTAATGGCCACCGCCGGCATGTCAAAAGCTTTGGCTTTAGCCACGATAGACTCCACATTGGGGGTGGCCTGAAGCACAGAAAACTGAGAGTGAACATGCAGATGGCAAAAAGGGCCTTTAATGTCTTCTACAGCTACTTCTTCATTGCTGGCCCGTCCGGTACGTTTTTCGCGAGCCCAGGAAAAATTGGCTGCTTCCAGATCGGGAGCTTCATAAGTGATTTTGGAAGGGTCAGTATCATCAAATGTTTTGATGATTTTTCTTCGAAGGCATTCAAAAAATGCCCTGGCTGTGGCGTCCACATCGTAGGCCGCATCGTGTGCATCATCGAATGGTTTTCCGAATAATTTCGTATAAAGCTCTATCAGCTTCGGCTGCTTGAGCCTGCCGCCAATACCTCCCTGTAGCTGACAGAACTCCACTGTGTCAGTGGAAGTATCGATGTTGGGGTAGGCTTCCAGGAGGTTTTCCTGGTCTGTGCGCAAGTATTCTGCCCCAATGATTTTATTGTCAAACTCAATGTTATGTCCAACCAAAACCTTAGCGCGCTGAACGTCCGCAGAGAATTTGTCCAGTACACCCTTCAGGTCTTCTCCCACCTCAAGTGCGCGCTCGGTGGAGATACCGTGTACTTTTTGGGCATTGAAGGGAATGGTGAACCCTTCAGGTTTTACGACATGATTACCTTGAGAAACTAGATTTCCCTCTGCGTCGTGTAGCTGCCAGGCCAGTTGTACCAGTCTGGGCCAGTTGTCAAAATCGGTAAGAGGTGCCGTTTTGTTCCTGGGAAGACCAGTGGTTTCCGTATCAAAGATTAAGTACATGAAGTGTGGTGGTTTGCTTATTGCAACAAAAAACAAAATAAGAAAATCCCACGGCCAATTGGGTCATGTAGGTCGGGTATTTCTATGCTGTGGAAAACTTGTGGATATGTTCATTAGTTTTCAGTAGCGCGTGGAGCTTCCCTGAATGGGAATGGCCGTGGAGGCACATTAAGTAGGAAACTCAGAGGGGCGCGCTTCAGGGTTGCCCGAATGTCATTTTTACGATTGATTGAGTGGAAAAATCTACAGACTCGTAATCAAAGGTATAGGTTTCGGACCCCTGGAGAATGGTAAGTTGCTCGAAGATCACGGGGCTGTTTTTCTTGTTCCACTTTTCGAAATGTACCTGAATGATCTCTCCTTTTTTGTAGGGATTGACCTGCGAGATCCCCGCCATGAGACGTGACTTTTGATCAAAATATAAGCGAACCGGAAGCCCCAGATGGTCACTTGCGATTAATTGGTGGCACTTTTGGTCAAAAAAAGTAGTATCCTCAAGCAGTCGCATGTTAAAGTATCGACTCTCCGGCTGAAGCATTACCTCGTGAAACTCATGGGCCTTCAAAACAGCAATAATGGGTTTGGAAAGTGGGCCCTGTATGACCATGTTTTCATCCAGGCCATAGCCCTCATCTTTCGTCAAAATAAGGGCATAGAAGGGGTTTGGCTTATAGGTGTAATCCTGCTGGAAAAGGACATAATCGTCTGTGAAAGAGGAGGCGGTATAGGTGGTGTATTGACCCTCCGGCCCCATGCAGTTGGATAGAGTGGTCAGAGACCTGATATTGGAAGTTTCGCCCACAGTTTCCCTGTGACTATCAAGAATCTTTTGAGCCGGTTCGGAAGTCTGACAAGACCACAGAAGAAGCAAGGGGATAAATTTTCTCATTTAAAACTGAATGTCATACGCCAGTTTTTCGCCATTTCTATTCACAATTACTTCTGTGGCGTCTCCAGCTTTGAATGAGGACAAGGCTCGCATGTAGCTCATCATATCGATCACGGTGCTATCACCCAGCTGGATGACCACATCACCTTTCTCCAGGCCAGCTTTTTGAG
Source organism: Marinoscillum sp. 108 (assembly GCF_902506655.1). Taxonomy (NCBI): domain Bacteria; kingdom Pseudomonadati; phylum Bacteroidota; class Cytophagia; order Cytophagales; family Reichenbachiellaceae; genus Marinoscillum; species Marinoscillum sp. 108. The sequence goes on along the minus strand of NZ_LR734808.1, from coordinate 1,783,946 downwards.
CTGGTTTGTCCTCACTGATACCATCAATGCGCATCCCTTTTCCATCATATAAATAATCCGGCACCACCCCTAGCGATACAGTGAAACGCGGACCCTGGCTGGATTCATCTTTGGTTTTCTGGAAAGTGAGTTTAGGTTGGGTATCGAGATAAGTGATGATATTGGTGATGTGAGTAGCGATGCGGACTATCCCTTCATAGTTGATGAGCTCGGCATCATCTGTGGGTTTATGATAATCTTCATGCTGACCAGTGAAGAAATGGAGTACAGGTATATCCTGAAGATAAAACGAAGTGTGATCTGAGGGGCCTATACCAGATGCCTTTTTGATCACCTTCAAATTAACTGTATTGGTGGTGTCAATGACTTGTGACCACTGAGGAGCTGTGCCTGTGCCGTGTATAGCCATTCCCTTGGCTGAATCAAGTCTGCCCACCATATCCATATTGATCATAAAATCAACTGTGCTAAGGTCAATCGTTGGGTTTTTTACAAAAAAGTTTGAGCCCCATAGTCCTTTTTCTTCTCCTGAAAAAGCAATGAAAAGGACATCAGTTTGGATGTTTTTGCTTTGTAACATTTCCGCAATGAGAAACATGGCGGTGATCCCACTTGCATTATCGTCAGCACCATTATGTATGGCTGAGTCTCCCCGGTGAAGAGACGAAAAGCCACCATAACCCAGGTGATCAAAGTGAGCTCCTATGATGACTACCTCATCTCCAGGGTTATCCATCAGTCCGATGACATTTTTTCCTGAAGTTCCTGCGGTGGAGTCCTCAGCCGAAAGCAAGGGTTTTTCATGAGGATTTTGTGATTCTTTCACAAAAAAGGGTTGATTCCATCCCGCAGTACCGGCAGGCTGAAGCCCCAGTTCCTCAAATCGTTTGGAAATGTATGCTGCGGCTAATGCTTCGCCTTCAGTACCCACTTCACGTCCGGTCAGAGAGTCACTGGCAAGAATGGACAGATCACGACGGGCCTGACTGAGATAGTCTGGAGATGACTGAGTACAGCTGTATAGTACAAGGGAAACGAAAATGAAAAGAGGTGTCCGCATGATCATGAAGATATGTATTAGTTTCGCGTGGACTAAGATAAACCCGATGAAACACTTAATTTATATACTTGGAATTGTTTTCGTAGCATCATGCCAAACCACCCCTAATGATACTACTTCTGAAGGTATGGAATCAGATACTTTGAAATATGAGCAAGAGATTCATCTAAAAAATGTGAAGCAGCTCACCTGGGGAGGAAATAATGCCGAAGCCTACTGGTCTTTCGGTGGTGATCAACTGATTTTTCAATCTGATTTTGAAGCGTGGGGTGTGGCCTGCGATCAGATCTTCAAATTGGATATATCCAAAGCGGAGGCAGGGTATCGACCCCCTATGATTAGTACGGGTCTGGGAAGGACTACCTGCGCCTATTTTCTTCCGGGAGACACCACCATCGTGTATGGTTCCACCCATTTAGGAGATTCACTTTGCCCTGAAAGTCCGATGCGGTCGGCCAGTGGTAAATATGTGTGGCCAATCTATGCCGACTATGATATTTTCACGGCAGATTTGAATGGAAATATTCTGAAACAGCTGACTCATACAGCTGGATACGACGCTGAGGCCACGGTTTCTCCGAAAGGAGATAGAATAGTCTTTACCTCTATGCGCTCTGGAGATTTGGAGCTCTATACCATGGATATGAGCGGTGAAAATGTGATTCAGATCACAGATGAGCTGGGCTATGATGGAGGCGCCTTTTTCTCACCTGATGGAGAAAAGTTGATTTTCAGAGCCTCCAGGCCAAAAACTGAGGAGGAAATAGCCACATACAAGGGACTTTTGGCAGAAGGACTAGTGCAGCCTACTGAAATGGAGCTTTTTGTATGCAATGCAGATGGAAGTGACCTAAAGCAAATCACCAAGCTGGGAAATGCCAACTGGGCACCATTTTTTCACCCCTTCGGCGAGAAGGTGATTTTTTCTTCTAACCACGAAGCAGAACGTGGGTTTCCATTCAACTTGTACATGATCAATCTGGATGGTACAGGGTTGGAGCGAGTTACTTTTGATTCGGTTTTTGATTCATTCGCCATGTTTAGCCCTGATGGGAAGTATCTGGTGTGGGCTTCCAATCGATTCAATGGGGGAAACAGAGATACCAACCTCTTTATGGCCGAGTGGGTGGACTGACAATGTACTAAATAACTCTGATTGTGTGGAGTTTTTAAAATAATGCAATAAAAAATCCCAATGGAATGCCCATTGGGATTTTTATTAGGCCTGGGTTGAACTTACTCCAAAGTGACCGTTCTTTCTACACTATTGAAGGGGCCGGGTATGAGGTTTCCGTCTTTGTCCAGGAGTTCCAGTTTTACATTGACTTTTCCTTTGCCCAATCCCTCTATATAATAAGGAGCCCATTCGGTAATGTAATTTTCTTCTCCGTTGATCGTGGCTCTCACCTTGTTGCCCTCAGGAGAGATCTCCGTATTGAACAGGAAGAAATCCAGCATCAACTTTTCTGTATCAGCTCCGCTATAGGTTCCCTTGGGACGGCTATAGAAAAGGTGCTGTGCCGTCTCATCAAAAGCTCCCATGGTTTCGGGTGTGCCCACGGTAATCTCTTTGAGCACATAAGCCATTCCATTTTTCACAGACTCGTGATATGATCTCGAAAGGAATGCAAGCACAACATGATTCCCTTCAGGGATATTTTTAGTGAAAGCCGACTCGTAGTGGGCAGAGTAGGGGTCATTATTCAGGATGAAATGAATATGTTGCCCTTTTCCTGAGTTCGCAATTCCTCGAGTCTCAGCATCAGGGGTTTGAACGGCCAGCTCGTAGTTGGTGACCTCAAATTCGAAAGCCACATCTCCGGTGTCCAGATTGTCGGTGGAGGAAACCAAAGCGAGCCCGGCATCCGGGTAGTCAAATGAAGCAGGAGCCTTAGTAAGTGTATATTTCTTTACCGGAGCAGATACCGTACCTTCAGAGGTTTCTGATTTTTTAGAAGGTCCGCAAGAATAAAATACAATTACGGATAGAAAAATGGTGAACGTTTGTAAACTCAATCTTTTCATAGTTGATTTCTTTTTATTATTGGTAACATCAAAGGTATCGATAAGTTCGCGGAAACCTCGATGATTAGTCTTCCTCCAGTGCATTGAGCTCACCCTTTTCAGAGAGCATTACCGCTATAAACCTGAGACTCGGGATTTCCTCGAAGACCACTATCATCATTACTGTAATGGGGACACTCAGGATCATACCCATTACACCCCAAATAGCACCCCAGATGGTGAGTGATAGAATGACAACCAGTGAACTGATATTCAACGAATTACCCATGACTTTTGGTTCTATCACATTACCCACTATAACCTGTATCGCTCCAACAGACAGCAGGATGTAAACAAATGGAGCCAGTTCGCCGAATTGTAGAATGGCGAAGCAAGCCGGGAACAGTGTAGCGATCAGTGAACCAATGGTGGGAATATAATTGAGTACAAAAATCAGCAGAGCCCAGAAAATCGGGGCATCTATGCCAAAAGCAATGAGTGCGAAATAACTAAGGAGTCCGGTAAGCAAACTCACCAGAGTCTTGAGTGTGAGGTATCGACTGATGTTATGATCCATTTTATTAAATAACCTGACGGTCTTGCGCTGTTGCTTCTCCGAAGGATACAGTCGTTTGAGTTTTTCCGGAAATATGCTTTCCTCTATCAATAAGAAAAGTACATAAAGTAAGATGAGGAATGCATCCCCCAGTAAAACAGTGATATAATCAGCGAGGCTGGAGGCCAGCTCTGTCAGATCCAGTTTTTCCAGGTAATTATATAGATGAGAGGTCACATCCATGCCGGCGAGGGCATTTACTTCCATCAGGCTCTTGTCCAGGTTGGATTCATACAGCTCCAAAGAGCTCATCAGGTTGGACATACTATACATCAGGAGCTCAATAATGATAAGAATGACGACATTGATCACCATAAAAGCAATCGCACTTTGGAGCCACATCGGACAATTTCTTTTCATCCAGGGTATTTGCTGGATGTTCTCCCGAAGTTCGTGAATAATAAACCACACAATGAGTGCGATGATGAAAGGAACAATGTAATCCTCCGAGTAAATGAGGATGATCACAGTGCTAACAAGGATTAATAAAAAGTAGGCTGTTTTGGAGAGATCGAAGGATTTGTGGTCAGCGGTCATGGATTTAATCGTTAGGTAAGGTTGATTTAGGGGGCAAAGATAAGGGTTGATCGAAAATATGGATTTAACAAAAAGATAACATAGATCAAGCAAAATATATTGAAAATAAGGGGGTTTGACGTTTATTCAGTAGAGCATACATAAATTAATTGTAATAAAGAGGTCACTTTTTTTAATTTTTATTAATCGAAAAATCAGCAATTACCCGAAAGTAGGTATAGACAAGTCGTTTTATTTTTCTTAAGTTTACTCTGGTTTAACTAAAATAACCGCTGAAATTTTTATTCACCTAACCAATATGTTTATGAAAAAACTACTAATGGTTTTAACGGCAATTCTCATTTCCGGGAGTTTCCTCTATGCTCAGGATGATCCAGATGAATCATCGGCAGGGGGCACTTTCGATCCTGGGGATTTGCTCATCGAAATCACGGGAACACCTTTTTCGGGTAGCTCTCTTCTTGATTTTGGATCTTTCCGGGCACGATATGCAGTGACAGATGTCATTGTTCCCCGGTTGGGATTCGGAATGACCGTGAACACAACTCAATCAACCCCCGACGTGGTGACTAACCTCAATGAGTTTGAGGTAAGGCCAGGTTGTGAGTATCATTTGAGAGTGGATGGTTCATTCAGATCCTATGCAGCACTGGATGTGATTCTTGGAGGTCGTGTGGCCAGCCGTGAGTCTACTACCGGTTCATCTGTGAGTGGAAGTACTCAGATTCCTTCAGGCACCAATTATGGCTTTAGTGATACTTATAGAGGTCATTTCAGGTATGGTGTGGCTGTAGGAGCAGGTGCTGAGTATCATTTGTCTTCTAAATTCTATATCGGTGCTGAAATTGGCTTCCAATTTTACAACGATAAGAAAAACGAAGTTTCAGTGGATGGCGAGGTATATCAGGGAACTGTTACCAATAGCCATGCGAGTGTGAATACACAAAACACGATCAGAATAGGATTTAAATTATTCTAATTAAAATCACCGTAAACATGAAAAAAACATTAACGAAATTATTTAGGCAGAATCTAAAGGCATTGATGCTGGTCATGATGACGAGCTTTTTTGCATTTAGTGCCACGGGGCAATACATTCAAGATGCCCCTGACCCAGGTGTAACACACTATGTGGGTCAAGATACGACTGTCAACGTGGACGCTTCTGGATATAATGGCGGCGATACCACTCTATGGTTGGTGTACGACTGGGATGGTACCTTGGAGGAAAATTATGTTCTGGGTAGCGTGGTGACCGGATCTACAAAGTCTGACATTGACATTGACTTTGCGTGGCCGGAGACTGGCAACGTGGAGTTAACCGTTGTTATAACTGTAGGTTCAACCTTCGAAGATGACTTGGAAACACTCTATGCTTCAAATTACACCTATACAGGAGGAGCCGTAGATGGAGGTCTTTCATTTTATCGTGCGGGAGCCAGGTCTTATACCAGCACTGCTGTGGATCTGGATACTGATGAGCCAGTGTACATGTCAGTTTATCTGGATGTGTCAGGTGTAAGTGAAGACAATTATGTTAGAGTGAGGTATTCTACTAACGGTGGAGCTGCTTATTCTACATTATTAGATGATAATGATTCGTCCAACTTCTACGGAGGTAGCGGATGGGTTGATTTCACACTCCCTGAAGCAGCTAAAGCTGCTGCTACAATCATTAAAATAAGCCAGGTAGGATCTGATACCCTGGGTACCAACGAACAGAGTTGGGAAATGTATTTTGATGATGGAAACGTTGCCGAATTTAACATTGGTGACGCCTATAATGATATAGACGGAGAGACAGGGAGCATATATTTTATCAGCCCGTATTCTCTGGAGATAGATGATTTGTTGGATGAGGATGATGTTAGCGTCTTAAATGGCGATGTATATCCTGGAGATGAGTTGGTGCTTTCAGCTACACTCTACGGCGGAACAGTGTCTGATTATAATTATGCATTGGTTATTGAGGGTGTGGTGATAAGTGAAACACCTTCTGATACAGATGATGGTCTTGGATTGGTGGAATTCACCTTCGATGCTCCTGTAGATATGGAATATGATGAAAATCTATGGTTTGAGATTATTCCGTATGCTTTAGCAGATGCTTCTTACAATGCAGGTTTTGAATTTGATGCGGATTTCGTATCAGAGTTGGATGAAGAAGACCCAGACAATGAGGAGACTCTTATTGTAGGAGGTGAAGATGATGGTAGTGATGCCTCTTTTTATGAGGCTGGTGAACGATCAGCAACTACGCAAGCCTTAAATCTTTCTGGTCTTCTTGATCCTGAAATGAGTTTCGAACTGGCCAGGTTAAATGACGAGCCAAGCCCCGCTGGAACCGATATCATATTTGAATACAGTACAGATGATGGAGCTACCTATACTGAGCTTGCCGCTTTTGTTCTGAACGATCTTCCTTATGAAGATGATGATACTGAGTCTTTCTATTTTTATGGCACAGATGATGAAGAGGCTGATTTTGATTTCCCTTCAGCAGTCTTGGTAGATGGAGTAATCTTCAGGTTCAGACAGGAATCTAATATTGGAGCTGATGAAGATACCTGGTACCTATCTAATTTTGATATTGATGCAGGTGACAACAGGGCCGATGATGTTGAATATGATGAAGCCTACTTCAGCTTGTATGCTCCTGAAATTAGCCTCAGTCCGTTGAATATTTCTGAAACGGTTCCTTATCCAATGACCGAGCTTACATTGGATTGGACAATTGATGCGGGTGAATTCCCAGCTAATACAGGAGCGAAACTATACCTGGATGGAGACGCTGCTGGTGGCTATGACATCTTGGTAGGAGAAGTAGCTGATGTGACACTTGGCACCATGGATTTCACTGTACCACCTCTTGAAGCGGGTGACTATGAAATGTACCTAATGGTGAACGGTGTGGATTACGGAACGGTTTACCTACCTATCTACGACCTTGGAATTTCTATCACAGGTATTAGCTACGATCCTTCAGTATCTATCGGAGGAGAGGAGTATGCCGTCATTGGCTCTGCTATTACGGTTGAGTACGATATATCTGGCGAGCCAGGCGAAGATGCCGAATTGACCATTGCGGTTTGGGATTACGATGAGGAAGAGTATGTTACCATTGGGATGTCATCTGACTTCACAGGATCCATTACAGCAACTCTGCCAACTGATATTAATTTGGATGATGACGGTGAGAGTAATCCTTATGTACAGATCGGTGTGACGGCAGGTATTTTCAGCCTGGGTTTTGACGAGACAGTATATGATGTGTACACTCAGGGTAGTTACCTGAGTAACATATATGACAATGATGGGAACAACGTTTTTGATAGTTGGAGTGGAACGTTAAATTGGTACAATGCTGATGATTTTGTTGGCAGTGGTGAGAGATATGCGGTTTCTTCAATACTAGACACTTATCGAGGTGGGGAGTCTGGACTTCAAGGTGGAGAAATTACTGTTACGCTACGATCATTGCCATCATACAATGGGTCATTCACGGTCAGTCTGGAAGTTTCTACGGATGGTGAAGAATGGGAATGGGTAGATGATGTCACTTTTAGTGGAGGCAACCAAAATATGGACTTAGAATACCTGATAGAGGAGGAGTACTTCTCTGAGACATTTCAGTATCGGGTGATTTACGATTATTGTTGTTACGGCTCATATTCATATGGTTCGAAAATATACAATGTAGAATTTGTTCGTCCTGAGTATATGGAAGTAATTGGTGATGAGTCTGAGTTTAATTTCAGACGACCATTACTGACGGTTGCAGATTTGGAAGACAAGTATATCCAAATAGGAGAAGAAGTGACGATCAATTACAACGCACAATTCTTCCCTGAGGATGTGGAGTTTGCATTGAAGTTCCAGGCACAAGGTAATTACATTGTACTTGCTACAAGTGATACGCATGGTGCTGGTAGCTTTACAGTGAATATCCCATACGACCTTGAAGAGACATTAGATCCTCCACATGTGGAGTGGGACAATTATTCCTTCAAGGTAGACGCGTTCATACCGGAAACTCCCGGTGGTGCCTATTCTGACGGAAGCTATATTGAGTTAGAAGATGAGGAAGACTTTATCGCTGTAGAAGGTACAAGCGATACTGATCCATACTTCGAATTTGATGAAAGCGGTGAGCGTTATGTGACCACAAGAGCCATTGACCTGACTGTTGCTTCAAATCCTACCCTGGAATTCTATTGGAATAATTCGTTCTCAACGAGCTCTACTAAGAGCCTCGTACCTAGACTGGAGGCTTCTACAGATGGTGGAGCAACATTCGTGGCTGTGCGTGTCAACGAAGTAGCTGAAGACGAAGAGGAAATGTTAGACTCTAGCCTTCTTTACTACAGTGGATCATACTATATCGAAATACCAGAGGCTTTGATCACTGACGCTACACATTTCCGATGGAGACAGCCTTTGAATTTGGGTGCTGATGAGAATGTTTGGGAATTCGGAGATATCGAAGTGACTTTTGATGATGAGAACAAGTACACTGGTTATGATAAGGACAATAAAATCGAGGACATAGAAATCTATTTCCCTGACCTGGATGGTTACTCATTTGATCAGGCAGATCCCGATGTAGCGATCTTCAATGGTTCTACATTCGAATTCGCCTTTGGTCCTTACCTGGATAAAACTGAGGAGGAAATTGAGGAAGAAGAACTGACATGGGACGAATTCCCTGAAGGTACTCAGTTTAACTTCTACATTGACGTATTTGATCCCACGACTGATGACGATCTGATGATCGCATCATTTACCGCAGGCACCACATCAGGTGAAGTTGAAATCCCATACTATGTTACTAATGGTAATTACGATGTGTACGTGGATGTATACTATGAGGTAGGTAACGAAGCAGAGACTATACTTTGGTTTGAAGAGAATACCTGGATAGGAGATTTTGATGTCTTCAACAGAGCTATTCAGCTTCAATCTGATGCAGATCAGGGAACCATTCTGTATGCTGGTAGCACAGTTACTTTCTCTATAGAGGTAGAGAACGAGACTTCTGCTTTGGATGCGACCGATCTTTACGCCAATCTAATTTGGGACGGTTGGTTACTTACTTCACAGCAGGGATTTGACGATATCACCATGGATCTTCCTTCCTTTATTAGTGGAAATCAGGAATTTGAAATTTTGGTTTCAGAGGGTGGTCCACTTGGTGAAAACCTCACTGAGCTTGAGGAAAATGAGCTCGGAAGTTTGAATGAAGATGTGAGTAACTTCATCAATGTGGCCTATGCCATAGTGGATGATGGAGAGTTCTACAGTGATTACGAAGATGAGTATGACGTGATCGAATTGATAGATGCTCCAAATCGTAAGCTTACCACAAGGGATTTTGAAGCTGGCGAGTTGGAGAATACTTCCTTACTAATCATCGATACTTATTTTGACGTGGATGGGGATGATCTTTTCGAAAGTCAGTACATGATCTTTGAATACTCTATAGATGGCGGCGCTACTTACACGTCACTGGACACTTTGAAGGATTATGTGGAGGATGACCTCAAGTACACAGTGACTGATGAGATGAAGTCTAACGATGTGAGATTCAGATGGAGACAAACTGAAAACGAAGGAATGTTCATTATCTATGACATTAGCTTCACTTATGCAGAATCTCTTCCTTTTGATTATACGGGCGTTTACCTGAATGTCAAAAAGCAAGCAGTTATTATCACATCAATTGATCAGGAAGCATCGGGATCATGTTTTGCTTCAGATATCACGATCAATTATGAAATCCGAGGAAGATTCGGAGCTGATAACCTGTTGAAAGTTTATTACGACAATGGTGATGACGATGATGATCTGGAGGGTTATGAGTTTCCTGCAACCGAAGGTTCTGGAAGCGTTACTGTTCAGGTTGCTGCTGGTTTGATCGATGATGATCAATTTGATGGAGATGCTGAAGACAATACGGATTTCAAATTCAAATTGTATGCAGATGATGATACTTACGAAGACATTGATGAGGACTTTGAAGTTTGGAGTGTTTACTCTGATGTCGTGGAAGTTGTAGCACCTATAGAGAAGGGAACTTCCGCTGGAATGTATAGCGGTGGTGATGTTTCTGAGTGTGATCCTGAGGCATTTGTTTATCTGTACGACCCTCAAATGTATTTCTTATATGAAGTGTTGAATGCAGACACCGTATTTGCTTCATTGGAGTATGACGATGAGTCAAGTTCTACGATTGAACTGGGTGATTTGACAGAGGCTGTTGATTTGACACTGAGAGTAACTTCCAGATCTTCTGCTGGTATTGTTTGTAATGTTCATACGTTCAACAGTTCAATAGAAATTGAGATTACTCCTAATGATGTCTTATTGAGAGATCGCTACACCACATCGGGAACGATTGAAGTTACCGAAGGTGAGTCCAAAACCATTTGTTCTGGAGATGATGAAACCGTGGTTTTAAGCCTGGCTAACTACGACGCTGATGATAGTGAAGTAGAATGGTTCAGAGATAACTTTGACAATCCCGTAGAGGCTGATGGTGACGATTTCGACAACTTTGAAGTATCCGGCGCTTATTTTGCCAGAATCACGGAAGGTGAATGTTCTTATGTAACTGTAGCTATGAATGTGACTGTGCTTGAAAAAGCTGAGACACCTGAGATCACAGTAGTAAGCAACGATATCAGTTGTGGTGACGGTACAGCCGTACTTTCAGCACCTGAAGGCTTTGCACACTATCTATGGAGCAACGGTGAGATCACGCAGTCCATTACGGTAGATGAAGCGGATTCTTACAGTGTAAGAGTATCCAATTATCCTATCGTGTCTACTTCTGATGCTTATGGATGTGCTAGTTCCTCTTCAGAAAGTGTTGTGATTGAGAACAACAATTTCGAGCAGGTTTATTTGAGTACTTTCTATTATAATGAGTACTCGAGTAGTTCCTATGCTGATAATTATATTGAGGACGGTGAAACTCTGACGAATTGTGGAGATGATGTGATCTACGTCTTTGTTGAAGATGATAATAATTATTATGGAGGTCAGATATCTGGAATATTGACCCTTTACAAAGATGGCGCAGTATATGACGTCAAAAATGGAGATGTTGCGGGTACCAATGGTTATACTAACAACAATTTCGAGATTACTGAGAGCGGTGAGTATTATGTGGAGTGGAGTGGAGTTGAAGTAGAGAATGCTTGTACTTCAGTGTCTGAGACCTTCACTATGACGATCAACGAAGCAGTAGAAGAAAGACCGGTAATTACTGCGTCTGGAGACATCAGCTTCTGCGAAGGTGGATCTGTTACATTATCAGCACCTGCTGGTTATCCTTTCTACAGATGGTACAATAGTGGTACTGTAGTAGGTAATGGTGAAACGCTGGAAGTTGCCGATGATGGTTCGTACCGTGTAAGAGTATCCAATGTAGCATTCGGTAACGGATGTGGCAGCGATTACTCTGAGTACACCTATGTGACTGTTTACGAAGAGCAGGATCTGATGATCGGATATGCCAATACAACTAGCTCTAGTTATCAGTACGAAGAGGGTGATGTAGTTGAAGTTTGTTCTTCTGATAACTTTACCCTGTGGGTGAATAATGAGGTGACTTCAGGAGCTACTTACACCTGGTACAGAGATGGGGTTGCCATTCCAAATGCCAACTCTACTTCGAGAAAGGTGACTGCTTCGGGTACTTTCTATGCTGAAGTGACTTATGGGGTGGATGACATTGATCTCGCTGCTCCTTGTGTGTACACTACACCTTCGGTAGTAGTGAACTTCAATCAGAAGCCTGCTGCGGTGAGAATAGCAGAGCCTACGAATGTTGACTTCTGCGCAGGTGAGATTAACCTTACCCTTACAGCAGATGCTGGTGCAGCTTTCTACAACTGGTATCACAACGGATCTCAGATGTTTGATGAGCCTAGTACTTCTAATACATTGTTGATCAATGATGGTGGTACTTACTCTGTAACAGTTGAAACTGGTGATATTGGATGTGAAAGTGCTCGTTCGAACATCATCACGATAGATGAGCGTGCCAAGGCCAATCCAAACATCTATGTTTACACTGATGGATCTGATTGTGCGACTGGAGATGTTACTGTTTATCTGACCAATACTAGTTCATCTACTGTTTATCAACTGATCAACAGAGAGACTGGTGCAGAGATCGGATCTCCTGTTGTAGGTAGCTCCGGCACTAGTGTATACACCACGCTTTCAGGATTGACTGAACCTGTAGCTTTGCTGGTTGAGGCGAGTTACACAGATGGTTCCGGTTGTTCGGATATATCTTCTTCTGTTAGAGGAACAGCCACTCCTAATGCGGTGATTCTTGAACTTGATGGAACGGAGATTACTGCTGAGGTGTCTAGCACAGGTGGTTACGAAGTGTCTTGGTATCGCAATGGTACTTTGATGAGGAATGCTACTGGCAACACCATTAACGTAGTGGATGCGGCCACATATTCTGTGGAAGTGACATTTGACGATGGTTGTACGATTACTTCCAGTACGGTTGATGTTGGCGCAGGTGCACCTGCTGCAGGACGTTCTGCCAGCAATGGTCGAATTGTAGCGAATACCTTCCCTAATCCTTCTGCTGACTTTGTGAATGTGGAAGTACCAGGCGAGCATTTTGGAGTATATCAGGTTCAGATTATGACCCTTTCTGGTCAGGTAGTGATCTCAGGTGAGTTCACTAAGGATCAGGAGAGTTATGTTGAGCGAATCGATATCTCTGATCTTGAGAATGGTATTTACAACATGATGGTTGTGAAGGGAAAACAAGTTGAAAACATTCGAATCGTTAAAAAATAAGAATCATGAATAGACTATTAAATTATATAATCATAGCAGCAATGGCCCTGGTGGCCGTTGCTTGCGCTGACCCTGAGGATCCTAGTCCGACTAAGATGGCTTATGGAGATTGGTATGTACTGGAAGTCTACGTTAATGATCAGGTTAATCCTTCGGATGTTATCCAGAGGTTTACCCTGGAAAGAGACGGTAGCTACATACTGGTAGACGAAAACGAATTTGCAACTGTGGGAACGTGGGTAGCTACTGATGCGGCGCTTACGTTATCAGGTGCAGATGGCTCTGTGATGGATTTCACAATTGAATTTCAGTCTTATCAGAAAATGCGTTTGTTGCAAACCATTGAAAGTCCTTCGGCAGGTACCATTGAGATCCGGTACTTGATGAATAAGGACAGCGATGGATCAACCTACTAAGTAGAATTATTATGTTTTTTTCAAAAAAGGCCGATGGAGAGATCCATTGGCCTTTTTTATTTTTAATAGAGCAGGTGAGAGTGTATCAGATAATCCAAATCGGTAATATAATTAGTGCTCAGCCCTTAGGATTACCCTTTCAGGAAATGACGAAGTACGTAGTTAAGAATGCCGCCGTGTTTATAATACTCGACATCCACACCAGAGTCCAGCCGTAGTTTGGCTTGGAATTTTACCACATCACCTTGCGGGTTTGATGCAGTGATGTCAACAATCTTTCCGGGAGTGAGGTCCGTGGAGATCCCATGGATATCGAAGGTCTCATCTCCCTTCAGGCCCAGCGTGTCCTGTGTTTCACCCTCCATAAACTGAAGCGGCAGTACCCCCATTCCCACCAGGTTCGATCGGTGGATGCGTTCATAACTTTCAGTGATGACTGCCTTTACCCCGAGAAGGGTTGTTCCTTTAGCGGCCCAGTCTCTGGATGATCCCGAACCATATTCTTTACCTCCTATCACAATCAGGGGAGTGTCCGTTTTTTGATATTTCATGGCCGCATCGAATACCGTCATTTCCTCTCCCGTGGGATGGTAGATGGTCCAGCCACCTTCTTTCGTGGCAAGTTTATTTCTAATTCGCACATTGGCAAAGGTGCCTCGCATCATCACTTCGTGATTTCCTCTTCTCGACCCATATGAATTGAAATCTTTTGGGGAGACCCCATGTTGCGTCAGGTAGAGGCCGGCGGGATGCTCGGGTAAGAACTTACCTGCCGGAGAAATGTGATCTGTGGTGACCATGTCTCCCAGTTGGAGTAACACCCGTGCCCCTGAAATATCCTGTGGTGTAGGGACCTCTTCAGAGATGTTTTTGAAAAATGGTGCTTCCTGAATGTAGGTTGATTGTTCGTCCCATTCATAGATATTGCCTACCGGAGCCTTTAGTTTCGTCCAGGCTTCATCTCCATCGAAGATGGTTTCATAAGTTCGCTTGTAATCCTCAGGAGTTACCACCACATCCATGATTTCATTGATCTCCTGCTGAGATGGCCAGATGTCCCGCAGATAGACCTCTTGTCCATTGGGGTCTGTACCTAAGGGTTCATTGTTCATGTCGAAATCCATCCTGCCGGCAATGGCATAAGCTACGACAAGCATTGGGGAGGCCAAAAAATTCATTTTGACGTTGGGATGAATGCGCGCTTCGAAATTTCTATTTCCTGAGAGTGCAGAACACACCACCAGATCGTTTTCTATGACAGCTTTCTGAACTTCCGGGATCATATCCCCTGAGTTACCTATACAGGTGGTACAGCCATAGCCTACAGTATGAAACTTGAGCCCCTCCAGGTAGGGTAGAAGTTGTGCCTTGGTGAGGTAGTCAGTGACTACTCTTGAGCCAGGTGCCAAAGATGTTTTTACCCATGGTTTCACATTCAGGCCACGTTCAATAGCTTTCTTGGCCACCAAGCCAGCACCGATCATCACACTTGGATTTGATGTGTTGGTACAAGAAGTGATGGCAGCAATTACTACCGCTCCATCTGATAGGTTATAACTGATGTCATCCTTTTTCAAAGGGACACTGCGTATGCCCGATGACACAGTGACCGGCTCGGCGGTAGTGCCCCCTTCATTGGCCCAGTTGCCGGAGCGTTCCATCACAGGGATATAGGTACGACTGTGAGATTCCTTCAGCAGGTCTATGATCTGTGATTTGGCATTCTTTAGTAATATCTTGTCCTGTGGTCTTTTTGGGCCAGATATGGTAGGCTCCACAGTGCCAAGATCGAGCTCAATCTGGTCGGTGTATTGAATGTCATCCTGTGGATTTCTCCAAAGCATGTTTTCTTGTGCGTAGGCTTTCACCATTTCCACATGCGCTTCGGATCGATTGGTTTTCAGCATATAGGCCAGGGTCTGATCGTCGATTGGCCAATGGGTATCGGTGCAGCCAAACTCCGGCGACATATTGCTGATGGTAGCCCGGTCAGGTACGGTCAGGTGCTCCAGGCCAGGCCCGAAGATTTCTACTATTTTTCCAACTACTCCGTAATCTCTCAGCAACCGGGTGACGGTGAGTACCAGATCTGTGGAAGTCGCTCCTTCACGCATCTTGCCGGTGAGTTTCAGTCCGATGACTTCTGGTAAAATCATGTAAATAGGCTGACCCAACATGGCAGCTTCAGCTTCGATACCACCAACACCCCAGCCAAGTACACCAATGCCATTGACCATCGGGGTATGTGAGTCAGTTCCTACCAGGGTGTCAGGAAACAGGTACCCATCTCGCTCGATCACTCCCTTTGCCAGGTATTCCAGATTTACCTGATGACATATACCCATGCCCGGAGGGACCACACCAAAATTCGTGAAGGCTTTTTGCGCCCATTTCAGAAGCTTATATCGCTCATCGTTACGTTGGTATTCCAGATCCACATTTTTCCGGTAGGAGCTCTGAGTGCCAAAATACTCCACCATCACAGAGTGATCGATGACCATATCAGCCGGGACCACAGGGTTGGTCTTCTCAGTGTCTTTACCCTTTCTTGCTACCTCAGAGCGTATGGATGCTATATCTACTACTGCCGGGACTCCTGTGAAATCCTGCATCAATACCCTCGCAGGGGAATAAGGGATATCATCTTTACCCGCAGTTTTTTGCCATCCGAGTAGGGACTCCAGGTGTGCTTCGGTCACAGAAAAGTTATCATAGTTTCGAATGGCATTTTCCAGTAAGATCCGAATGGCATATGGAAGTGATTTTACCTCACTTCTTTTCTCCGAAAGGGCCTTTAGAGAAAAGTACTTGTGCTTGCCAAGTGGGGTGGAAAGCTCTCTTTGGATTCCAAAAATATCTTGAGTCATGGTTGTTGAATTTTAAGTTGGTTCAAGTATGATCTTTCAGAAAGTTACAGAACGTGGAAGCTCCTGCATGATATTAACACTGTTCAAATCAATCTGTTACATTAAATGCAAATTATGTATGTAATGGAAGAAATAGATTAAACGAATTGAGCCAAACATTTTAAAAGTTAAATAACTTTGGATGAATAAAAATTAAAGCATTAAAATCATCATCCTATGGCATTTGATATAGAAATGATCAAAAAGGTCTATGCGAGTATAGGCGAACGTGTAAATAAGGCAAAAGAAGTAACCGGAAAGCCACTCACACTGGCTGAGAAGATTTTGTACAGTCACCTGTACGAAGGCAACCCTTCTGAATCTTTTAAGCGAGGAGAATCTTATGTCGATTTTGCACCAGATCGAATCGCTTGCCAGGATGCGACCGCCCAAATGGCACTGCTGCAGTTTATGCAGGCCGGAAAAAGCAAAGTAGCTGTGCCTACTACAGTACATTGCGATCACCTGATACAGGCGAAGATTGGAGCGGCTTCTGATTTGCAAAGTGCACTCAATAGCAGTAACGAGGTATTCAACTTTTTGGAATCTGTATCAAACAAATACGGGATTGGTTTCTGGAAGCCAGGTGCTGGTATCATTCACCAGGTGGTATTGGAAAATTATGCATTCCCTGGGGGAATGATGATTGGTACCGACTCACACACCGTGAATGCAGGCGGCCTGGGTATGGTGGCTGTAGGGGTCGGTGGAGCCGATGCTGTGGATGTGATGGCTGGAATGGCCTGGGAGCTGAAATTCCCAAAACTCATCGGTGTGAAACTGACAGGAAAGCTGAACGGATGGGCTTCACCGAAAGATGTGATTTTGAAAGTGGCAGGTATTCTAACTGTAAAAGGAGGTACTGGTGCCATTGTTGAATATTTTGGCGACGGAGCTAAGAGCATGTCATGTACAGGAAAAGGCACCATCTGTAATATGGGTGCAGAGATTGGAGCTACCACTTCCACTTTTGGATATGACGAGTCTATGGAGCGCTACCTCAGAGCCACAGGCAGAAGCGAGGTAGCTGACCTAGCCAATGGGGTGAAGGAGCATTTGACTGGTGATGATGAGGTTTATGCTAATCCAGAGCAATATTTCGATCAGGTGATTGAAATCAACCTATCAGAGTTGGAGCCGCATGTCAATGGTCCATTTACGCCTGACTTGGCAACTCCTATTTCAGAGATGGCGGCTAAGGCTGCTAAAAACGACTGGCCAACAAAAGTAGAGTGGGGCTTGATCGGATCATGTACCAATTCTTCTTATGAGGACATCTCCAGGGCCGCATCTATTGCAGAGCAGGCTTTGGCCAAAGGGCTCAAACCAGCAGCGGAGTTTGGTATCAATCCGGGTTCTGAGCAGGTAAGATTTACCGTGGAGCGAGACGGATTCCTTAATACTTTTGAGAAACTAGGTACCAAGATATTTACCAATGCCTGTGGGCCTTGTATAGGTCAGTGGGACCGTGCAGGTGCTGACAAAAAGGAGAAAAACACGATTGTTCATTCGTTCAATAGGAATTTTTCTAAGAGGGCAGATGGTAATCCTAATACCCATGCTTTTGTGACTTCACCTGAGATGGTGGCTGCGATCGCCATTTCGGGTAATCTTGGCTTTAACCCAATCACCGATACTTTAACGAACGACAAAGGAGAGCAGGTAAAGCTTGATCCTCCTACTGGCTGGGAACTGCCAGAAAAAGGATTCGATGTGGAAGATCCTGGCTACCTGGCACCTGCCGAAGATGGATCTGGTGTTCAAATCAAGGTAAATCCTGATTCAAAAAGACTTCAACTTCTGGAGCCATTTGCGCCGTGGGATGGGAAGAACATCACCGGAGCGAAGCTTTTGATTAAGGCCAAAGGGAAATGTACTACTGATCACATCTCTATGGCAGGTCCATGGTTGAGGTTCAGAGGTCATTTGGATAATATCGCCAACAATACTCTGACGGGTGCGGTGAACGCATTCAACGACGAAACAGATAAGGTGAAGAGCCAGCTGGATGGTACTTACGCGGGTGTGCCCGACACACAGAGAGCCTATAAGGCGGCAGGTGTACCAACGATTGTTGTGGGGGATCATAACTATGGAGAAGGTTCATCCAGAGAGCATGCGGCTATGCAGCCAAGACATTTGGGGGTGAAAGCTGTATTGGTGAAGTCTTTTGCACGTATTCATGAGACTAACCTTAAAAAGCAAGGGATGCTGGCTTTGACCTTTGCGAATGAGGCAGACTATGACAGAATTCAGGAAGCGGATACTTTTGATTTTGTGGATCTGACTGAGTTTGCACCAGGAAAACAGTTGACCATAGTAGCAAAGCATGAGGATGGTTCTTCGGATACCATTAAGGTGAATCATACTTATAATGCAGGGCAAATCGGCTGGTTCAAGGCTGGATCGGCACTAAACCTGATCAAATTACAAAACAACTCCTGAGGTTAATTCAGGATCAAATATAAGGAAGGGCTGTTTCGAGTAGAGACAGCCTTTTTTGCTTCAATGAGGCTCAGGTCGCTTAAATCACCTGAGAGGTTCATGGGTTTGGTTGGTGATTGCTCTACTTTTGCCTTACAGAGAAACACACTTTCATCACGTGATCGGATCCAGTCCAACTAAAGACCACTTCTTTATTACCTTCCCCCGACCCATCAGCGAAGATGAATTACCGGAGCACTTCTCAGATCCTTTTTCCGATGAACCACACCCACTTTGCATATTGGCCGCTGAAAAACTTCAGAAGTATCTGCGTCAGCAGGATTGGGAGCACAATTTTGGTTTGGAAAGTGAGCGGACAGAAAATGTGATAGGGAAGATGTTTGGCGTACTGGTGGTCCGCACCGCGGAAGGTGAAATCGGATATCTTTCAGCTTTTTCGGGAAAAATGGGTGGTAAAAATCATTACCCAGGATTTGTTCCGCCGGTTTATGATGGTCTAAAAGAGGGTAGTTTTTTGAACCTTGGGATGCAGGAGCTCACCCGGATCAATCGGGAGATCGAGCAATTGATGGAGTCTCAACCTAACGATCATATGGAAAAGATTGACGCGCTGAAAGATCTGCGGCGAAGTAACTCCATGGCCTTGCAGGACAAAGTATTTGATCATTACCATTTCCTCAACAAGGATGGCAAAGAGAAGAGTCTGAGGGATCTTTTCCCGAATAATCCTCCGGGAGGAGCGGGAGAATGTGCCGGGCCAAAGTTACTCCAGCATGCCTTTATTCATCATATGCAGCCATTGGCCATGGCAGAATTTTGGTGGGGACAATCACCTAAGTCAGGATTTTGGAAGCATCGCCAATTTTATCCGGCTTGTCGTCAGAAGTGCGAGCCCATTTTGGCACACATGCTTTGGGGCACGAAGATCGTTTAGTGAAGACTCATTTCTTCCATGAAATCACCATATGATACGATTTTGGTGTTATTTATTACTCCGATGGAGAGAAGATCGTGATCGCCTGTAAGCAGGTAGTTGGCATTACCATCGATGCATAGATTTATGAGGAAATCATCATTTTCATCACGACAAAGGTGTACATCTGACTGAATCTCAATGAGCTCAGAAAATTCTTTCATGAATTGAAGGATTCTATCCAAATCGGATTCATTAAAATATGATTTGAATTTAGGTCTTTTGGCTACCTCAATAAATTCTGTTAGCAACTCAGAGGAAAAGAGCAATTTTATCTTATTGCTATTGATAAGGGTTTCGAGAAAGGAGTATTTCCGAGTAATTAGGAAAGAAATCCAGAGGTTTGTATCGACTACAACCCTATTTATCATTTCTTGATTTCCGAACACGTTTCACTTCCAGGGATATCTCTTCCAAAGAAAGCTCAGAGTCAGACTTTGATCGGATCCTCTCTAAAAAAGTTGAAAAGTTGGATTCTTCATTACTTTGAAAGGCAATTAAGTTCAAGTCGGCCAAATCCTGAAGGAGCTTTTTGGCTTTAGGATTTAATATGTCAATTCGGATAGATTCCATAGAATAAAGATAGTAATTTCCGGATCAAGCTAACTCTTGACATCCTAGAGTTATTAAAGATCCTTTAAAAACGCAACCGTATCCACACCGTCTGCATAATCCCAAACCTCAGGGGTTTGTGCTTGCCCAAAAGGCGTATGTCCCTTCCCTACGATGCATTGTAGCTTGTCTGCATTGGCTGCTAGTTTGGTGTTCAGCGTTTCAAGGTTCTCATATTCCTCTGCATATAGAATGGAAATAGGGGAGACGAGCTCCTCGGAGGGTTGCCACAACAAAAAACCATTGTCCAGGTGCTTCACTCCATTCACCAGCAAGATGGACTTGTGATAGTCGTAATTGTTGCGGTATTTATTGTGATCTCCCAGGTAGTTTAGCGCTTCGTTGGCTTCAAAAAAGCCTCGTGGATCGTAATTTGTTGGTACAAAAACCTTTGAGACATTTCTACAGCCAAGTCCGAAATACCAGAAGATGTCTTTCCCCAGTGCCTTTAACTCTGTTTCTGTTTCGCTGCCATCCAGTATGGCTACAGAGGTTCGGTTTTTACGAATTACCCGGGGGTGATTGCGAAAATAGTACTCAAAATAGCGTGCGGTATTGTCACTGCCAGTGGCGATCAGCGCATCAATAGCCGTCAGACGTTCTCGTATTTCTAGGTTCTTTTTAAATCTGGGCTCTATTTCCAGGAGCCAGTCAATCAGTAGCTTTACCAGATAGGTATCCTGACTACTCGTTTTGATGGTCGCGAAATGGCCAGTGACGAGCACAGAAAGCAGGTCGTGAAAACCTACCATAGGAATATTTCCGGCCATGATGATTCCGGTGATTTTTGGCACCTCTGGAGAAAGTGGTTCATAAGGCTCCAGCCATTGCTGGAGTTTCTCTTTTTTCAGCATAAAAGCAATGCCTTCGAAGGCCCTCGAAACATTTTCTTTGGTGAACCATTGGTTGTGCAACTGAGCTCTTCGGGCATATTCCTCCAGAGAATCGTTGGAAATAGCCCGAATTTTGTCCCCTAATATTGAAAATGCTTCAATTCTTTCTGATAACGTCATTTAATTGTCAGTTACTTTTGTGCGCAAACTTATTGTAGATAATTTTGTTCACTGTTGTTGTACAACATAAATAGTAGATAGAATGGCAATTATGATCACAGACGAATGCATCAATTGTGGTGCATGCGAACCAGAATGCCCTAACACGGCCATCTATGAAGGTGGTGTTGAATGGAAATGGTCTGACGGTACTGATCTGAAAGAGGTAGAAATGGAGGATGGATCTGTCATTGACGGATCTGAAACCCAGGAACCTGTTTCAGACGAGTTTTATTACATCGTTTCAGGAAAGTGTACAGAGTGTACGGGCTTTCATGAAGAACCGCAGTGTGCCGCTGTCTGTCCTGTGGATTGTTGTGTTCCCGATCCTGATTACGAAGAAACTGAAGAAGAGCTGACCGCCAAGAAAGAGTGGTTACACGTTTAGATACATTACAAAAGCGGCTCTGATTGAGCCGCTTTTTTTTTGGATATTCTGGAAGCTGAAGAGGTTGATAAAAAGGTAAACCTGAAATTTGGTTAGCTTTAGCACCAAATGAGATCAAGTGAGACCCCAAGCTTATGGTTAAGAGGTTTGTTGTGCATTTTGTGCATGCTAGCTGTCTTTACCTTGGTGGCTCAGCGGCAGCCTACCCAGCTGCAATTGCTGGATGAAGCGCTAAGTCATAAGGAACAGTTTGTCAAAGAGAAGCAGGATGTGATCTTGAGGCTCAAAAAGAGATTGAGGGCCAATCCCAATGCCAGTCTGGAAGTGAAATTTGAGATCAATGATGCACTTTATAATCAATACCGCAGCTTTATCTATGATTCCGCTTTTGGCTACGCCAAGCGGCTGATTAACCTCGGTTATCAAATGAATGACCCGGATCGAATTGGTTATGCCAAGACACAGATGGGTTTCATTACACTCTCTGCTGGTATGTTTAAGGAAACCTTTGATACCCTCAATACCGTCAGGATCAGTGATTTGACCGAGCCAAATAAATTGGAATACTATGCGTTGATGGCTCGTGCGCTTTATGATAATTGTGACTATAACAAAGACGCCAATTACTGCGAGATTTATATAAGAATGGCGGATAAGTACATTGACTTTGCTACCAATCTGTCCGATCCGGAATCATATAATTTTCTTTACCTAAAAGGCCTTCATAACCTTCGTGAGCAGAGATCTGATGAGGCGATTAAGTATTTGAATAAGCTGCTGGATGGTGGCCTCAAACTTACGACTCATCAATTTGCTATTACAGCTTCCACTTTGAGTTATCTCCACCTGAAACTGGGGGATACCACTCAGGCTATTAACCTACTGGTGGATGCCTGTATCTCTGACATCCAGTCGGCTACCAAAGAAACCCTGGCAATGACCCGGTTGGCCGAGCTTTTATATATGTATGGTCAGGTGGAGGAAGCCTATAAGTACATCAACCAAAGTATGGATGACGCTATTTTTTATGGTGCTAAGCAGCGTAAAAGTGAAGTAGGGGCTATCTTGCCTGTTATTGCTGCATCCCGGCTCAATTATATCGACAATCAGCGCAAAACCCTTTTGGGGTATTCCATAGGTCTGACCATCCTCTCTGTTCTTACCATCATTTTTGCATTGAGTACGCTTTTTCAATTCCGAAAACTGAGGAGGCAGGATCTGGTAATACGACAGACCAATGAAAACCTGACTGCTGCAAATGGCATGCTTTCAGAGGCTAATAAGATCAAAGAGGAATACTTGGGTTATTACTTCAATATCAACTCAGAATACATCGAAAAAATCGAAAAATTTAAACGCTCAGTGGATCAAAAGTTAATTTCTAAAAAGTATGAAGAGATCAGGTTTGTGATGAGCAGAATTGATCTTAAAAAGGAGCGGGAGGAGTTATATTATAGTTTTGATAAGGTGTTTCTTAAGCTTTTCCCGGACTTTGTAGCCACTTTTAACTCCTACTTCAGTGAAGTAGATCAGGTCAAATTGGAAAATGACCAGCTTCTAAACACTGAGCTGCGCATTTTTGCTTTGATCAGGATGGGCATATCTGACAGTGATAAACTGGCCAAAATTTTAGGGTACTCTGTTAATACGATTTACGCTTACAAAAATCGCGTGAAGAGTAAGGCACTGATCCCCAATGATGAGTTTGAGCAGAGGATCATGGAGATAGAAGCTACCTAGCGATTATTGATTGAAACTCATTTCCCGCACCGGTTTGTCCGTCACCCTGTTTTCTGGAAATTCTTGTGCAATAGACTCCTCAAAATTGCAAATAAAGTCAGTGAAGTGCTTTTTAGAAAGATCTTCATTTCTCATGACCAGAAATAGTGAGCGTTTTAATCCATTTCTACTAATGGGTTTGAATACGAGTTCTTTTTGGTAAATGACGTGTTTGAGGGTCCATTTGGGAATGCAGGTAATCCCCATGTTGGCATTGATCATTTCCAGACTGACTTCTGTTAGTGGGATGGCACTGATCTTCTTTGGCAGCACATCATTGGGCTTGAGATAGGTTTCATATACAGAAACAGTCTCCAGAGGAAAGGAATGGATGAGTAAATGCTGATCAGTGAAGTCCCTGGCTTCAAGATATTCCCTTTGGCTCAAAGGATTTTCCTTGTGCATGACAGCAAATAGCTCGTCCTGCAATACTTCCACACTGGACAAAGACTCCAAACCAGGTTGGCGGGTGACCATCGCTATGTCCACCTCATACGAAAGAAGCTTTGATAAGGGTTGGTGGGTGGCGTCAAAGTTGAGATCAATGGAGATCTGAGGATACAAAGCGGACATTCTTTGGAGAAAGGATGGAAAGAGTAAATAGAACGAGTAGCATTCGCTGCCCGCTTTAATGTTTCCTCCGGTACTTTGGCTGAAATGTTTAATCTGCATGAGTTTTTTATCGACTGAATTCAATACTGAAGTGGCCAAATGATAGAGCTCCTGACCTTCTTCAGTGAGTTCCCATTCTTTTCGGTTTCTGATGAAGATTTTAACACCAAGATTCTCTTCAACCGAACGGAGTTGATGACTTAAGGCTGATTGGGTGAGAAAAAGTCTTTCCGCCGAATTGGCAATGTTACCCTCGTCAGCGATGGCTTTGATGAGTCTGAAGTGCTTGAGTTCCATACTTCAAAAATATGAAATTCGGGGATGTGTTATGATGATTAAATTTCAGGGTCGGGTCAAATATTGTTCAGTTTTAGAGAAACCGCTTTGCTGTAAACTCGGATACTTTTGCAGGCTCAAAGACACGGGATGGTGAGCAAACGGATAAAAAGAAACTTCAGAGTGGTGAAGTATGTGATTTATAAAGAAACCCTTGTAGACTGGCATGAGCATATGTGGTCTTTTGTGGGCTCATTTGTCGGCATAGGTCTGATTGCCTGGGCCCAGGGTGTTCATTTTGCAGGAGAGGATGGTGTTTTTTTGATTGGTTCGTTTGGAGCATCAGGTGTACTGATCTATGGGGCTATCCAAAGTCCGCTGGCTCAGCCAAGAAATCTCATTGGTGGCCATGTGTTGTCGGCTTGTATTGGAGTGGCTATCAGTCAGGTTTTTGGTAGCAATATTTCGCTTGGAGCTCCTTTAGCGGTGGCACTATCGATTATTTGCATGCAAATCACAAAAACGATGCACCCTCCGGGTGGAGCCACAGCCCTTATTGCGGTCATTGGTTCTGAGCGTATTTTGGATCTGGGATGGCTCTATGTGGTATTTCCCGTTTTCAGCGGAACGATGATTCTCTTCGTGGTTGCACTTGTGTTTAATAATGTCACCCCAAAAAGGAGCTACCCGACAAACTCACGTTTCACCAGGGTATTCAAGAAAACGATTTTGATGCAGTTCAAATCCAATTCCCTCTAACAAATCCCATCGAGATACTTATCTCAAGCCTCGTCACTTATAATGGATCGATGATGCACCACGGTTAAGGCTATATGGTATTTATATTTTCAGAATTAGTCTAAGCTGTTATCTGTCTGTTTTTCAGGTTTTTAAAAGATTTAAACCTCGTTTATTTTCTATATCCAACACTTCTTTTTTGAGAATCTCTTGTAAGTAAAACTCTTTTGTCAAGTGTATCACCGGCAGTCAAATCACCCTGGTTCCGGAGCCAGATACATTTTTTGATTAACCCAAAACTGACAAAGAGTGAAGATCATTATTACAGGAATTTGTTTACTATTTCTTTTAGGTGGATGTTCGTCTGACATCATCATCTCTTCTCCAAGCGGCAGACTACAGGTTATTTTCAGAATTAATAATGATGTTCCATTTTATGAAGTAAAGCGTGATGGAGAAGCAGTGGTACTTGAATCTCCCTTGGGGTTTGAGTTGCAGGATGAACCATCTCTGACGGGTAATTTCAAAATAGTCAAGATCAACGAATTCACGCTTGACGAAACCTGGTCTCAGCCTTGGGGCGAGGTGAAGAACATTCGAAACCATTACAATGGGATAACCATTACCCTTCAGGAAAAATCAGATCTTCAGCGCTTATTGAAGATCACCTTTAAGGTGTATGATGATGGACTTGGCTTTAGGTATGAGTTTCCAGAGCAACCCCATCTGACGGACTTTGTGATCACTGACGAGCTTACTGGCTTTATCATGGCCAAGAACATGAGCGCATGGTGGATTCCTGCCTATGGAGATGAGATCGATTCTGAATTTTTGTTTTCCAATGACCCTTTGAGCGAGCTCAGTGAAAAGGTTCATACTCCGCTCACAATGGAATATGAGGATGACCTGTTTGTAAGTATTCATGAAGCAGCTCTGGTGAATTATCCGGCCATGACTCTGGAGCCATCCAGACAGCTGCTCAGTTGTGATCTGGTGCCCTGGGCTTCCGGTATCAAAGCTGAAGTAAGTGCCCCGTTCAATACACCCTGGAGAACGATTCAGATTGCAGAAAAGGTCGGTGATCTTATTACTTCCTATCTGATTCTAAATCTAAATGAGCCTAACCGGCTGGAGGACTTGTCCTATATAACCCCAGGTAAATACAATGGGATATGGTGGGCGATGCACCTGAATAAGTACACATGGAGTCAGGGGCCAAATCATGGAGCTGCAACAGCCAATGTGAAAAAATATATCGATTTCGCTGCTGAAAATGATCTTTCAGGGGTACTCGTAGAGGGTTGGAATGAAGGCTGGGACTATGACTGGAGTGAGGGTCGATTTGAGTTTATGCGTCCTTATCCTGACTTTGACATTGAAGAGCTTACGGAGTATGCGCGTGAGCGGGGTGTTGGGCTTATTGGTCATCATGAGACTGGTGGTAACATCATCAATTATGAGCGCCAGCTTCCGGATGCATTTGCCTATTATCAAAAATATGGAGTTCATAGCCTCAAAACAGGCTACGTAACAAGAAGGCCGAATGGCGAGCACCACCAGGGCCAATTCATGGTACGCCATTATCAACGAGTGCTGGAGATGGCTGCTGCCCACCAGATTGCTTTGGATATCCATGAACCCGTGAAGGCTACCGGGCTGAGAAGAACTTATCCGAACCTGATGACCCGGGAGGGTGCCCGTGGTGCGGAGTATGAAGCGTGGAGCGCGGGAAACCCGCCGGAACATACGGTGATATTGCCTTTCACCAGGTGTCTGGCGGGTCCTATGGACTATACACCCGGAATATTTGATATCCTGATTCCCTCCAATCCGGGACATAGAGTACACACGACATTGGCCAAACAACTGGCCCTTTATGTAACCATCTATAGTCCATGGCAGATGGCTGCAGATTTACCCGAAAACTACATCGGACATCCTGCACTGCAGTTTATCCGCGATGTGCCTACTGACTGGGAAGAAACCCGGGTGTTGAATGCCAAAATAGGAGACTTCATCACTGTGGTAAGGAAAGATCGGCACAGTGACGACTGGTACCTGGGGAGCACAACCGATGAAAACCCAAAGTCATTGCCCGTAAAGCTGGATTTTTTACTGCCCGGTCGCAGGTACATAGCAGAAATGTATGCAGATGGTCCATCCGCCAGTATGGAAGATAACCCACTGGAGATTTCCATTGACCGAAAGGAAGTGACTTCTACCCAAAGCATCGACCTCAATCTGGCTCCGGGTGGAGGGCAGGCCATTCGGTTCCACCTGTTGGAATAAAGAAAATAAGACCAGCATTCATGGAAACATGAATTTATACCAACTCAAACGCTAACAAAATGAAACAAAACTTGAAGATGATGAAACATTTACTAATGGTGGTGTTTTTGCTGACGTGCACCCTTGCGAGAGGTCAGGATGAACACATAGTCACTGGGAGGGTGACAGATGCCGATACCGGACAAGGACTGCCGGGAGCCACAGTGGTGGTCAAAGGAACCTCCGTGGGTACCATCACTAATATTGATGGGCAATACAAGCTTGAATTACCCACGGGCTGGGAGAGCATTACCGTGTCATTTGTGGGTTTTGTATCTCAGGAGATATCTGTACTAGGGAAGTCTATTATAGATGTGTCGATGCCCACAGACATAGCTGCTTTGGAGGAAGTGGTGGTAGTGGGCTATGGTAC
Organism: Marinoscillum sp. 108; assembly: GCF_902506655.1. Lineage (NCBI taxonomy): Bacteria > Pseudomonadati > Bacteroidota > Cytophagia > Cytophagales > Reichenbachiellaceae > Marinoscillum > Marinoscillum sp. 108. The sequence goes on along the minus strand of NZ_LR734808.1, from coordinate 1,756,002 downwards.
TGTGAAAAAATCCGATGCTACAGGATCTGTCGCTGTGGTTTCTTCTGAAGACTTCAACAAAGGTGCTGTGAACTCGGTGCAGGAACTTATGATAGGGAAAACCGCCGGAGTATCCATTACACCCATTAGTGGTGCACCGGGCAATACCTCCACCATCAGGATTAGAGGTGGGTCCTCCATGTCTGCGAGCAATGATCCCTTAATAGTGATAGATGGTGTACCATTGGATAATACCCCTATAGGTGGTTCACCCAATATATTGTCCACCCTTAATCCCAATGATATTGAGAGTTTCACGATTCTCAAGGATGCGTCAGCCACCGCCATTTATGGTTCACGTGCGGCAAATGGCGTCATTATTATTACCACTAAGCGGGGTGATAGGGACTTAAAACTGACCTACAATGTCACCACATCTCTCTATACCACACCCAAAAAGGTGGAGGTATATTCTGGGGATGAATTCAGGACACTGATCAATGAAGTGTATGCCGAAAATACCGCCGTGACTTCTTTATTGGGTGATGCGGATACCGACTGGCAGGGAGAGATCTACAAAAATGCTATCGGACAGGATCACAACCTGAGCTTGTCAGGTACCTTGAAGTCTACGCCTTATCGCATTTCCCTGGGATACAACAACACAGACGGAGTGTTGAAAACCTACAACTTTGAGCGGACTACACTCTCATTGGGTCTGGATCCAACTTTCCTTAATGATCAGTTGAAAGTGAAGATCAACCTGAAAGGAATGGATAATAACAACAACTTTTCAGACCAGAGTGCGATCAGAAATGCGGTAGTTTATGATCCTACAAAGGAAGTGTTTAATGGCAATACCCGATGGAGGGGCTATACCACCTGGACGACGGGCGGAATAGATGGTAGCCCCATTAACCTGGCACCAGCCAACCCAGTGGCTCAGCTAGCCCTGACAGACAACACCTCCAATGCCAAAAGAAGTATTGGAAACATACAGTTTGATTATCAGTTGCCTTTTCTGGATGGTTTGAAAGCCAATCTAAATCTTGGTTATGACATTTCTCAAACCAAAGGCCACAACAACGTAAAGGACAGTACGCAGTGGGTGTATATTCCTACAGTAGCTGGTGGCAGGACGAGTCCGTATTTCAATGAGCGCCAGAATCAATTACTTGATTTTTACCTGAATTACCATAAAGTCATCGGAGACAACAGCCTGGATGTGCTAGCAGGTTACTCATGGTCTCACTTCTGGCGTGCCAGTGAAGATTCTACGTCCAATGCTTCGGGTACAGCATCCACCCAGCGTAATGATTTTCAATCGGAGTACTATCTGCTTTCATTTTTTGGTAGAGTTAACTATTCTATCGCTCAGAAGTATCTGTTCACACTCACGCTGAGGAACGATGCTACTTCCCGCTTTTCGCCGGAAACCCGATGGGGACTTTTTCCAGCGGCTGCCTTTGCCTGGAACGTGGGGCACGAATCCTTCTTGCGTCAAAGCCATATTGTTTCTGATCTGAAGCTAAGATTGGGCTATGGGATCACTGGTCAGCAGGATTTGAACAATGGCAATGACTATCCCTATGTAGCGAAGTATACAATCAGTGATGATGCTGCACGGTACGCATTTGGCAACCAGTACTATAACACCCTTCGGCCGGATGGCTATGATGCAGATATACGCTGGGAGACCACCACTACAGCCAATGTAGGGGTTGACTTTGGTTTCGCAGGCAATCGAATCACGGGCTCGCTGGATTTTTATCTCAAAGAGACTAAGGATCTCCTGAGTATCGTAGATGTACCCGTCGGTACCAACTTCTCAGCCACTGTACTCACCAACGTGGGCAGTATGGAAAACCGTGGAGTGGAGATGAACCTGAACGCCAAAGTAATCACCACCGATAAGGTGAATTGGGAGGTGGGTTACAATGTTTACTATAATAAGAATGAAATCACCAAACTCAACCTGAATGATGATCCTGACTATACCGTGCCTACAGGAAGTGTAGGTGGTACGACTTCTGGTACCATTCAGGCGCAGAGGGTTGGGTATCCGGTCAACTCATTTTATACCTATCAGCAACTTTACGATCAGGATTTAAATCCCGTTGAAGACGCTTTTGTAGATAGAAATGATGATGGAATTATCAATAGCAGTGACTTGTACATCTACCAAAATCCTGCAGCGGATGTTCTCATGGGGATCAACTCATGGCTAAATGTGGGCAACTGGGACTTCACCTTTGTTGGGCGTCTGAGTCTGGGCAACTATGTCTATAATAATGTGGCTTCCAATAGTACCTATCAGTCGCTGTATTCCTCTATGCAATACCTCAGCAATGCCTCCATGCTTGCCGATAAAACCCAATTTATGAATGCTCTGAATACCCGTTTCTCAGATTATTACGTAGAAAATGCCTCCTTTTTCCGGATGGATAACATCAATCTGGCTTATAATCTGAGAGACCTCTTTGGCAATAAGCTAAATATGAAGATCAGTGGTGGGGTTCAGAATGCCTTTGTGATCACTAAATACTCCGGACTCGACCCGGAAATCAGTGGTGGTCTGGATAATAATTTCTTTCCACGTACCCGGGTATTCCTGCTGGGTTTGAACTGTGAATTCTAAAAAGAGCTATCATGAAAAACTATAGAATATTCCAAATAATGAGTTTGATTCTGATGGGCTCAGTGTTGAACGCCTGCTTCGGCGATCTGGATACTGAACCACTGGACAATGAAAGCATCACCTCTGCGTCCATTTTTGATGATGAGGCAGCTTATAAGCAGTTTCTGGCCAAACTCTATGGTGGCCTGACGCTTACGGGTCAGCGTGGTGAGTATGGACAGCCGGAAATCTCAGCGACAGACGAAGGCACTACCTCTTTTATGCGAACCTATTGGAGTGCACAGGAGGTGACTACTGATGAGGCTATCAATGCCTGGGGAGATCCCGGATTAGTGGAGTTTCATTCTCAGACCTGGTCAGATAACAACCTCTACATCAAACTGATGTATCAACGAATTTTCATCAACATCGCGTACTGCAATGAGTATATCAGGGAAGTAGGTCAGCGTGTGGATGGTCTTTCGAACCCTTTGAGAGCTGAAGTGACCACCTATCTGGCTGAAGCCCGCTACCTGCGAGCCTTGTATTACTATTTTGCCATGGATCTATGGGGAAATGTACCTTTCGTGACAGAAAACGATGATACCGGGGCCTACCTGCCTAAGCAAATCGCTCGTGGAGATCTTTTTCTCTATATAGAGTCTGAGCTGGAGGCCATTCTTCCTGCTTTGGTGGATGCCAGACAGAACGAGTATGCCCGTGCTGATAAGGCCGCGGCGTGGATGCTACTAGCCAAAATGTACCTCAATGCAGAGGTGTATTTGGGTGAGGGAAATGACCGGTTTTCCGATTGTATTGTTCAGTGTAATAATATTATCTCTTCTGGAGCTTACACACTTCATAGCCAGTATTCACATTTATTCCTGGCAGATAATGACAGACTTAGAAACGAAATCATATTTCCAATAGCCGAGGATGGTGATAACACAAGAAACTATGGTGGTGTCACCTATATTATTCACGCTGCTGTGGGAGGTACTCAGGATCCGGACAAGGACTTTGGGATAGGCTCTGGAGGATGGTTTGGAAACAGGCCCACCACCACTTTTGTGGAAACATTTGAAGACCCCACAGGAGACACTGATCACAGGGCAATGTTCTACACCGACGGACAGACGTTGGAAATAGAGAATCCTACGGTGTTCACGGAAGGTTATCTGTGTGAGAAGTTTAAAAACATCACCTCAGCAGGCATAAAGGGTAAGAATGACATTTTCGTTGATACCGATTTTCCACTCTTCAGACTGGCTGAGGTGTACCTGATGTACGCTGAGGCAGTCAAAAGAGGAGGCGCAGGCGGCAATGAAGCTACTGCGCTGGATTACATCAATGCCTTGAGAACACGGGCCTATGGCAATACCTCTGGCAATATTTCAATGGCCGATTTCACCCTGGACTTTATCCTTGATGAGCGTGGTAGAGAACTCTACTGGGAAGGACACAGACGTACTGATCTGATTCGCTTCGGTCGGTACTCTGATGGAGATTATATGTGGGATTGGAAGGGAAATGTAAAAGACGGAAAGACGATGCCCTCGCATCTGGACATTTTCCCTATCCCCTCTGCTGATCTGGGGTTGAATACCAACCTGAAACAGAACAAAGACTACTAGTCACCTGAAATATTCTATCACAACTAAAACAAGAAAAGATGAAAAAGTTACTAATGTGCGGTGCCATGATTGGCGGATTGGCTCTTTTTTCCTGTGAGGAAGAAGGAGAAAAAGTCATTATTGAAGAGAAAGATCCGATCGCTGCGGAGATATCCACCCCCACGGCTGGTTTTGCGGACGTTGCAACTGCTAATAATCTGGAAGAAGTGTTGACTTTTACGTGGAGCGAAGCTCAGTTTAATTTCCCAAGTGAGATTAGCTATAAAGTACAGATTGATCTGGCTGCTGGTGATTTTTCACTACCAGCTACCTTAGGTACTACGTCAGAGACTACTTTTTCTATCACTTATGGAGATTTGAATAGTATTATTCTCAGTACACTGGAAAGCCCGGCCAATGAGCCCATAGCACTCCAGACACGAGTTATTGCGAGCGCTGCCAGTAAAGAAGACCTGGTTTCGGCGGTAGTGTCTTTTACATTTACGGCTTATGAGGAGGAAGAGCAACCACAGGAGTATGCCAAACTTTGGATTGCTGGTGACTTTCAGGGCTGGAACATTGACGCTGCAGCCACCATTGCTTCAGTCAAGGACGATGGGGTTTATGAGGGTTATATTTTCATTCCTGCAGGGGGTACGAATGAGTTCAAACTGTATGCACAGCCAGGATGGGAGCCACAGTCGTATGGTACTCTAAATGATGGGGTGATTTTTGAGGCTAACTATGCGGGGGACAACTTCATAGCCCCTTCCGATGGGTATTACTTCTTTTCGGTAGATTTAAACAATCTTACTTACCTGCTCATCAAAACTGATTGGGGAATCATAGGTGCCGCCACTCCCGGTGGGTGGGACTTTGATACCGAACTCACCTTTGATATGGACACTGAAGTGTGGTCTGTGACTGCAGATATGATTGCCGAAGGCTCATTCAAGTTTCGAGCAAACAAAGAGTGGGTGCTTGATTTTGGTATAGATACTGATGGAAACCTGGCCTACGCCAACCACCCTTGGTTAGACTATGTGGAGCAGCCCCAGCTTACTGTGCCTGAGGATGGGAATTATACCATTACTCTTGATCTCCACGAGGCAGGCAATTACACCTTTGATATTCAAAAAAACTAGCCCGATAAGGGATAGATGAATTTGTAAATTACAACCAAAGTGACCGTTGGTCGCTTTGGTTATTTTGAATAAAAAACAACCTTAAGATGCTTAGAATACTGTTTTTGTTGATCACTATTTCGTGTTTCCCGGCTTGCAAGGATGATGGTCTGGACAAACCTCCCACTACCAATCCAGAGGATACAGTTGAGCTTTCTGATACCTTGATCATTCCACCACTTCAAGAGATGGTGGTTTATGAGGTCAATATGCGGGCTTTTAGCGATGCGGGTACGTTTAGCGGTATTCAGAGTCGTCTGGATAATATACAAGATATGGGAGCCAACGTGATCTGGTTGATGCCCATTTATCCGATAGGAGAGGTGAAGACAGTTAATTCACCCTATTGCATTAGGGATTATCGGGCCGTCAACGCTGAATATGGCTCATTGAATACCCTCAAGGCCTTAGTAAGTGCCGCTCATGATCGCGGTATGGCCGTAATTATAGATTGGGTGGCTAATCATACTGCATGGGATCATCCATGGATCTCGGCACATAAGGATTGGTACAGCCAGGATGGCAATGGTGACATTATTGAGCCACCAGGAACCGGCTGGACTGATGTAGCCGAGTTGAACTATGAGAGTGGCTCCATGAGACAGGAGATGATTGAATCCATGCTTTTCTGGATTGATGAGGCGGGTATTGATGGTTTTCGTTGTGATGCAATTGATTTCGTACCGGATAGCTTTTGGAACGAGGCACTGGCTTCATTGAAAGCTCATACGGACAAGGACCTGATTTTGCTGGGAGAAGGGGGAGTACTGGCTAATTTTGAAGTTGGCTTTGAGATGAATTATGCCTGGGATTTTAAGACCGCCATAGCCAGGGTCTTCAGCGAAGGCATGTCTGCCGAGACCATTATCAGTACCCACAAATCTGAATATACTAAAGTACTGGCTGGTGGAGAGAAACTGCGATATATTACCAATCATGATTTGTATGCATGGGAGACCACTCCCATTGAGGATTTTGGGCTCAAAGGTTCCGTATCGGCTTTTGTGATCACCTCTTATCTTGGTGGGATCCCTTTGATCTATGACGGTCAGGAAATAGGTCACCCCACTAATATTAGTTTTTTTGATAAAAATCCGATCAACTGGTCTCTGAATCCCGATGTTTATGATGCCTACAAGGATATTATGACGGCCCGGGCTGAGTTATCAGCGGTGCATTATGGGGAGATGAAATCCTATACAAGTAAGGATGTGGTGGCTTTCAAGCGATTCACAGCTAAACAGGAGGTATTGGTGATTGTAAATGTTAGAAATAGTCTGAAAGTATTTGATGTACCTGATGAACTCGCCAATACTCAATGGAAAGATGTATTGGCTGATACAGACAAAACTATATCTTCGTCAGTGTCATTGGAAGGTCTTCAATACCTGATTTTGGTGAGAGATTTATGAGGATAGGAGCTGATCAGATGGGAAACGGATCATCGCATTCGTTTTCTTTTGATCAGGTAAGCGCCTAGTATCTTTTCGAAGGGTTCGGAGATATCCGCCTCTACCAGGTCTATTTTGTAGCTACCACATCTGATTTTCAGGTCCTGATAGAGCTGACTCATGTGCTGCTTATAATGATCCTTAATTTCCCGTGGGTTGAGTTTAATCGTTTCGTTGGTTTCCAGGTCAATAAACCGGTGTGGACGGTCCTCAAATTCAAATTCCAACTCAGTCTTATGATCTGAAACATGGAAGATCAACACTTCGTGTTTATTGTGTTTGAGGTGTTGGAGGGCTCCGAAAATTTCGTCCAGATCATTCGATTTCTGGAACATGTCACTGAAGAGAATCACCAGAGATCTCTTGTGGATTTTATCAGCAATTTGATGGAGCACGTTAGCGACATTGGTAGCTGCTTTTCCTGGAGTGCTTAGGAGGTCACTTAGCTGGGTTAATAGCTGATTCAGGTGGGTTTTGGTGGATTTGAGGGCTGACTGATAAAGGATTTCATCTGAGAACGTGGTGAGGCCTACAGCATCACGCTGCGAGGTGAGCAGATGTGCCAGCGATGCAGCACAAAGTACTGAGAACCTGATTTTATCCAACCCTGGTTTGGGATAGTACATGGAATTAGATACATCCAGCAGAATCTGAGCTCGCAGGTTGGTTTCCTCTTCAAATTGTTTAGTGTACAACCTGTCCGTACGTGCGTAGACTTTCCAATCTACATGGCGAGTGCTTTCTCCAAAGTTGTAGAGTTTGTGCTCGGCGAATTCCACAGAGAACCCATGATAAGGTGATTTATGCAGTCCGGTGATAAATCCTTCTACAAGTTGCCGGGCCAGAAGGTCCAGGCTTTCGAACTGTTTGATGTCTGCCAGGCGTATACTCATTAATTGATTATTAACGGACTTTGATTGTTTTTCTCGCATCAAAGAAAGCTTCTTTTTTATTCAAAGAGTAAAATATGCCGTTTGCATTTGTCATTTTTTAAATGCTATATTTAAATGCTATTTCGAGATACTTTGTAGCTAGAACTTAAAAAAACAACAAACTTTAAGAATTGTGGAAGAGAATAAGGAAAAAGGGAGAGACGAAATTTATTCTGAGAGAGTAAGAGCAGGTAAGAGGACTTACTTTTTTGACGTAAAGTCTACTCGATCAAATGACTACTACCTGACCATCACAGAGAGCAAAAGGAGGTTTAAGGACGATGGTTTTTTTTATGAAAAGCACAAAATTTTCCTGTATAAGGAGGATTTCAACAAATTCGTGGCTGCACTGAACGAAACTGTAGATCATGTGAAAAATGAGCTGCTTCCGGACGTGGATTTCAGCGAGTTTGACAAAGTACATGAAGAAGACGAGGAGACTATAGATGTGTCTTCTGAGGATGATTCTGAACTGAAGTGGGACTGATCCCTTAAGATCTTAATGATATAAGCTCTCACTCTATGGGGGCTTTTTTTATGCTTTTGCGATGAAACGTACATTAGTTGCTATTGGTGTATTTGTGGTGTTACTGGGTGTGGCCATCTGGTATTTTTCCAATATTTTCATTTATCTCACCATCTCTCTGGTGCTGGCTACCGTCTTGCGGCCTATGACCAGCCAGATCATCCGGTTTGAGGTATTTGGCGGTAAGGTGCCCCGTTACATTGCTATTTTCGGCTCCTATGCTGTGGTGATAGGAGTGCTTGCTTTGTTCCTGGTGTTGTTTATCCCACTTATTTCCAATCAGCTGGAGGTGCTGGCTTCATTGGATTTCAGTACAGTATTTGACTCACTGGTGCAGCCTGTCCGCTGGGTGGAGACTTTCCTGATCAATAACAGACTTTCTGATGGCCCATCGGGGTTCATGGTAGACTCGGTACGCAAAGGAGTTGTCGATTTTATACACACCATGGATTTTACAGAGATTTTGAATCAGCTCATTTCCTTTACCGGAAACTTTTTCATTGGCGTATTGGCGGTGGGGTTTATTACTTTTTTTCTCCTTTATGAAAATGGCATTCTTCGTCGGCAGGTCATTGCGGTGATTCCTAATAAATATTTTGAAGTTTTTATCTCCGCTCTCTATAAGATAGAGCGTCTGCTTTCCAACTTCCTGTTGGGTATTCTGTTTCAGATGATTTCCATCTTCTCTATTGCTGCTGTAGGCCTTTCCATCGTGGGGGTCAATTATGCCCTCACCATTGCCGTTTTTGCGGCTATCGCCAATCTGATTCCCTATTTGGGCCCTTTACTTGGTGGTATCTTCGGAATTGCGGTGGCAGTGAGTACCTCCGGTGATTTTACATTCAACAATGATACACTCATCCTCGTCGCCAAGGTTTTTTCAGTATTTGCGGTGGTCCAGGCTACGGATAACTTACTCCTGCAGCCACTTATTTTCTCTAAAAGTGTAAAAGCGCACCCATTAGAAATTTTTGTCATTATTTTTGTGGGCGCAACCATCGCAGGGATTCCGGGCATGATTGGGGCGATACCGGTTTATACCGTTTTAAGGGTCTCATCTACAGAGATTTACGCCGGTTTTAATCAATATAGAGTATTTAAAATCAAGAGTTAGATTATGGGGTTAAGGTGTGGAATTGTTGGGCTTCCGAATGTTGGAAAATCCACTTTATTTAATGCGCTCTCGAATGCAAAGGCTGAAGCAGCCAATTTCCCTTTTTGTACCATTGAGCCCAATGTGGGGGTGATCACCGTGCCCGATGAGCGATTGGAGATACTGAAAGGACTAGTGAGCCCCGAACGTGTGGTGCCTACAGTCATTGAGTTTGTAGATATAGCGGGGCTGGTGAAAGGAGCCAGCAAGGGTGAAGGATTAGGAAACCAGTTCCTGGCCAACATCCGCGAAGTGGACGCCATCATTCATGTGGTGCGCTGCTTTGAAAATGACAACATCATTCACGTGGAGGGCCGTGTGGACCCTGTGGATGACAAAGAAGTGATAGATACAGAACTGCAGCTCCGGGACCTGGACTCTGTGGATAAGCGTATCGCCAGAGTGGAGAAGATTGCCAAAGGAGGTGATGCTAAGGCGAAGAAGGAATATGAAGTGCTGATTCAGTTCAAAAAGCACCTGGAATCTGGTCGTAACGCTCGCTCTCTGGAGATGGAGAAGGAAGACCGAGTACTGGTGAAAGAACTTCAGCTGCTGACTGATAAGCCCATTATCTATGTGGCTAATGTGGAGGAAGAAAACGTGAATTCCGGGAATCAGTATAGCCAAAAACTGGAGGAAAACGTGGCCAGTGAAAATGCGGAGGTGGTAAGGGTGTCGGCGGCATTGGAAGCCCAGATCGCTGAGTTTGAGGATGAGGACGACAAGCTGATGTTTTTGGAGGAATACGGTCTAAAGGAATCTGGGCTCAATCGGCTGATCAAGGCTGCTTATTCACTTTTGGACCTGATTACTTACTTTACCGCTGGTGTACAGGAGGTGAGAGCCTGGACAATCAAGAGAGGGTGGAAGGCTCCTCAGGCTGCCGGGGTAATTCACACCGATTTTGAGCGTGGGTTTATCAAAGCTGAAGTGATCAAGCTGGAGAATTATCAGCAATATGGTTCTGAACAAGCTTGTAAGGAAGCGGGCAAACTTTCGATTGAAGGTAAAGAATATGTAGTGCTGGACGGGGATGTGATGCACTTCCGTTTCAATGTTTGATTTTTTTACATCACTTCTAAACAAAAACTACTTTAAGCCTGTTTTCTGATCAGTTAATCTAATTTTTTTAATTGCGATCAGATGCGGGTCAGAGTTACGTTCAGGGTCAACAACCGTGGAGGGTTGGTGCCTTTTCACCACCAATATTTAATATCAGAGGTTTTTAGGGATATTCTACAGCGAGAATCTAAAGATGATTTGAAGGACTATCCCTTCTTTAGTTTTTCGGGAATCAAAGGTCAGACCCGACTGAGCAAGGCTGGTCTTCATTATAATTCAAGGAGGGTGACTATTGTCATTTCTTCACTCAGTGCTGATTTTGTGGAGCACCTCGTAGGAGCGATTTTCAGGAATAAAGAAATTCAACTTGGGGCACTCAACCTCACGCCGGAAATGGCCGAAGAGGAGCTTCCTGTAACTCTCCACCGGGAAACGAAGTTTATATGCATTTCACCTATTGTGACCTCTGATGATTTTCATAGTCCGGAGCACAAGTTGTTTATTGAGCCCTCCTCCAATGACTTTTCGGATCAGCTTTATGACGCTACCATCACGCGGATGACGGAGTTTGGGATAGATACAGACGCCATACCTGAAGTCCATAAGTTTCAGTTGATACCAGACGAAGACTACCTGGATAAGCTTCGGGCTTCCAATAAAAAATTCTCAAGAATCTATCCGGTGTATTATCAGGGCGAGCAGCTGGAAGCCAGGGGATATACCTTTCCTTTCACACTTTTCGCTGCTCCTGAAATTCAGGATTTCATCTTCACCTGTGGGTTGGGAACCTGCTGCTCCATGGGATTTGGTATGTTGGATTTGGTGAATTCTGATCCAACTGAGCGTACCGTTCCTTACAAATCTGCCGAATCATTAGTTTCCACTTGATACCCTGCGGTATCCAATGAGTTCGTCATAGTTGTTAAAAGGATCCCTGTAGTAAAACAGAATTTCATAGTCGTTGGATGTCTGGTAATGGCTCCCTTCCAGTTCATAAAAGGGCATTTTGTCTGATTTCAGCCAGTAGAAGTAATCATAATAGCCCTGCTTTAACCATATCCATCCTCTGTAGCTCCCGGTGCTCTCATCGTAGCTCATCATGTTTTCAGGTGTAAGGTTCCAATTGTTGAATCCTCCTGCTATGTATACTTCGCCCTCCAGTTTTTCAGATTGTAATTCAAAGTAGACCTGGGCATATTCACTTTGCAATGGCCCATCATTGGGGTCTTTGTTTTCCAGGAAGAAACCACCATTGAGGTCGTTGATGAGCTGTGAATAAGCCAGCCCATGTCTGCTTTTATCCAATCCCAGAAAGGCTTGTATCTGATCGGTTTCTTTCCTCACATTCACCACATTCATTCCTCGGTAATCGATCGATCGGAGGTCAAAGTATCTGAATTCATTCAGCGCAGGAAAGTTGTTTTCACCATTGAAATGCCTGTATTCAAGGTAATTTTGATCAGGCCGCATCAGTGTGGGCTGTAGACCTGTGATGGGAGTGTGCCAATTATGATTTTGTAATAGTACTACCTTGAATTCCCGTAGTGGATTGGGATTTTCAATCTGCTGATACCTTATCCCGAATGATAATTGGTGGTTGGTGTTCCTCTGGGAGACCGTGGCGCTGGGAGTAAATTCCACATCAATCTGCGCTCGTTGGTCAAAAACAAGAAACCTTCTCGTAAATAGCACGTTTTTCCGATCATTCTCACGGTATACCACCAGAAGGTAATTCCCCGATTTGTCAGGAGCTGGTAAATCAGCCTGGTAATTGACATACGGTATTCTGGTGTTGGAGGAGTAGTTGTATTGGTTGATAGGAAACTCATTGTAGGTGCTCAGAAATTGTAGGTCCGTCAGTCGAGACGGTGTCCAGTCAGCATTGCAATGAACATATCTGGCATTGAGGTAGGACGTATTCTGTTCCAGAAGGTCAAACACCAAACTGAGTCCGGCAGAGTTGAGGGCTATCACGGGATAATCCAGGCTCGCTTGCTGGTCAGCAGAGAGGGGATAGAGCTGTACTACGCCTATGTTGTCTTCATATTCGGCATTGTCATAGAGAATGGTTTTCTGGCTTGCCGTATCTGTGTAAGAAACTGGCACACAATTGGCTAGCAGGAGACTAATCGCAAGTAGTGGTAGATATTTCATAAATTTGTTAACTGCGGTTACAACGTTTTGTAAGTTATCAGAGTCTATAATCAAAAGTTAACCTGAATGGCATTCAGTGATGAAGAGTTAATTAAGGCCTGTTGCAAAGGAGAACGGACTGCTCAGCAGAATCTGTATAAAAAGTACAGCGGACAGATGTATGCTGTCGCTTTGCGCTATTCCAAAATGCAGCAAGAAGCGGAAGATATTCTTCAGGAGGCTTTTCTGAAAGTTTTTCAGAATATAAATAACTTCAGACAAGACTCTTCACTGGTATATTGGATTAAGCGAATAGTGGTGAATACGGCACTCAATCATCAGCGGAGCAAACTGTATCTCTATCCCATGGTGGATGTTGGCGATCTCAAGAATCGTTTTACCGAAAATCTTACCATTACCGGAATCAATCACAAGGAACTATTAGAAATGATCAGAAAATTACCCTCTGGGTGTCAGGTGATATTTAACCTGTATGCGATTGAGGGGTATAAGCATCATGAGATTGCAGACCTCCTGGGGATCAGCGAGGGGACCAGCAAGTCTCAGTATGCAAGAGCCAAGAGCTTATTGAAGGAGTGGATATTGAAGAGTGACGTGATATATTATGATAGGGCAGGAGAACTCTGACAGTCAATTTGAGAATGAATGGAAGGAGGTTTTTGGTGATGCAAGCCAGACACCCCCTGATGCAGTGTGGAATGAAATCGACCGGAAACTGGCCTATGCGGAACTTTCGGTGTATAAAACAAAAGCCACCTATTACAGGTGGGCAGTGGCTGCTATTCTGCTGCTGGCAGCCTCACTTGGTACTCTGCAATACTGGTACTTTCAGCAAGGGACGGATTACCGGCTGGCCATTAATGTAGACAAGCCCGCTCCAATGGAGGAGGTTGTTTCCATACGCATTCCTGACTCAGCCGATGAAAGGATGACTGCTTTGGCTTTTGGTGATCAGGGAAGGGATAAACAGGTCTCCCGGGCTGCCATGTTTGTGGCCAGCGAGCAAGAACAAGAGGAAGAAGTCAATGATCAGAGTCATTCCCGCGAGATTTTTGAAGAATTAACTTTGACGAAATTGAAGCCGGAAGTGTCTATTGCGGCTAATTATACGGGGAGGCGACTGTATTTACTACCCGTATACCATTTCGAGCAAAGACGAAAAGCGGGTGTGGATAATAAGTACTGGGCGGGACTTAGCCTGGGTTCTGGTGGTTTTGATCCTAACTTTCAGTCGACAGGGGGAAGTCTGCTGGCCAGTAATCTGGATATGTCCAGCGCAGGATTTAGTCTTTCAAGCGAGGAGGCCATCGATAGTCAATCACCATCCGTTCGTGAGGGTATGTTGCCAGGAGAAACCGTTTCACTTGGTGTGAATTTTGGATTGAAATTGAGCAGCAGATGGACACTGGAGAGCGGGGTGCAGTATGCCCGGGCAGATGCTACTACTCAGACCAATGTGGTGATTCAAACCTCTACTTTTCAGGAGGTGATTCCGGCCACTAGTCAGGTGAGAAGTGTTCAGCAATTTGAGCAAGCCATCGACCGCCAGGAAGTGGTAGAATATGATTACAGAGATGTTAATTTGAAGAATGAATTTCAGTTTACCTCAGTACCAGTGAAAGCCGGATATCTGATTGTGAATAGTAAATTCAGGATGGAATTGAATGCGGGTGTGATAACTAATTTTTATATGGGCAATAAGCTCTCGGGTTCAGATGCGGAAATCGCAGGGTTAACCATTGGTCCGGGTTCCGAATCCCCTTATCGTGAGGTGAGTTTTAGCGGATTGGCAGGTGTTGAGTTTGGATATCAACTGTTGAAGAATTTTGATCTGGTGATAGAACCGAATTATAGAAGATCGATCAACTCGCTGACCAAAGAGAACACCTCGTTTACCACCAATCCTTCGGGATTTGGGCTTCTCACAGGAGTTCGATACAATTTTAACTAAGTATAATACAACCTTTTGTATATTTGCAGTGTCCTAAAAGTCAAAACGTCTTAGTCCGTCATGAAAACTACACAAGTTCAAACTCCAAAAGGAGAGGAAACAGCAAAACAAGATTTGTTTAAACTCTCCACACTTACGCTTATCATCATGATCATTTTGTCCCTGCTCTACATGGGCTGATCATTGCGAATTTCATCGGCATATCCAGATGGATGTGCCGTAAATCCCTGAAATTAACCGAATACTCATTTTAATGTAACCTCAGGGTTTGGGATAAGTATTTCATAGAGTCATCGTTCTTAATGAAGACCCAACTCAACCCAAGATGAAATCAGTCGGCCTGGTCTGTATTCTGGCATTGCTATGCTTTGAGTCGTATGCTCAACCTAAAACTTACGAAACCACCATGGTTCAGGCTCCGCCTGTGATTGATGGAAAGTTGGATGACCCAGCGTGGGATTTGGTGGATTGGGGTGGTGACTTTATACAGCGACAGCCCGAAGATGGAGCGGCGCCCTCCCAAGATACCAAGTTTAAGATTTTGTACGATGCAAAATACCTGTATATCGGAATTCGGGCATTTGATTTGGAGCCAGACAAAGTAGCTCGGCGAATGTCACGAAGAGACGGTTTTGAAGGAGATTTGGTGGAGGTCAACATAGACAGCTACAATGACAAGCGGACAGCCTTTAGCTTTACAGCCTCAGCCTCAGGTGTTAAGGGTGAAGAATATGTTTCTAACAATGGCGATGACTGGGATTCTACCTGGGATCCCATCTGGTACCTAAAGACCAGTCTGGATGATCAGGGCTGGATCGCCGAATTTAAAATTCCCCTGTCTCAATTACGTTTTGCAGATAAGGAAGAGCACGTATGGGGGATACAGGTCATGAGGATGGTCTTTAGGAAGCAAGAAAGATCTTATTGGCAGCCCATTGCTCAGGATTCTCCCGGTTGGGTTCATCTTTTTGGTGAACTGCGTGGTATTACAGGCATTAGGCCTCAAAAACAACTCGAAATACAGCCGTATATCCTCGGTAAGACAGAGAAATCACCATCCGTAGAGGGCAACCCTTACGCCACAGGTTCTGAGTCTGATCTGGATGTGGGTGTAGATGCCAAAATAGGCCTCACCAGTGATATTACACTAGACCTTACTATCAATCCGGATTTTGGTCAGGTAGAGGCCGATCCATCTCGGGTGAATCTTTCTGCATTCCAGTTATTTTTCCAGGAACGAAGGCCATTTTTCCTGGAGGGGAAGAACACGCTAAACTTTGGCCTCACTGAATCTGTAGCGGGTGGTCAGTTCAATAATGACAACCTTTTCTATTCCAGAAGGATCGGAGGATCTCCTTCATACTTTCCATCGGATGATGACATTCAATACGTGGATCGGATGAAGAAAACCAGAATATTAGGTGCAGCCAAGGTCACAGGTAAGAACAAAAATGGCTTTTCGTGGGGACTGCTGGAATCGGTCACCAATAAAGAAATGGTGGAGGTGCAGGACACCCTGGGAGGCAGAAGAAAGGTAGCTGTAGAGCCCATGACCAACTATGTAGTGGGCCGTGTGCAGCAGGACATCAATCAGGGGAATGCCCTGATCGGCGCCATGTTTACCGCCACCAATAGGAGGTTGGATGAAGATCATTTCAATTACCTGCATAAAAGTGCATACACAGGTGGGGTAGACTTTACCCAGAACTTTAACGAACGAAACTATTACCTCTCTTTGAATGCTGTGGTGAGCAATGTGAATGGTGATGAAGAAGCCATTTACAATACACAAACTTCCTCTGAGCGCTACTTTCAGCGGCCGGACAATAGGAGAAAAGGAGTTGACTCCACGCGAACCTCACTTTCTGGTACGTCCGGGACTGCTGCCTTTGGCAAGCGGAACGGAAATCTGATTTTCCAGACAGGAGCTACTATGCGCTCACCTGGTGTGGAACTTAACGATGTGGGTTTTTTGATGCAGTCAGATTATATATCCCAATGGACCTGGGCGCAGTACCGTATACTTAAGCCTTTCAGTATCTTCAGGTGGGTCAGGTTCAATGCCAACCAGTACCTCACCTGGGATTTTGGCGGAATAAACCTTCTAAAAGCAATGAATTTCAACACCCATGCACAGTTTAAAAATATGTGGTACGTGGGCGGTGGCACTACTTTATCGGGTGAGAGCAGGTCAAATGCCGATTTGAGGGGCGGACCTGCGTTGCGTTATCCGGGTACCACGGAATATTGGGTTTACATGGGAACCAACGACCAGAAGAAGCTTTACTTCGAGATGAATCCGTGGATATCTTCTGGACAAGAAAACTACTATAGAGGAGGAGGTATTTTCACAAGCCTTAGGTATCAGCCGACTGATGCGCTGAGACTGTCGGTTTCTCCGTCAGTGGACTGGAATGACAATGCCCTTCAATATGTAAGCAGCTACGAGACCAATACTGAAAACTACATTCTGGCAAGAATCCAGCAAGTAACCTATAGCGCCTCCGTGCGGGCCAACTACATCATCACACCCAATCTGTCTGTGGAATACTGGGGGCAGCCGTTTATTTCCAGAGGAGAGTACAGTGATTTCAAAAAGGTACTTAGCCCCAACTCTGACCACTTTGAGGAACGACATGTTTCTCTTGGCCCTGATCAGATCAATTATGCTGATGAGTCGGGGAGTTATTTTATTGATGAAAATAGGGATGGAATTACTGAAGCAGAGTTGGATGACCCCAACTTTAACTTCATGCAGTTCCGATCCAATTTTGTGATAAGATGGGAGTATATACCCGGCTCCACTCTTTTTGTGGTATGGACATCCAGTTCTTCTGATTCGCACAATTCACGAGAAAATAGATTTAGCTATTTGGCCACCGACCTGAAACAGGCCGATGGTACCAATATTTTCCTCATTAAGTACACCTATCGATTTGTCTTATAGGCTAAAGACCGTATTCTAGCCGCATAAGGGCCTCCATGAAATAATAATCGGCATAGGTAAGCGGCACATCTACCTCACTGTTTGCCGGTAAATGCCCCACGCAGTGAGTGATAATGAACTGACCATTGGTGCCAGGCTCTGCTGTATAGTCGGAAGTGAGGTTGGTCAGGATTTCCTCTGCCACTTTAAGATACCCTTTATCGGGTGCATAGGTATCCAATTCAATCAAAGCGGAGGCCATAATGGCTGCGGCCGATGCGTCCCTTAGAGCATCTTTCTCTGCATCGAAATCCCAAAGCGGAATTTTGTCTTCTGGCAGGTTTGGATGTGATAATATGAAGCCTGCTATTTTCACAGCTTGCTCAAGGTACTTTTCATCTTTGGTTTCCCTGTAGGTGGCTGTATATCCATATAGCCCCCAGGCCTGACCTCTGGCCCATGCAGACTCATCGTGGAGCCCTTGGGCGGTTTTCTTTTGTTTCACCGCTCCAGTCGAGTCATAATTGAGCACGTGATACGAACTATTGTCTGACCTAAAGTGATTTTCAAGTGTGGTGTTGGCATGGGTGACAGCAATGTTATAGAAGGAGCTATCGCCCGTTGCCTTAGTGGCCCAGAAGAGCAGTTCCAGATTCATCATGTTGTCAATGATGACGATGAAATCCTCAGGTTTGGAATCCCACGAACGAATGCATCCGGTCACTGGAGAAAATCGGGTCGCTAAAGACCTGGCACTGTTGATTAGTATGTTGGTATAAGCAGCCTGAGGATTCAGTCTATTGGCATTTCCAAAGCTACAGTACATCATAAATCCCAGATCATGTGTGCTGGTATTATACTGCTCCTTTTCCAGCAATGTGAGCATTCGATTAGCTTCTTGCAGCAGTGAGGAGTCCTCTGTCTCTTCATAAAGATAAAGGAGTGTGCCAGGATAGAAGCCACTACACCACCATTCGGAGCTGCTGGTGGTGAAGCTGCCATTCTCATAAGATCTGGGGAATTCACCTTCCCCAAGTTGCTTTTGCATTCCTTTATATTGAGTCACTGCCAACTCACTATTTTGATCCAAAAGAGAACCTTCTTGTGGGGTAGGCGAGCTGCATTGAGTGGCCAGAGAAGCCAGAAGTATTAAAGTCAATAAGTGTTTCATTAGCTGGATGTGTAGTTTAAAATGGTTGGGTACTGATTACTGAGAGGTGAGTGCAAATTAGTGAACTCTCCACCCAATAGGATTTCCGAAATGAAAAGATGAGCGATTTCATTCATATTCCCAAAGGGTTGGGTGTCAGAATGGTGATTTCCTCACCACATTTCTATGGAAGATTGTTTGATTAGAGGGTATTGAATGTATGTGCTATACAATATAAAGACATTTAGTGCCGTCATAGGTACATTTTGTATCCCTTCGCCTATGGGGTAACGATCTATTTTTGTTTGAAATAATAGATCGTTGAAATGAGAAATTTTTTACTGGCCTCACTAATGGGACTAATGCTTTCATGTACATCAGCACAGACCGATGAAAATTCGGACAAGTCGAACATAGATGAATTAATCAGTCAAATGACTCTGGAGGAAAAGGTTCATATGCTCCATGGTAAAGGTAAGTTTACTTCAGCGGGAGTAGCGCGGTTGGGTATACCTGATTTGAAATCTGCCGACGGGCCGCTGGGGGTACGCGAGGAGATTCAGAATGATAGCTGGGCTCCCGCGGGGTGGGATAATGACTTTGCTACTTTTTTCCCCGCAGGAGGAGGCCTGTCATCTACCTGGAATCTGGATCTCGTCAGGCGCTACAGCATTGCCATGGGAGAAGAAGCCCGGGCCAGAGAGAAGCATGTACTTTTGGCACCCGCGGTTAACCTTATTCGTTCACCTTTAGGTGGAAGAAACTTTGAATACTTCACAGAAGATCCATTTCTCAATAAAAAATTGGTAGTGCCATTTGTGCAGGGACTTCAGGCCAACGATGTGGCTTCATGTGTGAAGCACTATGCCATTAACAATCAGGAGACCCTGAGAGGCAGTATCGATGTGCAGGCTGATGAGCGGACGATCAGGGAGATGTATTTGCCTGTATTCGAGGCGGCAGTGAAAGAGGGCAATGCCTACTCCGTGATGAGTGCCTACAATCGATTTAGAGGGGCCTATTTATCTGAGAATGATTATATGCTGAACACCATTCTTCGAGACGAATGGGGCTTCAAAGGGTTTGTAATGTCTGACTGGGGTGCTGTCCATTCTACCAAAGAATCTGCGTTGTATGGATTGGATATAGAGATGGGTACAGAGATTGATAACTATGATGATTGGTTTTTCTCAGAAGCCCTGATTGCCGCCGTTCGTAATGGCGAAGTGTCAGAATCTGTGATCGATCAAAAGGTAAAAAACATCCTTTATGTGATGGAGAAAATTCATGCGATTGGCTCGGAACCTCAGGCAAAGGGTACCCTGAATACCCCTGAGCATCTTCAGGTAGCCTATGACGTGGCAGCAGAGTCGGTGGTGCTGTTGAAGAATGATAACAATGCCCTGCCATTGAAGTCGTCAGAGATCAGGAGTATCGCTGTGATTGGTGATAATGCGAAAAGAAAACATGCCAATCAGGGCTTTGGAGCTGGCGTAAAAACCAGGACAGAAGTGACCCCATACGATGCTTTGGTGGCTCATTATCCTGATATGAAAGTCAATTATGCCCTCGGTTACAAAGAGCAATACCTAAAGAATAATCTGAATCGCTCATGGGGGCTCCCTGTGGACTATGTTCCCAATGAGCAGTTGGTCGCCGAGGCTGTAGCTGCGGCTAAAGCTTCGGATGTGGCTGTTGTTTTTGCGGGTTCCAACCGTCTGGTAGAGACGGAGGCAGAGGATAGAAAAGGGCTGAGGTTGCCCTTTGGTCAGGAAGCTTTGATCAAAGCGGTGAAGGCGGCCAATCCAAACACCATCGTCGTGATCATAGCGGGTTCTCCGCATGACTTGTCGGAGATTGATGCTACAGTGGATGGATTGCTATGGTCATGGTTTAATGGATCCAGGGCTGGAGATGCCATTGTAGATGTGCTTTTTGGAGAAGTTAATCCAAGTGGAAAACTGCCTGTGACTTTTCCTAAAAAACTGGAGGACTCTCCGGCACATGCTACCAATAGTTTCCCCGGAGGACCGGACGTAGTGATTTACGAAGAGGGTATTTTGGTAGGCTATCGCTGGTTTGACACCCAAAATATTGAGCCTTTTTACCCATTCGGGTACGGGTTGTCCTATACCAGCTATGAATATTCGGATTTGAGCACTGATAAATCCTCTTACAATGCTGGTGATATCATTAAGGTGTCTCTGAAAGTGAAAAATGCAGGTGCGGTGGATGGAAAGGAAATCATTCAGCTATATACCAGTAAGCCAGGGTCCGACATCCAGCGTGCCACGAGGGAGCTCAAGGGCTTTGGGAAAGTGGCACTGAAAGCAGGTGAAGAAAAGTTGGTCACCCTCGAAATTCCTGTCAAGGAGCTGGCTTACTATGATGTAGAGGCTAAAGGTTGGTCAGTAGAGCCTGGTACCTATGACCTATCGTCAGGAGCCTCGTCAAGAGACTTGAGAGGGAAAGTATCTTTCTCCGTAAAGTAAATTTTTGGTTTAGTAGTTTTTAGGTTGGAATAAATCCGGGGTGGTTCCCGGATTTTTCATTTCATTTCAGTGTTAATTTCAACACCACAGCAGGGTCGTTCATGGATTGTGAGGGAGTAGTAAACAGGAAACCTTTTTCCGTCAACTCCCAGAGCACCTTCTCGTTACTTCCTAGTAAAACCACCTCCTGAATAGTCTTACCTTTTAGATTTTTCCTGTTGATGGAGCTGATTTTTACTTGCTCATCTTCACCTGGCCAGCCCATCAAGATGGCATAAAGTTGATTTTCTTTGGTGGTGAAACGGACGTCTTCAGCAGTGTAGGTTTTCCACTCCAGGAAATGTCCTGAGGTCCCCAGAACAGTAGGTCCTTCCCCGTAGACCGTCCATGTACGGGTGTCATAGATGGCTTCTCCATACTTTTTCAGCCATTCCCCAATATCCCTCAGTACCATCTGCTGGTCTGCGGGAATCACTCCATTGGCCTTGGGAGAAATATTGAGCATGAGCACACCATTTTTACTTACTATGTCTATAAGAACATGGATGATCTCTGCGGCAGGTTTTACCTCAAGTGTTTCTGTATAGCTCCAACTCCCATGAGCAATGGTCTCATCTGTAAGCCAGAAATGGTCCGTTTTATCATCCATTCGGCCTTTTTCCAAATCCATCAGACTCACTTCTGACGGTAGTTCACCATTTTTGTGAGTGATTACTACTCCTTTGTCTTTCATACTCGCATGGTTCAGGTAGTAGGTAACAAACTTGAGTTTGACTGAATCGGGTATTTTGGACAACTCGCCATCGAAATAGATGAGATCGGGGCTATATTGATCAATGACCTCCTGAAGTTTCCCGAGCCAATTTTCATAAAACTGATCCTTGGGTATATTACCATACATCATTCGTATGACAGAGTCTGTGGAGGAGGTGTACAAATTTGGGTGATAAGGGAAATAGGATCTATCATTCAGCCAGTTGGCGGTATCCTGCTGATAGATTTGGAGGTTTCTGGCCATGTGAAAAGTAGTCACAAATTTCAGGCCTTTGCCATGAATGGCACGCTCCAACTCTCCAACCAAGTCTCGTTTTGGCCCCATTTTCTTTGCATTCCAGGGGTTAATGCGACTATCCCAGTTGGACCACCCGTCATGATGTTCCGCCACAACTCCTGAAAACCGGGCTCCTGATTCTACGAAGAGGTCGGCCCAGTTTTCTGCATCGAAGCTATCCGCGCGAAACATTGGCACGAAATCATGATAGCCAAATACCGAAGGGTGACCGTATGTGGCCACATGCTGTGCATAGTCATCCGTACCTTCTACGTGAAGATTCCTTGGGTGCCAGTCGTTGGCATAAGCCGGTACTGAGAGGAGGCCCCAATGATAGTAGATTCCAAACTTGGCATTTCTGAACCATTCCGGAGCTTCTTCATAGCTGGCTAATGAATCCCAGTTTTCTGCATATTTCTTCATAGTCGCCTGCTCGGGGTGTGAGCAGGCGGTAAAGAACAATGCGAGCAAAAGAGTGTGACAGATTGGTTTCATAAGTGTTTGAGATAGTTTTATGAATGCAAGATATTGAGGTGTTTGTTTTTCCAGGTGGAACATTGAAATGTCCTGGGGTAAAGAATGTCATTTTTAAAAACCTTTCATATGAAATCAATCAGATGTTGTTTAATATGTAAATTATAATGGATCTGTATCGCAATTGATAATGAATAGGTTGATGACAAAGTGGGTTGTTTTGATGACTTGCCTGGCTGTTTCTGGTTATGTAGCCAGTCAGCCGTCTGCGGATATTAAATTTGAGCGAATTACTACCACCAATGGCCTCTCGAATAACCAGATTAACGATGTTTTTCAAGACAAACAGGGCTATATATGGGTAGGTACTTTATCGGGCCTCAATCGATACGATGGCTACAATGTCAAGTCATTTTATCATGAAGAGGGTAAATCTGGAACACTCCAAAACAATACAATCCTTTGGATGGCGCGAGGCCCTGAGGGGGAGATGTGGGTCAGGAATAGTCTCGGGATTTCGGTATACAATTCGAGTAAAGAAACATTTGAGGTACCCGTAGCATACCTCACATTGTTACAGACCGAACCAGTTTTCATTGCTCAGATGGAGGACGATCCATATGGTAATTTTTGGTTTGTAGTGGAAAATAGAGGCCTTGTCAAAATATCCAAAGACGGATCCACTCAGCAGTTTAACAGCAATCAGGATGGAATCAAAATTGCTTCAAACACCATCACCGACATTGTGACTGATCACCTGGGCAATATCTGGGTGGTCCATTCTATTGGAGCCATAGAGATGATTGATCCTCGGGAGAATAAGGTGATTCGCCGATACGGTATTCCTGAGATTTCCTCGAAAAAGGAAAACTACTGGCGTTTGTTTGTGGACATGGATCAGGATGTTTGGCTTTTTTCTACAGACGACCCTTTTGGGCTTTTTTACCTCAATACCCGTACGGGTGAAACAAGACTTCTGGACGAAAAAATATTGACAAGTGAGTTGATCAGGGATGTCATTCAGTATGAAGATAATCAGATGTGGATAGGCACAGATCATGGAGGGATTTCAGTACTTGTTAAGGATACATGGAGTGTCAGGTCAGTTCTGAATGACCCGGATGCACCTAAAAGTCTCAATAATAATAATGTCAATACTTTGTTTAGAGACAGGGATGGAGGAGTGTGGGTAGGTACCACAAAAAGTGGAATCAACTATCATCACAGAGGAGCAAACAATTTCGCACATTATAAAGTCCACAAGAAAGATCCCGCTTATAATGACATGAGTAGTATGGTGGAGGATCGAAGCGGAAACCTATGGATTGGGACTAATGGTAAAGGATTACTTTATTTCAATCGGGCAAATCATACCTTCCAAAGTGTGCTCGATGATATGAGCATACCTGGCCCCACTCCTGCAGTGGTGGTGAGTTTACTTTATGCCAAAAATGAAACTTTGTGGGTAGGTTCTTATCTGGAGGGGCTATTTCTGTATGATGGCAAAAGATTCTCCAGATTTAATTTTGGAAATGATGATCCTGAATCGGGTAGTAGTGTATGGGAGCTTTATGAAGATTCTCAGGGCAATATATGGATTGGCACCCTTAATAGAGGAGCTTACCGGCTTAACCCTAAGACCAATGAACTGACCAACTTTAGTATACAAAATGAGCTAAAGGCCAATTATGTAACCTGTATTACAGAGGATCCACAGGGTCGGATCTGGTTGGGAACCGGTCGTGGGTTGTCTGTATTTGATCCGCGTGATGAGAGCGTAAGAAGTTTTCTTAGCGAGGACACCATTCAGTATCCAATCAGTAACAATAGTATCATTTCACTGCATTCAGATAGGGATGGTCAGCTTTGGGTAGGCACGCTTGATGGACTCAATAGGTATGATGAGGATAAAAATGGGTTTAAAGTCTTTCGTGATAGTGATGGGCTTTCTTCCAATATTGTCATGTCCATTGAAGAAAGCAACAATGGCGACTTATGGATGAGCACCTCCAGAGGGATTACCAGAATGAGTACGGGTTTGAAGCCTTACGATTTTCAAACTTTCGACCTGTCTGACGGTCTTCAGGGTGATAGTTTTACAGAAGATGCTTCACTCAAGACCAGAGATGGTGATCTTATTTTCTCAGGACAGAATGGTTTCAATGTTTTCAGGCCATCAGAAATTGAGGTCAGCGACAAAGCTGCGAAAACGCTCTTTACTAAGTTTTTTATTTCCAGCACTGAAATCACCACTGGAGCAGCGTTTCACGATCGAGTGATCCTCACTAACCCGCTGGATGATACCCGTGATATCTACCTCAATCATGATGAAAATACCATATCTATAGAGTTTGTGGCTCTTTCATTCTTTCAGTCTAGCAAGCTCCGGTATCAATACAAACTGGAAGGATTTGATGATGATTGGCTAAATGCTCCTCCTGAAGTGAGGAGTGCGAAATACACCAATTTGGATTTTGGTAATTACACTTTCAGGGTGAGATCGTCAAATAACCCCAATACATGGGCTGGTGAGGATATTTTTATCAATATTCACATTAGACCACCATTTTGGCAGACGCCATGGGCGTTTGGACTCTATTTCAGCATGATCATCCTGGCACTGTACCTCACTCGTACCTATATTGTTCATCGGGAGCGACAAAAGGCCCAGGTGGAAAATGAGCGCAAAGAGATAGAACGACAGCATCAGCTGGACATGATGAAAATCAAGTTTTTCACGAATATCAGTCATGAGTTTCGCACCCCCCTTTCGCTTGTTCTGACTCCCATTGATAGGATGATCAAGAATCCGGAGAAGATTAAAGTAGGCGATCTGACCATTGTTCAGCGGAATGCCAAGCGATTGATGACCCTGGTTAATCAGCTACTGGATTTCAGAAAAATGGAGGCCAATCAGCATGTTCTGAGTCAGTCCAGTGGTAATATTGTTGCATTTTTACAGGATGTAATCGACTCATTCTCAGATCTATCTCGTGAAAAGGAAATAACCCTCAATTTTGAGTCTGAGGTTAGAAGTTTCTACACCTTTTTTGATAAGGATAAAATGGAAAAGGTAATGTTCAACCTTTTGTCCAATGCCTTCAAATTCACCCTGCCAGGTGGGGTGATTACGCTTGATTTTGAACTCCAGAAAAAGGCGGAAGGATCAAGCAATGCGGTGATCATGGTGTCAGATACCGGTATAGGGATACCTGAGGATAAGCAGCAACTGATTTTTAATCGGTTCTTTCAAAATGAAATCACCGGTGATATTATCAACAATGGTACAGGTATAGGGTTGTCCATCACCAAGGAGTTTGTGGAGCTCCATGGAGGAAGGGTCTATGTGGAGAGTAAACTGAACATGGGCAGCACTTTTGTGGTGGAGATGCCTTTAAGGGAGCTCAGTACCGACGAAGATATAGCGGATGAACTGGTGAGAGAGTTGGCCGGGTCGGTGCATAAAAGGGAGGAAACAATAGAACCAGGGAATGAACTGAAACCTTCCGTGCTCTTGGTGGAGGATAATTTTGATTTTCGGTTTTATCTCAAGGACAACCTCAAGCAACATTATAACATCACCGTAGCGAGCAATGGTAAGGAAGCATGGAAAATGATGATGCATCAGCTGCCCGATATTGTGATAAGCGATGTGATGATGCCGGTGATGGATGGTCATCAATTGTGTGAAAAAATAAAATCTGATCCCAGAACCTTACAAATTCCGGTCATCCTTTTGACGGCCCAGTCGTCTGACCAGCATCGCATCCAGGGGCTTGATGCCGGGGCCATTGAGTATATATCCAAACCTTTCAACTTTGAAATACTCGTGAGTAGTATCAATAGTGCGCTTAAGTTTCAGCGTAGGGTACAGGAATCCGGCTCCAGGATAAAAGCCACTCCTGCTGAGGTAGATATTGTCTCGATGGACGAAAAGCTGATAGCCAAGGCTGTCAATCTGGTGGAAGAGAATATGTCAAACTCCGATTTTTCTGTGGAGGATTTGAGTCACGAGCTAGGATATAGCAGAGGACATTTTTATCAGAAGATCCTCAAAATCACAGGCCAGACACCCATTGATTTTATCCGGAATATCCGAATGAAAAGAGCTGCTGATCTTCTGGGAAGAAGTCAGTTGAATGTGTCTGAAGTAGCTTATAAGGTGGGTTACAATAATCCTAAGCTCTTTAGTCGATATTTTAAATCCCAATATAAGATTTACCCATCTGAGTATCGTTCCAAAGCAGTGGATCCAGAGTCCCCCGTTGGTTAGTTCGGCGGTTCGAGGATTAATTCTTGATTCATTGACATAAAAAACCCCTTCAGTAAGGCCTGAAGGGGTTTTTTTATGCGCATGACATTTTTGTACCCTTTTCTGGCGAAACCTTGACCGCCTTCAGGATTTATTCGATTTAAAATTGGGAATAGTTTAATCAACGCGCTCTGGGGGATGGTCAAATTAAAGACTCTTCAACAGAATCCACCTAATTATAAAATTAACGCAATAAGTATGAAGAACAATTACATGAAGCGTGAGAAATGGAGAGACGGTCTTTCAGTAATGATTTTCCAGTCTCTGCTATGTCTAAGCCTTGTGCTTTTTGGTAGCTCAGCCATAGCACAGGATCGCACAGTGAGCGGTGTAGTTAGAGACACAGAAACGGGTGAAGCATTGCCTGGTGCCACGGTGTTAGAAAAAGGGACCAGTAATGGTACAGTCACCGATGTTGAGGGTAGGTATAATCTCAATGTCGGTAAAGATGCTGTTTTGGTAATTTCATTTGTGGGGTATCAAAACCTGGAATTTACAGTGGGTGCCCAAGCTGTAATAGATGCCAATTTAACACTAGATGTGTCGAGTTTGCAGGAAGTTGTGGTAGTAGGGTATGGTACTCAGAAAAAGGCTCTAAATACTGGAGCGAATCTGAGGGTGGATGGAGAGAACATTCAAAAGCTAAGTACTACCAACGCACTTCAGGGTCTTCAGGGACAGGCACCAGGTGTTCAACTGTCATCTTCATCTGGTCAGCCAGGTTCCGGGATGAGAGTGGTTATCAGAGGGGCTGGATCACTTAGTGGAACTGGCCCTTTATACGTGGTAGATGGGGTTTTGACCGGGGATATATCATACCTGAATCCGGCGGATATTGCCTCGGTGGATATATTGAAGGATGCTGCATCAGCTGCTATCTATGGTTCACAAGCTTCAAACGGTGTGGTACTGATCACCACCAAGAAGGGCAAAGCCGGACAGTCCAGAGTCACATTTGACTCATACTATGGAGTACAGAATGTGGCTAGAAAAGCAGATATGCTGAATGCAAGAGAGTATGCCACTATCATGAACGAAGCAGCTATCAACTCAGGTAAACTACCTTATTTCAACGGAGGAGAAATTGATTCATTGGCAGCTAATGCCAATAGTGATTGGATGGATGAGATGTTTGTGAACAATGCCCTTACTCAAAATTATGTGCTTGGTTTTAGTGGGGGTACTGATGTATCCAACTTTTCATCTTCGGTTTCTTACACAAGTCAGGAAGGCATAGTAGGGGGAGGAGAGGTTTCCAATTATGAACGCTACGGATTCAGGATCAATTCAGAAAGAAGACTTTTTGACGGAATCCTCACGATAGGTGAAAACATGTCTATGGCTTATACCAATACCAGAGGTATTGGGGTTGGCAACCAATACAACAACACCTTGCGATCAGCATTTAATACGAGTCCATTTGTGCCCATGTATGATTCACTTGGAAACTACTGGGACAATAGCAATGCTACCTGGTACAATGGGGAGGCCAATCCTTACGCCAATATGATGATTAACAATCAAAGTGAAGGAAATGGACAAAAGCTCCTGGGGAATATCTATGCTGAATTGAAGCCTATCAAAGGGCTGAGTTTTAAAACCCGATTTAGTTTGGATTACTACGCTAATGAGGGTCATTCGTATGCACCGGAGTATCAGTTGTCTATATACGCTTTCAGAAACTATACAGAGGTAGGGCAGAGCCTTTCCAAAGGAAGGTCAATCCTTTGGGACAACTGGGCGAGTTATGATCTGAATTTGGCCGATCATGGAATTTCCTTCATGGTAGGGTCATCTGTTTACCAGTTTCAGGGTTCGAGTATGTACACCTCCAATAGAGATGCTGTTTTTGTAGGGCTAAAGAATGCCTATATCAACAATACCACAAATACCGATGGGGCCAATATCAACATCAATGGTGGCGGAAACGACCCGGATCACAGGTTGTCATACTTCGGTCGTCTGAATTACAACTTCCGTGAGAAATACCTCCTAAATGCGACCTTCCGTGCTGACGGCTCTTCACGTTTTGCCGATGGCAATCAGTGGGGATATTTTCCCTCAGTAAGTGCCGGGTGGATACTCAGTGAGGAGGGATTCCTTAGCTCTAGCAGCCTGGTTCGCTATTTGAAACTCAGAGGTAGCTGGGGGCAGGTGGGAAACCAAAACGCCGGAGCCTATCAATACCTGGCTCCCATAAGTACCCAAAATGTTAACTATATCTTCGGAAATACGGAAGGCACACTCACCTCAGGAGCATATCCGAGTAGACTGGCCAACCCTGCTTTGCAGTGGGAAACTGCCGAACAAATCAATATTGGTTTCGATTCCCGATTGATCAATGGAGGGTTAAGCCTGAGTGTGGACTGGTATAAGAAGACCAACAAAGACTGGCTGATTGTAGCCCCTGTGCTGGCCACGGCCGGTGCGGATGCCCCTTACATTAATGGTGGCGATGTGATCAACACAGGTATAGAGGTGGCGCTTACCTACAACTCCAGCTTTGGCGACTTGAATTATACGGTTGGTGTCAATGGATCCTATAATCAAAACAAGGTGGGAGAAATCCCCACCAGCGATGGTATCGTGCACGGGGCAACTAATCAATTATTTGCCAATTCTCTGGAGTTTTACAGAGCACAAAGTGGCTATCCTATTGGATTCTTTTGGGGGCTAGAAACTGACGGGATATTCCAAAATGAAGCTGAGGTAAAGGCGCATAAAAGCCAGGAGGGAAAGCTGGTGCAGCCTGCAGCAAAGCCCGGTGATGTACGATATGTCGATCAGAATGGAGATGGCGTAATCGATGATGGGGATCGAAAGGAAATAGGTAATCCAAACCCTGATTTTATTTTTGGGCTCAATGTGGCACTGGAGTATCATGGGTTTGATTTGTCAGTGCTTGGATCTGGAGTAGCCGGCAGCCAAATTGCTCAGTCATACCGTGATCATTCAAATCCATACGCCAACTATACATCCGACATTCTTAACAGATGGCATGGTGAAGGAACGTCCAACAGCGTACCTCGCGTAACGGAAAACGCTTCTAACTGGGTTGAATTCTCAGATCTGTATGTGAAAAATGGAGACTACCTGAGAATTAATAACATAACCATCGGCTATGACTTTGGGAAACTGATACCCAGTGAGAGCTTTGGTAAGCTGAGGTTATATGCTTCAGTTCTGAACCTCTACACATTCACTAGTTACAATGGTATGGATCCTGAGGTAGGCTTTGGGCTGGATAATGGATCAACAGACCGGTTTTCATCAGGTGTAGATCTGGGATACTACCCAAGACCCAGAACATACATGGTAGGTCTAAATGTGT
Source organism: Marinoscillum sp. 108 (assembly GCF_902506655.1). NCBI lineage: Bacteria > Pseudomonadati > Bacteroidota > Cytophagia > Cytophagales > Reichenbachiellaceae > Marinoscillum > Marinoscillum sp. 108. The sequence goes on along the minus strand of NZ_LR734808.1, from coordinate 1,725,644 downwards.
CATTCTAAAAGGAATTCGAAAATGAAAACGATAAAACTAATAATCATTTCAATCGTCACTTTGGGGATGGTCAGTTGTGAGGACTTCTTGTCTACAGAACCACTCACCACTGTGACAGATGCAAACTATTATAAAACACCATCAGATGCTTACACAGCATTGGTAGGTTGCTATGACGGCCTCCAGACCGTTTGGGCTGGAGGAGTGGCACTTCCACTTGCAGCAGAGGTCATGTCAGATAATTGCTTTGGCGGCACTGGGGCGAGTGACGCCTACAACTTCCAGGCAATTGATCACTTTGATGTTTCATTAGCACCTTCTTATCAAAACCTGTACGGAGATAACTGGACAGCCTATTACAGAGCTGTTTACAGATGCAACGTGCTGTTGTCCAAAATGGACCAAATCGAATGGGGCACTGAGGAAAACCTTCAGGCGATTTACGAAGCTGAAGCGCGTTTCATCAGAGCGTACCTCTATTTTGACATGGTCAGAATGTGGGGTAACATTCCTTTGATTACAGAACCTACTACAGAAAACCTGCCCCAGGCTGATCCGGCAGATGTATACGCAATGATAGCCGGGGATTTGATTTTTGCTATTGAGAACCTAAGCAGTCTGCCATACACCTCCCAGGATCCAGCGACATATGGAAGAGTAACCAAGTGGGCTGCCGAGGCACTTTTGGGTAGAGTATATCTTTTCTATACGGGATATTATGATGAGACTGATCTGGTTGGGGTTGTAAACCAGTCTCAGGCACTTTCTTATGTGGAAGATGTGATCACGAATGGAGGTTTCGGTTTGGTCGAAGACTTTGCCAACCTATGGCCTGCAGCTTCTGTGGAAAACTATGCTGGTGAGGATAATAAGGAAACAGTTTTTGCAATTAAGTACACATTCACCAGCGATTACAATGGAAATACGGATGGCAATCATTGGCTCGTGATGTACGGTTTAAGAGAGCAGTCTTTCTACCCTTACGGCAATGGCTGGGGAGGAGGTACCGTAAACCCGAAGCTATGGAATGCTTACGCTGATACCGATACTCGAAAGATAGCTTCCATCATTTCTGTAGAAGATGAGGGACTCGACTTTGATTTGGATCGTCAAAGGGAATACACAGGGTACACCAATAAGAAGTACACCCCAATGTCTGATATGGATGGAAATAGTGTTGCCGTGGAAATGGGAGGCACCAACTTCATGATTGGACAGTTTCAGGACTATGTATCCATTCGCTATGCCGATGTACTGCTGATGGCTGCCGAGCTTGGAAGTGGCAATGCTCAGACCTACTTGGATATGGTGCGTCAACGGGCTTATGGAGACAATTTCACACCATTGGCCGTAACTCCAGTTAGTATCATGAAGGAGAGATACCTGGAGTTTGCCCTGGAAGGGATCAGGTATTACGATTTGCTACGGCAAGGATTAGATACAGCTGCCGAGGCCATAGAAGAATCAACCACGGTTACTAATGCCGGGGTAGTGGAGCCCAAAACAATCACTACAGCCAAATTTAGGGAAACCAAAGGACTGATGCAGATACCAAACTCTCAGATTACGCTTTCGAGCGGAGTGCTGAAGCAAAATACGGGATGGTAATTAAGGAATCTAAATGATAATCGACATGAAAAATTTAACCAACATATTTTCATTAGCATTGGCTGTCATGCTCTCTATAGTGGGATGTCAGATGGATGAGCCTGAATTGGACTCTTTGATTTCATCTTCATCGCTCAAATATGAAGTGACACAAAATCCTGATGATCCTAATATGGTGATTTTGGAAAGTTTAACTCCCGGAGCCATCCCAATGTGGGTGACTCCTATGGGAAGATCTACCAAAGTAAAGGATACGGTGAGGCTGCCTTTCTCTGGTTCTTATCAATTCATCTATAACATTTCTGCATCTGGAGGCTTTGTGGCTGGTGACACCACCACCCTCGAGATCACCACTATGAACCTTTCCTATGTGGATGACCCACTTTGGAACACACTGACTGGTGGGGTGGGAGAGTCAAAAACCTGGGTTCTGGACCTAAATGAAGATGGTCTTTCTAAGTACTTCCTCGGCCCTATGTACTTCTATGGAACAGACAATGGATGGCAAGGGGAATGCCTCGTGGAAGGTGGCGACTGTTGGAACTGGAATCCTGATTGGCCCGGAAACCAATGGGTAGCTGATGTGGGGAACTATGGTGAGATGACTTTTAGTCTCGACGGAGGAGCATTCCTTACGGCCAATCATCCAATGATTCCAGCCAGGGGTAACGAAAGTGGTACGTTTTTTCTGGATGTCAACAATTACACGCTGAACTCCACGGATGCAACTGCTCTACATACCCCCAACAATGAGGCTTGTGTGGAAGATTGGGGCAAAGCCCGGGTCTTTTCGCTGACTGACGACTACATGCAACTAGGGTTCTTAAGAAAAACCTCTTGTGATGGAGCAGCCATGCTGGTGTTTAACTATTTATCTAAAGAGTACAGTGATAACTGGGTGCCTGTAGAAGAGGGTGATCCAGAGCCTCCATACGATGGTGATGCCAATGGAGACTTGACAACTAACACATCGACCTCTAAAACATGGATCATCGATCTGGCTTACCCATACAACTGGCATGACCTTGGTGGAGCCGCGTTGAACGAAGTAGCTACATTAGGTACTGATCCAGAGGGATTTGCCTTTACCACCTGGTCTCCACCATATGATGCGGACATATTCTCAGGAGTTTCCATGCAGCTGACTAAAACAGCTGATGCTGAAGGCGAATATATAATTGAAACCGGAGCAGGATCTTTCGAAGGTAATTATACCGTGAATGAGAAGAATGAGATTGATTTTGGTCAGGCTATTACCTTTTTCTCTGGTGTAGGGGGGTGGCTCACATTTGGCACCACGGCCGATAATAAATTGAGAATCCTGATGGCTGAATCTACTGCGGGCGCTGTGAACGGGATATGGTTGGGTCAAAAAGCTGCTGACAAGGATGAGTATCTCTCTATCCATTTGAAAGCCTCAGGAGGGGGAGGAGCCACTGACCCTGAAGATGCCATCAAAAGCATTTTGACTAGTACTTCTTGGAAAATAGACAGTGACAGAACCTATGATGTAACCACCACCTGGGGTGCAGAACAAGGGCCAATTATCTTTTCTGATTTTGCCACCTGGTCATGGAACCCGCTACCTGGTGAACATTACGCTGCTGGTGAAGCAGATGTGGATTACGGGCAGATGACTTTCATGGAAAATGGTACGGTAGAGATCCTTCAGCGGAGGCGTATTTACACGTATGAGGAAGATGGAGAAACGATGGTCCGAAATGGGATGCCACAGGATGGTGATATGCTCTCTACAGACGAACAAGTGACTCTGATGGGTATATGGGTTCTTGATCTGGAAGCGAATAAGTTACGGATTTCTGTACCGGTACTCCACCCATGGACTGGAGATTATGCTGTGGCAAAATGGGGTGATTTAACTATCCAGAGAGTGGAGGAAAATGTAATGATTCTCAAGGTGTTGCGTGATGCTGAACTGTCCGGAGAAGATGAATTTTTGATGGCGTACGTGTACGTACCTGATAACGGATAATTGATGATCGGTTATCATCAACAGAGTCGGGATTATACCCCGACTCTGTTCTTATGTTTTAGAGAGATGAGTTAGAGAAACGAGTATATGATAGATTTTTTTAGGTACTTATTATTAACTGTAAAGGTGCTGCTGCTGCTGCAGTTCTCCGCATGTGCCGAAAAAGGTGATCCAAAACCTGACGAAGGAGAGGTGCACCTTAGTGTGGATAAATCCAGTCTGGCTTTTGGGTCGGATGGAGGAGTAGAGGAAATCAACATTTCGAGTAATGCCATTTGGAAGCTTGAGTATCCTTCAGGCACCTGGGTGCGGGCTTCATTACAATCGACCAAAGGTGATGCCACAGTGAAAATAACAGTCGATAAAAATGAGACTACAGAACAGCGTCAGTTGGATTTCAAACTGTCGGCACAGGAGGCAGAATCTATTAACATCTCCGTCACACAAGAGGCAAGTGAAGAAACCACAACCTCTGAAGAACCAGAACTAGCGGACTTTGTTGATCCTGACAACAGCGGTATGAGAAATATGACTTCTCTTGAGCTTTCTCAAGAAATGGGGCTCGGATGGAACCTCGGGAACTCGATGGAGGCGATTTCAGCGAACAACGGAGAACTATCCGGTGGAGAAACGTCCTGGGGCAACCCAGTGGTGACCAAAGCACTGATTGATGCTGTGAAAGCAGCTGGATTCAATACCATCAGGATACCTGTCTCCTGGTCCCACAAAATGGAAGATGCGGAGACATATCACATAAGCTATGAGTGGAAGTTGAGAGTGGAAGAAGTGGTCAACTACGCTTTGGATAATGAGATGTATGTGCTCATCAATATTCATTGGGATGGTGGTTGGATGGATTCGCCTATTTATGATGATCAGGATTACATTAATGACCGCATCGCGATAATGTGGAAGCAGATAGCCAAGTTTTTCAGAAATTATGATGATCACCTGCTATTTGCCGGTACCAACGAAGTTCATATGTCTGGAGAATATGGAGAACCGTCGGCCGAGTATGCTGAAGTTCAAAACTCCTTCAATCAGACATTTGTGAACGCCGTGAGAGCGACTGGTGGGCGTAATTCGTATCGCCACCTGGTAGTTCAGACATACAATACCAACATCGGTTACGGGGTACGGCATTTTTCATTTCCGGCAGATGAGATTGGTGATCGACTGATGGTAGAGGTGCATTTCTATGATCCTTACCAGTTTGCCTTGGAGGAGAATGGGAGTACTTACCTATGGGGTGCTGAAAATGCAGGCAACGCCGCTCATAGTGGTTGGGGGGATCAGGACTGGATTGATGAAGCCTTCGGAGATGTAAAAACCTACTTTGTTGATATGGGTTACCCTGTGATACTTGGTGAGTACGGAGCGATTTTGCGCACTGAGCTCCCGAACTCAGCATATGAGCTACATATAGAATCCCGAAATGCTTATCTCACCTACGTTACTCGCGCTGCAGTGTCCAACGGGATGATTCCAGTCTACTGGGACAATGGGTATACGGGGAATAATGGATTCGGACTTTTCAATAGAAATAGTGGAGAAGTGGTTTATGAAGATGCCTTGCAGGCAATAATATCAGCGAATTGATAATTGAGCGAATGAAGAGTATAAAAATAATATGCGGGCTGGCATTACTGGTCACGCTGGTTATGTCATGCCATACGGAAAAAGGAGGTCGCAAGGTCGAAGATTTTAATCATGACTGGCAATTTCTCCTTTCTGAAACAGATTCTTCCTCTAACCAGCCGTGGAGGAATCTCGACTTACCACACGACTGGTGTATTGAGGGGAGTTTTGACCCTAGCCATCCTGCAGGTGTAGGAGGAGGAGCCCTTCCTGGTGGTATTGGTTGGTATAAGAAGTCTTTCGAAATAGGTGAAGAATCTCGTGACAAAAAAGTGTTTATTCAGTTTGATGGTGTCTATCAGATGAGTCAGGTATGGCTCAACGGTAAGTTGTTGGGCTTTCGCCCCAATGGGTACATCTCCTTTGAGTATGACCTCACCCCATACCTGCGATTTGATAAGGAAAATGAAATTCTCGTGAAGGTTGATAATGGTCAGCAGCCTAATTCCAGATGGTATTCGGGCTCTGGGATTTACAGAAATGTACGGCTGGTGACTACCAACCCAGTACATGTGCCGCAGTATGGTACCTATGTGGTCACTCCCGAGGTAAGTGCTCATCAAGCCAAAGTAGTGGTAACCACAAGCATAGTCAACCAGTCTGCAGTAGATCAAGATTTTCAGCTCAGTACCTCGTTGGTTGATGATAATGGTTACGAAGTAGGATCTTCCAAAAGGATTTTGAGGTTGCCGAGGGATGCATCGACCGAGGAAAATCAAGAAATGGTCATAGAGAACCCTCAGTTGTGGTCTTTGGAGTCACCGGAATTGTATAGAGCTATTACCACCATCATCTCGGATGGTAAGGTATTGGATGTTTACGAGACATCCTTTGGGATCAGATTTTTTGATTTTGATTCTCAAAAGGGCTTTTCGCTTAATGGAGTACCCACTAAAATCAAAGGTGTCTGTCTACATCATGACTTGGGAGCACTCGGCGCGGCATTTAATAAGCGGGCCATGGAGCGTCAGTTGGAAATCATGCAGGGAATGGGAGTCAACGCTATCAGAACGTCGCACAATCCCCCTGCACCGGAGGTTCTACAACTTTGTGATGAGATGGGACTACTCGTGATGGATGAGATGTTTGATATGTGGTCAATCAAGAAAACTGAATACGACTATAGCCAGTACTGGGCAGACTGGCACGAGCGTGACTTGCGCGATTTCATCCGCAGGGATCGCAATCATCCGAGTGTCATCGCCTGGAGTATTGGCAATGAGATCATGGAGCAATATGATCACTCTGATAGCACCGGGGGGGTGATTGCCCGGGAGTTGGCTGCTATCGTCCGCTCCCTTGATTCCAGACCCATTACCACAGCAAATAATGACACCAGCCCGAATAATCCGTTGATCAGGTTTGGAGGCCTGGATATGGTGGGTTTTAATTACCACCATGAGCAGTACGAGGATTTTCCTGAGAATTTCCCCGATCAGGTTTTCATTGCTACAGAAACCAACTCATCACTCGCCACAAGGGGGTATTACGACATGCCTTCTGATAGTGTGCGCATTTGGCCGTTGGCCTGGGATCAGAAATTCGAATCAGGAAATCCTGGCAATACAGTTTCGGCCTACGACCATGTGCGTACACCCTGGGGCTCCACACAGGAGGACACCTGGCGGATTATTAAAAAGAATGACTTCATGTCTGGGATGTTTATCTGGACAGGTTTTGACTACCTGGGTGAGCCCACACCTTACGAGTGGCCCTCCAGAAGTTCCTACTTCGGATTAGTGGATTTGGCGGGGTTTCCCAAAGACAGTTATTATATGTATCAAAGCGAATGGACAGATGAGCCCATGCTGCATGTATTTCCGGCCTGGACCATCCCTGCGAGTGAGAGTGATCGGGTGGTAGATGTTTGGGCTTACTACAATCAAGCTGATGAGGTGGAGCTTTTCCTGAACGGTAAGTCGCTGGGAGCGAAAACCAAAAAGAACGAGGAGTTTCATGTGATGTGGCGAGTACCCTTTGAACCGGGAGAACTGAGGGCTGTCTCCAGAAAAGACGGTCGTGAAGTATTGACTGTAATTAATCAAACTGCGGATGAACCTTATCAGATAGCCTTGAAAGTAGATCGAAATGAGATTGCTGCGGATTGTCAGGACTTATCTTTTGTGACGGTAATTGTCAGCGATAAGCAGGGCCAATTGGTGCCATATGCCGATAACTTGATTTCTTTTGACCTGAAAGGTCCCGGTAAGATCATAGGGGTGGACAATGGAAACCCCGTGAGTCATGAATCATTTAAGGCGAGCTATCGCAAAGCGTTTCACGGGCTTTGCCTGGCAATAGTTCAAAGTACTGAATCTCCAGGTGAGATAGTACTGCAGGCCTCGGGAGAAGGACTGAAAGGGGCAACTATCAAAATCCTCACCGCCAAATGAAGGATGTGCCATCCCTGAGGGCATACTCAAGAATTTAAACATTAATAAAGCTTAAAGAATGAACACACTAAAGTATCTACTCCTGTTTTTGACCTTTTCAGGATATGCTCAACTCCAGAATACAGGTATTTTGAACGAGCCACCAGATATCAGCAAGGACTTTTCCGACCTGAGAAACACTTATTTTCTAGCTGAAGACCTCACTTCTTTCGATCCGGCTACCGGCAAAGGAACCGTGAGGTATATTCGGAATAATTTCGCCACAAGGCAGGCGTTTGATAATATGCTAATGCGCCTGGTACCCGTATCAGCCAATGAATTCCCCACCACCGAGTATGCAGTAGCTCCGGAGCATCCTTTTTCCATTGAATTTACTTCAGCTCGTACAGTGCGAATCAGGATGACGTCCGGACCTCAGTATAGAAAGCCTGAAGAGTCTCTGATGCTGGTAGAGGGTGTTGCTCCTGTCGACACGAAATCATGGAAGTATAGCAAAACGACTTCTGGCCACGAGTATAAAAGTGAGTTTGGGCGCATTCTGATTACAGAAAAACCCTGGCATGTTTATATCTATGATGAAAAGGGGAAGCTTCTTACTCAGACCATCCATACGGATGATTTGAAGAATACCTACACACCTGTCACCCCATTTTCGTATGTGCGACGAGCCTCAGACTACTCCAGAAGTATGGATGCGGTGTTTGGGCTGTCACCGGGAGAGAAAATTTTTGGATGTGGAGAGTCGTTCCAGGAATTCAATAAGCGCGGGCAGAAGGTGATTCTATGGACCGATGATGCCAATGGTGTGCAGAATGAAACCATGTATAAACCTGTACCTTTTTACATGAGCAGTAGGGGATATGGAGTATTCATGCATCATTCCACACCGATCACCTGTGATTTTGGAAAGTATTTTAGTTCTGTCAATAGTATGATGATTGGCGATGACGAATTGGATTTGTTTGTCTTTATCGGTGAGCCGAAGGACATTCTGGATGAATATACGGATCTCACAGGGAAAGCGCCCATGCCTCCGCTTTGGTCGTTTGGTTTTTGGATGAGCCGGATCACTTATTTCTCAGAAGCGGATGGTAAAAAAGTAGCTTCCAGTCTCAGGAAAAATAAAATCCCGGCAGACGTTATTCATTTTGACACAGGCTGGTTTGGTGTAGATTGGCGCTGTGATTATCAGTTCCCCACTGATCGCTTTCCTGATGCACCTCGGATGATCACCGATTTTAAGAAACAGGGGTTTGAGATTTGCCTTTGGCAGTTGCCCTATTTCACTCCTCAAAACACCCTCTTTGATGAACTGGTGAGCAAAGGTTTGGCGGTGAAGGATGGCAAGGGCAACATTCCTTATGAAGATGCAGTCATGGACCTATCTAATCCCCAGACTGTGAGTTGGTACCAGGATAAAATAGCAAGTCTCCTCCGCGAGGGAGTAGGAGCCATCAAAGTGGATTTTGGTGAAGCCGCTCCGGCAAATGGAATTTATCATTCTGGTAGAACAGGCTTCTATGAACACAATCTTTATCCACTTAGGTACAACAAAGCTGTGGCAGACATCACCAAAGAGGTCACAGGTTATCCATTCATATGGGCGCGTAGTGCTTGGGCCGGGAGTCAGAGATACCCAGTGCATTGGGGTGGAGATGCAGCCACTTCCAATGGAGCCATGGCAGCCACTTTGCGTGGTGGTTTGTCTTTTGGGTTGTCAGGATTTTCATTTTGGTCACACGACATTGGCGGATTTGTTACTACTACACCAGAAGACCTTTATCGTCGATGGACGCCTTTTGGTATGCTCACCTCACATGTGAGAAGTCATGGCGAGCCACCTACGGAGCCTTGGGAATATGGGGAGGATTTTATGAATGCCTTCAGACTTGCTGATAACATGAGATACGAGTTGATGCCTTATATCTATACTCAGGCAAAGTATTCTAGTGAAAACGGACTGCCAATGGTGCGGGCCCTTTTCGTGGAGTATCCAGATGATCCGGGCTCATGGCTTGTAGACGACCAGTATTTGTTTGGGTCAGATATTTTGGTGGCCCCATTGCTGGAGAATGGCACCTCTCGTGAGGTGTACCTTCCTCCCGGTTTGTGGATCGACTATCAGACGGAAAAGGAATACCCTGGTGGGTGGCATACTATGGAAGTGGGAGAGATTCCCATAGTGATGTTGGTTCGAGATGGCACCATCCTTCCTCATGCCAAGCTGGCTCAAACGACCAAAGAGATTGACTGGAAAACTTTAGAGTTGCGCGTATTTTCGACCAATGGTAAAGCGGCAGGGCTCCTGTATACGCCAGAGGCTGATGCTATCGGAGAGATCGTCCTGACCAAGGTTGGTGAAGATTATAAGCTTACTACCGATCCTTTTAAGGATAAAATTAAGTACATCATCAAAAAGTCTGCGTTGTAGTTTTTTGGTTCAATGGGATAGTAGTTTTCTCTGGGAGTCGGTTGGTTGCTGACTCCCTTTTTTTATTTTGATCCTACGAGGCAAAAATCGAGATAAAATTTATCGTTTGGACTGCCCGCACTATTTTTGCACCGAATCAAAAAAGAACCCAAGTATGTCTGATAAACCAATTACCTCATTTATTGAAAAGCACTTTCTTCATTTTAATTCGGCGGCTCTCCATGATGCAGCCAAAGGCTATAAGCACCACCTGGAAAGTGGAAAGAAAATGCTGATCTCACTGGCAGGGGCAATGAGTACTGGTGAACTGGGGATTTCCCTTTCGGAAATGATCAGGCAGGACAAGGTCCAAATCATCTCGTGTACTGGTGCCAACCTGGAGGAGGATGTGATGAACCTTGTAGCTCACAGTCATTACAAAAGAATTCCTCATTATCGTGACCTTACCCCCGAGCAGGAGCGAGAGCTTCTGGATCAGGGCCTCAATAGGGTGACAGATACCTGTATTCCCGAGGAAGAGGCATTCAGACGAATCCAGGAGCACATTGTGAAGATTTGGAAAGATGCAGAAGCCAAAGGGGAAAGATACTTTCCGCATGAGTTTATGTATAAGTTGCTGGACTCGGGCATGCTGGATGAGTACCACGAGATTGACCCTAAGAATAGCTGGATGATCGCTGCCAAGGATAAAAACCTGCCTATGGTAGTTCCAGGCTGGGAAGACTCTACGATGGGGAATATTTTCGCATCGTACTGTGTCAAAGGGGAGTTGAACCCACGTACCATGAAGTCGGGGATTGAATATATGACCTATCTCGCGGATTGGTACCTGGAGAACGCCGGTACAGAAGGTATTGGGTTCTTTCAGATTGGTGGTGGTATTGCCGGAGATTTTCCCATCTGCGTAGTGCCTATGCTCTATCAGGATCTGGAGAAAACTGATGTGCCTTTCTGGAGCTATTTCTGCCAGATTTCAGATTCCACTACCAGTTACGGTTCGTATAGCGGAGCTGTTCCTAATGAGAAAATTACCTGGGGAAAACTGGATATTGATACCCCAAAGTTCATTGTGGAATCAGATGCTACCATTGTGGCTCCACTGATTTTTGGCTATGTACTAGGTTGGTAATTAATTACTATCCTTTGGTTCCAGCTGACCCTTCATGAAAAGATTATACTCCTCGCAGGTGAGATATGGCTCACCTGCCGAGTAGGGGCAGGTTTTATAGATCAGGTCAAAAGGCCCCTGCTTGATTACCACACCCTGACCTCTGCAAACCGGACAGATCATCTTTTCCAGCCCTCCACAGTCATAGTCTTCGCCACTTAGGTCTGATTTTAGATCGGCCGTATTTTGCTGGGCTATTTTCAGATATTCTTCTTCTGAATACTGGAGGTATTTCACAGCTTCATCATAAAACCGACCCTGTGTGCCTTTTAGCTGTATATATTTATTCAGCCAGTTGATGCTTTGCTTGTATTTATCCAGGTGGTAGCTGTTTTTCCCAAAATAAAAAGCCAGATCAGACGGCAGAGCAGTCATATGCTTCAGCACATATAAATAAACTTCATTGGCTTCTTCATATTTCCCTTGCTCCATCAATTCGGCGGCCTGATCCATCTTGGCGTACATCTGGCTCTCTACAGGAGATTGAGCGAGCAAAGGTGCGGAAATGGCTAGTAAAATGAGAATTAAGAATAGCTTCATCGGTAGTCTTTCTGAAACGTAAATATGCCCAATTTAATTGCCCTTTTGAAGTTTTGATGTCACAAAACCTAATCTCTATTCACTTGAATTAGCGCCGTAATCCGGCTAACTTCGTAACAAAAAGACGCAATGTGATGGAAAGAACATTAACCCAAAACAAAATGACCCCAAACGAAACAGATTTTTTACCAATCAACGGCACAGACTACCTGGAAATCTATGTCGGTAATTGCAAGCAGGCGTCACATTACTATAAGACGGCCTTCGGCTTTCAGGACCTGGCGTATGCAGGCCTGCAAACTGGTCTCAAGGATCGGGAATCTTATGTGCTTGTACAGGATAAAATCCGATTGGTGCTTACCTCACCCCTGAAATCAGGCACTGATATCGGCAGGCATATTGATCAGCATGGTGATGGTGTGAAAATAGTAGCACTATGGGTAGATGATGCCCGCAAATCTTATGAAGAGACGACTGCCAGAGGTGCCAAATCTTATATGGAGCCCGTGGTGGAAAAGGATGAACACGGTGAAGTGGTAAAAGCAGGAATATACACCTATGGCGAAACGGTGCATATGTTTGTGGAGCGAAAAAATTACCACGGGGTGTTTCTTCCCGGGTATGTAGAGTGGAAAACGGACTATCAGCCTGCTCCTATAGGTCTGAAATACGTAGATCATATGGTGGGCAATGTAGGCTGGGGAGAGATGAACACCTGGGTAAAATTTTACGCAGAGGTAATGGGATTTTCTCAGCTGGTATCGTTTGACGATAAGGACATTTCCACAGAGTATACGGCCCTCATGAGTAAAGTGATGAGCAATGGAAATGGCCGGATTAAGTTTCCAATCAACGAACCTGCTGAGGGTAAGAAGAAGTCCCAAATTGAGGAATACCTGGATTTTTACGAAGGATCGGGTATTCAGCACATCGCAGTGGCTACGGACAATATCATCGAGACGGTCACGGCCCTGAGAGACCGTGGGGTTGAGTTCTTGAGAGTTCCGGCAGTGTATTATGAAGATTTGCTGGACAGAGTAGGAGAAATAGATGAGGAGTTGAGCCCTTTGCGTGACCTGGGAATATTGGTGGATCGTGATGATGAGGGTTACCTGCTTCAGATTTTTACCAAGCCGATAGAGCCAAGGCCGACCATGTTTTTTGAAATCATTCAGAGAAAAGGGGCTAAGTCTTTTGGTAAGGGCAACTTCAAGGCGCTTTTCGAGGCGATAGAGAGAGAGCAGGAAATTAGAGGAACATTATAATAATATAGTGGGGTTTTTTCGTTTTGAGCGGAAAGACCCCAATTGGTGTATGATTTATAAGGTAGTCATTTTTTCGTTTTTCATTTTTGGATTGGTGGTATGCGGCTTTAGCCAGTCTACCCGGGATGTGAATGCTCCCAAGCCTCCATCTGCCAGGTACCAGTCGTCCAAGAAGGCTAAAAAGCAGTTTTTTCTTTTTAGGGTTTTTAAAAAGAAAGATCGTCAGTTGACAGGAGCGGAGGAGGTGGCCGAATTCAGAAAGCGGATCGCCAACACTACCCGAAAGAAGGCGAAGATGGAGAAGAAGGCGGCCAAGCCGCAATACTCTGATCCGCTCTATTTTGGACACAAAAAGCCTCCGAAAAAGCGCCCAAATGGCAAGAAGAAATTCTGTAAAGAGTGCGGATTGACGCACTAAGCTAACCTACGAAATGAACCAACTGGCCCGATTCATAGAATCCACCAATCTCAATCCACAGATAACTGGCAAGGAAGTGGATTTTTTGGTAAGCGAAGCTAAGGACTTGCAGGTTTTGGGCGTGTGTGTTCCTCCTTTCTGGGTGAAGCGGGCTTCCCGCGAAATTGCAAGCGCAGATCTGCAGCTGGTGACCGTTATAGGATTTCCTCTGGGTTATCAGATGACCGAAACTAAAATAGAAGAGGCTCGTTTGGCTCTGCGAGATGGTGCCAATGAACTTGATCTGGTCATGAATGTTTCGGCGTTCAAAGATGGGATGCCCTGGCCGAAAGTGGAGTTTGCGAAGATGTCCAAACTGGCGCATGAACATGAGGCCTTACTCAAGGTGATTATAGAAGTAGCCTACTTGAGCGATGAAGAAATCTGTAGAGCAGCAAGACTTTGTGCGGATGCTGGGGTGGATTTCGTGAAGACCTCCACTGGGTTTGCCAAAGGCGGAGAGGCTACAGTAGAGCACATTACGCTTTTGAGGGGTACGCTTCCCTCCAGTGTGGGGATTAAGGCCTCTGCGGGCATCAAAACAAGGACTCAGGTGGAGAAACTTTTGGCTGCCGGAGCAGACAGGATTGGTACTTCGAGTGCCAGAGATATTTTAATGAACTAACCTATGGCTTTAGAAATCAGGTGTTTTGGAAAGGTACAAGGAGTCTTTTTCAGGGCTTCTACCAAGAATCTGGCTGATGATCTGAAACTAAAAGGCTGGGTTCAGAATGAGGTGGAAGGCTCTGTGCTAATACATGCCGAAGGGGATTACAAAAAGCTGGCGGAATTACTGGAATGGAGCAAAGAGGGCCCCCAATTTGCGGTGGTCAATCGGGTGGAGTCATGGGAAGCTCCCGATGAGGATTATCCTACATTCGAGATCAGACAACGCTAAACTCAGGCAGTTTTTAGGGTCTTATTTCTGGTAATGCGCAGGTTGAAGTGCCCCAGAATGGTTTTACGCATTCCGTAATAGAGAAACTTGGTGTTGGTGCCTTGCTGCAGAATACAGGCTTTCAGAATGGCTCGATAGATTTCCGGCTGTGTACAGAAATACTGAACCCATTTTTCAAAGCTTTCGGACCAGTTTTCGGCGTACACTTCGTAGTGGCTACGACCGTCCCATATGATTTCCAGCTGATTATTCCCTTTTTCGTATCGATAAATGGCAGCCAGAATTTCATAAAGCTCTTCGAGCAGGGAGGTATCGTATTTTTCTATGCTTTTGAGTCGAAGAATGAAATCATCTACCAGACCCATTGGATTTTCCAGCGCCATATAACTATCAAAAGCAATTTCAACCCAACGCTGCAAGAGCTGCGGTTCCACGAACCCCTGGGCCGCCCTGAGTATCGAATTCTTGTCCTGATCGAAGTATTTGTCCTGGTAAAGCATAAAAAAAGGGAATGGTCAAAAACCACTCCCCAAAGATATTGAATATGTTTTTAATTAGTTTGCCGCTAGGGTAAAGATCCACGCACCGTTAAAGCCTGCCGCTCTTGCGCTGGCGTCAGTAATGGTGAATGAGAGCGTTAACGTAGTAGGCGCGTCCGGATTGTCAAGAGTAGCTTGCACTGTAACTCCATCACTTCTCAGGATAGTTCCAGTGTCAGCAGACTCGTCTTCTCCATCAAATGTCCAACTCAAACCAGAACCCCAAACATCGCTGGCACCTTCGTTAGAAGGAACTCCGCTTACAGAGTAGCCGCCAATGTCAGTTTCTGAATTGTAGGTGAATCCAATGGTGAAACCATCCCACTCGGTGCGATTTTCGGTATCCTTGGTCACAGAAGTAGGCGACCATGTTTTAGATAATGCCATTCCCACAGCATCTCTTGGATCGTCCTTTTCAGACTTCTTCTTCTTTTTGCAAGAAACGAAAACAATTAAAGAACAAAATACTAAGGCAGTTAGTAGTTGAGTGATTCTTTTCATAGAGTGATTTTTGTCAAATTTAGTTAAGACAGTTGCAAATTATTGAAAAATAAGAATTTTATATCACTTTACCCAGAAGAATATTGGAGAATTATCTTACCCGGTAGGTTGGATACTGAGAGTCAAACGCCTCAGGGTATCCTTTATTGTCATTGCTTGAAATTTTCTATGGAAATGATTTGATTGGCGCCAGCATATTCCTGTGGTTGATTGGAAGCGATGATCATGGTTTGTTCATCGGAAACTTTCTGAAGCATGGAGAGGTACCAGTCCGTACCATCCTGATCGAGGTTGGAAGTGGGCTCGTCCAGGAGCAGAAGGGAGGATTCGTAAAAAAAGGCCAGCACCAGTCTCAAGCGTTGCTTCATGCCTGAGGAGAAATCTTTGACCAACTTGTCCTCAGCACCGGTGAGGTTGCTCAGTGAGAGCATCTCTTCATGTGGACACAGGGCTTTTTTGAATTTACTATGAAAAGCCAGGTGCTCCTTCAGTGTGAATTCTTCCAGAAGGTTGAGGTAGGGAGCAGCAAAACTAAATTGTGTCTGAATATGCTCCCTGTTGTCTCCGTAGGTCACCTTGCCTTGAGAAGGCGTAAGATAGCCACCCAATACTTTCAGTAGCGTGGATTTTCCAGATCCATTGTGTCCTGTGATGGCGATAGTATCTCCGGGATTGATCTCAAAGTTGAGGTGCCGGAAAACCCATTCGCGGTTATATTTTTTACCAAGGTCAGTGAGCGTGATCTTCATCTGCTAATCTTTATTTCCCCGCATCATACCACGGTTGGAGTCTTCAATGAATTTGATGATGTCATCCCGCTCCACGGAAGGATTCAACTCCATTTTGATTTTGTCAAGTGCCTCAGTATTGTTGAGGCCGCTAAGGTAAAAGATTCGATAGATATCCTGTATTTCTCTGATTTTATCGTTGGAGAAAGCCCGCCTTCTGAGCCCAGTGGAATTCACTCCGGCATATGAGAGGGGATCGCGGGCGGCAGTTACATAGGGTGGTACATCTTTTCTCACCAGCGAGCCACCGGATATCATGGTATGGGCACCGATTTTCACAAACTGGTGGATGGCTGTGGTGCCCCCAACAAAAGCATACTCACCGATGTGTACATGCCCGGCCATTTGCACGGCATTGGCTAGAATAACGTGATCTCTAATGATACAGTCATGGGCCACATGTGTGTAGGCCATCAGCACGCAGTTTCTGCCAATTTTGGTGTCATTTCTATCAAGCCTGGTTCCCTTATTGATGGTCACGCACTCTCTGATGATGGTATCGTCACCAATGGTGGCAGTTGATCGCTCACCTTTATACTTAAGGTCCTGGGGTTCGGCGGAGATCACGGCACCGGGAAATATGCGACAGTTTTTCCCAATTCGGGCGCCATCCATGATGGTAGAGTTGGGACCAATCCAGGTACCTTCTCCAATCACCACATCTGCAGCGATAGAGCAAAAGGCTTCAATGGTTACATTTTCAGCTATTTGAGCCTGAGGATGAATGTATGAAAGCGTACTCGTCATACATCTTTTCTTACAATGCTGGCAGTCATGATTCCTTCACACACCAGGTTGTTACCCACATATGCCACACCTTTCATTTTCGCAAATCCCCTTCTGATGGGCTGCATGAGCTCGAGCTTCATCACCAGTGTATCTCCAGGCACCACCATTTTCCTGAATTTGAAGTTTTCGATCCCCAAAAAGTAGGTCCAATAGTTTTCAGGGTCTGGTACCGTATTGAGTACCAGGATACCACCAATCTGGGCCATGGCCTCCACCTGGAGTACACCTGGCATTACCGGGTTTCCCGGAAAGTGACCTGCAAAGAAAGGCTCGTTCATGGTCACATTTTTGATGCCAGCCACCTGCTCATCGTCCAGGTGAAAAATCTTATCTATCAACAGGAAAGGATATCGGTGGGGCAGTATTTTGGAGATCTTATTGATGTCCAGAACAGCCGGTACCTTAGGATCGTACTGGGGAATGTGAATGTGGCTGGCCTCACTCATGATTTTTTTGAGCTTTCTGGCAAAGGCCACGTTGGTAGTGTGACCTGGTCTGGCTGCCAGTATCTGCGCTTTGATGGGCCTGCCCACCAGTGCCAGATCTCCCAGTACATCCAGTAGTTTGTGCCTGGCTGGTTCGTTGGGGTAGAGGAGTTTCTCGTCATTGAGAATGCCCTCGCCATAAAAATCAATCTTTGGTTTGTTCAGTAGTTTGCTGAGCTTAGCGACTTCTTCTGGTCTCACCTTTCTATCCACTACCACCACAGCATTACTGAGGTCGCCCCCTTTGATCAGGTCGTTTTTGTAGAGTTCTTCTATTTCGTGAAGAAAGCAGAACGTGCGGCTCCTGGCAATGTCATTTTGAAAATCTTCGAGCTTATTGAGGGAAGCATGCTGGCTCCCCAGTACTTTGGAGCTGTAGTCTACCATCACAGTCACGCGGTAATCATCCAGCGGAAGTGCGGCAATCTCCACTCCCAGACTTTTGTCCTGATAAAAGATGCTTTCCGGGATTTCATAAAAGTTACGCTGGGCGTTTTGCTCTTCGATCCCCACTTTGAGGAAGGCGTCCACGAAAGGACCGGCACTTCCATCCATGATCGGTGTCTCCTGACTGTCCAACTGGATCAGGATATTGTCTATTTCCATTCCCACCAATGCCGCAAGTACATGCTCTATGGTTTGAACCCTTGCTCCATCTTTTTCCAGCGTTGTTCCTCGGTTCACATCAATCACATAGTCCACATCCGCTTCTATGATGGGTTGGTCTTTGAGGTCCGTACGTTGAAACTTGATGCCATGGTTGGGTCGGGCAGGTTTGAACGTAATGTTTGCCGCCATACCTGTATGTAGTCCCACTCCTGAGAGGGTTATTGGCTTCCTGATGGTCTGTTGGTAAACTTTCATTTTGGGCTGTTGGGGGTCAAATTTAGGATTTTTTGCTCAAGTTCCTGAATGCACGCCATCAGCTCTGGAAGCTTTTTGTAAATGGCGTATGATTTCAGGTACCCATGACGATCCATGGCTGGCACACCAAACAGAATTTGATCAGATTTGGTGCTTTTGGTAACCCCCGATCGGGCGCCGACTTTGGTATGATCGGCTATGTGAATGTGCCCCACCGTACCTACCTGCCCACCGATCATCACGTGCTTGCCCACCTTGGCAGAACCTGAAATGCCTGTTTGGGCAGCAATCACCGTATGCTTTCCTATTTCCACATTGTGGGCAATCTGTACAAGGTTGTCGATTTTCACCCCATCCCCAATGCGGGTGGTGCCGAGGGTAGCACAGTCAATGGTGGTATTGGCCCCGATATCTACATGGTTGCCCAGCTCCGCATTTCCAGTTTGCGGGATGTTTTGATAGGAGCCATCCGGCTTGGGGGCAAATCCAAACCCGTGTGAACCAATGACCGCCCCTGCCTGAATGTTGCAATAAGCTCCGATGATGGTTCTTTCGTAGATCTTAGCTCCGGGATAGATGATCGTGTGATCACCTATGGTGCAATGGTCCCCAATGTATACCTGAGGGTGTATTTTCACATTCTTCCCGATGGTGACATGGTCGCCTATGTAGGCAAATGCACCGAGATAAAGCCCATCAGAATGTGAGAAGTCTGTTCCCAAATGTACAGGAGCCTCTATTCCGGTCTTCTTCAGGATAGTGAGTCGTTGGTACTCTGCCTGCAGCGCAGTGAAACTCAGATAGGGATCATTCACCCTGATGAGGACTGTTTTAGTCGATTGCTTGGGTACAAAATCCACGCCTACAATCACCGCGGCAGCATGTGTATTATATAAATGCTGTTCATATTTGGGGTTGGCCAAAAAAGAAACAGAATCGCACTGAGCGTCCTCCAGACTAGAAATGCCCAGAATAAGGATATTCGGATCGCCGGCTACTTCTCCATTCAATATCTCCGCAATTTGACCTACCGTTAAATTCATAAGTGTGGTTTTACACCTGGCGTTCAGACGGGTAAAGATAGGTTTTTGGGGAAGCAGAGATAGTATTTCTTCACGATTTTGCTCATGGCTTTGATGTTGGGTAGATCGGTAGCCTGAGCCACGTCCACTACCTCTCCACTCTTCATCAGGATATTGATGCTGCCGCCTTTGGCAATATAGGCTGCATTACTGATGGAGCCCTTTTGGATAAAATACTTAGCCTCCTGGGCAGAGTAGCCCTGTGCGAGTAATTGCTGCAGGACCTGATCGATTTGCTCTGAGCTGAATTTGTCATTGGACAGCCGAATGCCGAAAAGCCTGCGGTTGAGCAGATCATTGCTTAGTTTGCTCAACACCACGTCATCATGAGACTGCCACATTTTGATGGAGCCCCACACATCCATGTCGTCCAGCATGGCAAATACATCCAGGAGGTCTTTATCGTCGAAGAACTCCTGCTGGGTGATGTTGCGCTCCAGAAAAATCCTGAAGGCAGGCGTTGCGGGAATATCTTTCCCACTTTGAGTGAGTTTCTTAGCACGCTTAATCAGCGAGATGAGCATGGCCTCTGCCGAAACAGCCGTTTTGTGAAGGTACACCTGCCAATACATCAGGCGACGGGCACTGAGGAAGTTTTCGATGCTGTAAATCCCTTTTTCTTCTACTACCAACTGATCGTTTTCGACGTTCAGCATTTTGATGATCCGCTCCGCACCTATGGTGCCCTCGTACACCCCGGTAAAGAAACTATCGCGCTTCAGGTAGTCCAGCCGGTCCACGTCCAGCTGGCTGGAGACCAGCTGATGAAGAAATTTCCGATGATATTTTCCCGTAAAAATCTGCTTGGCCAACTCCAGTCGGCCGCCAAATTCTTTATTGAGTTTATCAAAAATCCAAAGCGAAATCTGCTCATGCTGCACGTCTTTAAATAAACTGAACTCCAGGGTGTGAGAGAACGGCCCGTGCCCAACATCATGCAAAAGGATGGCCACCAGCGCAGCTTCATACTCTGCATCAAAGATCATGACCCCTTTGCTACGTAGGGTGTCAAGGGTTTTTTGCATGAGGTAGGTAGCCCCTATGGCATGGTGAAACCTGGTATGCAAAGCACCCGGATAAACAAAGTCTGTGAGACCGAGTTGTTTGATCCTACGCAATCTTTGAAAATATGTGTGTTCAATAATATCAAAGACCAGTTCGTTGGGTATATTGATAAACCCGTACACGGGATCGTTTAAAATTTTCTTTTTGTTCAAATTGAAAAAGCGGTTTGATATTTGTTCACTTACGTCAAAAATAGATGAATGCAGAAATATAGAATTTTATGGGCTGATGATGAAATAGATCTCCTCAAGCCACACATCCTTTTTTTAAGTAACAAAGGATTTGAGATCACTCCGGTCAATAGCGGATCGGATGCACTGGAGGAAATAGATCATCACACCTTCGATTTGGTTTTTTTAGATGAAAATATGCCAGGGATGTCCGGTCTGGAAACCCTCAATTACATTAAATCCACGCACCCGAACCTGCCAGTGGTCATGATCACCAAAAGTGAAGAAGAACACATCATGGAGGAGGCCATCGGTGCGAAAATAGCCGATTACCTGATCAAACCACTGAACCCGAATCAAATACTCCTCTCGGTCAAGAAAATTCTGGACAATAAGCGCATCGTATCTGAGCATACCAACCAAAGCTATCAGCAGGAATTTCAGAAGTTGAGCATGACAGTGCAGGATCTGGATGATTTTGAGGGGTGGGCAGATCTCTACAGAAAGCTGGTGTACTGGGATCTGGAGATTGATAGTACAGATGATAAAAGTATGTTGGAGGTGCTGAATACTCAGCGCTCGGAGGCCAATCAGCGGTTTTCTGACTTCATCGTGGACAACTATCGCGATTGGATCACCGATCCTGATGTGGACAGGCCTTTGCTTTCTCATCAGGTACTCAAGAAGAAGGTATTCCCTTTACTGAAAAGTGAAAAGCCGGTTTTCCTCATCGTCATAGATAATCTCAGATTTGATCAATGGGAAATATTGGAACCCGAAATATCGGAGTTATTCAATATTGTGAACAAAGACTACTACTATTCTATATTGCCAACTACTACGGCTTACGCCAGAAATGCCCTTTTTGCAGGACAGATGCCTCTGGATATTGCCAAAAATCATCCCGACCTGTGGGTGGGTGAAGATGATGAGGATGGAAAGAACCTCTATGAGGAGCAGTTGTTAATGAAAAATCTGGAGAAAGAGCGTCTTCAGGTAAAAGCCAGCTATCACAAGATCATCAAGGCCAGTGATGGTAAGAACCTCACGGACAATGTCAAAAACCTGATGAAAAATGACTTCAACGCTATTGTATTCAATTTTGTAGACATGCTGTCGCATGCCCGTACAGATATGCAGATGATCCGAGAGCTGGCTCCAGATGAATCAGCGTATCGGTCTATCACCAAGTCGTGGTTCTCACATTCATCGCTTTATGACCTTTTGCGCTACTTATCCGGTAAAGATGTGAAGGTGGTGATCACCACGGATCATGGGACCATCAGGGTGAAAAAGCCCTATAAAATAGTGGGTGACAGAAACACCAATACCAACCTGCGGTATAAAGCCGGGCGAAATCTTGCCTTTGAAGAGAAGGGAGTACTATTCACCAGAGACCCCGATGAATTCAGGTTGCCAAAAGTAAACGTGAGCACAGCCTTTGCATTTGCGCGCGAAGATTTTTTCTTTGCCTATCCAAATAATTACAATTACTACGTCAACTTCTATAAAGACACCTTCCAGCATGGTGGGGTGAGCATGGAGGAGATGATCATACCTTTGGTAGAGCTGGCACCTAAATGAAAACAATTTTAATTAGTGAAGAAGGGGAGTTGAATGCTGTGGCGGATGCATTGCTGCCACTACTCACAGCGCAACGCATCGTCTGTTTCAATGGAGAGATGGGAGCTGGTAAGACCACCCTCATCAAGGTGATCTGTGAGCGTCTTGGTGTACAGGATCCCATGAGTTCACCTACTTTTTCCATTGTGAATGAATACCGGGACATGGAGGATGACCCCATTTATCATTTTGATTTTTATCGGATAGAAAAGCTGCAGGAAGCGCTCGATATCGGAGTGGATGAATATTTTTATTCAGGAGATATTTGTCTGATAGAGTGGCCGGAGATGATAAAAGAATTGATACCTGAAAATCACCTTGAAATAAGTATTAAATTAGTGGGAGACAATGGACGTGAAATAACCATAGCTTCACATGGCGGATAAAATGAAATCGGGTTTTGCGGAATTAGCCCGTGAGCGGAGCATGTACCCACAAGAGGCACCTGCAAAGATTAAGAGAGGATCAAAATCATTGTTTATAGGGGTACCTAAGGAGATTTCGCTACAGGAGAGCAGAGTGACCCTCAAACCAGAGTCAGTGGAGGTGCTGGCTGCCAACGGACACGAAATCTGGGTAGAAGCAGGAGCGGGGAAGTCCGCGCATTATTCAGACAGAGAGTATAGTGAAGCTGGTGCTAAAATTGTAAACTCCGCCAAGGAGGTTTTTAAAGCCAATATCATTTTGAAAGTGGAGCCGCCCACACTGGAGGAAATAGAATACCTCAATGATGGAGCTACCATCATTTCCGCATTTCAGTCGGGTCGCCAATCAGTAGAATATATTCATGCACTCAATGCAAAGAAGATCACTGCCATTGCCTACGAGTTCATCGAAGACAAAGTAGGGGGGCTTCCGCTTGTGCGGGCCATGAGCGAGATAGCCGGTAGTGCGGTGATGCTTATCGCGGCAGAATTGCTCAGCAATACCAATGGTGGGCAAGGGGTGATCCTGGGTGGGATCACAGGTGTGCCGCCAACTCAGGTGGTCATCCTGGGTGCAGGTACCGTGGCAGAATATGCCGCCAGAGCTTCCATAGGGCTCGGTGTGGATATCCAGATTTTTGACAATCATATTTATAAACTGAGGCGAATCAAGCATGCTCTTGGGCAACAGATTCATACGTCTACGATTGACAATGCTACACTGGAGGGCGCCATTAGCAAAGCGGATGTGGTAATAGGCGCCATACGTGCCGAAAAGGGTAGAAATAAGTGTGTCATCACGGAAGAGATTGTGGCTAAGATGAAATCCGGTTCGGTCATAATAGACGTGAGCATTGATCAGGGAGGCTGTATCGAAACCAGCGAGATGACCAGCCACAAAAAACCGACCTTCAAGAAACACGACGTGATCCACTACTGCGTGCCCAACATTGCTTCCAGGGTATCACGTACAGCTTCCATAGCCATTTCAAATATTTTCACACCTATTCTGTTGCACGTGGCAGACGCAGGAGGGGTGGATGAAATGATCTTCAACCACCCCTGGTTTATGCGAGGGGTTTATACCTATCGTGGTAGCATTTGCAATATTCACCTGGCTCGCAAGTTCAATTTGGGCTATAAAGACCTGAACTTGCTGATGGCCGCCAGGTTCTGATTTAGCGCTTGATGAATTTGATAAGTTGAGCACCTCTGCCTTGAATAGAGATGAAATATATTCCCGGGTTCAACGCTGAAATGTCAAGCTCCATCAGTTCCTGACTGATAGGGAAATTGGCTATTGTCTTTCCTGATACATCTGACAGCCTCAGCGTATGAGAGATATAGTCTTTCCTGAGCGATACCCTCAGAAGCTGATCAGCCGGATTAGGCCAAATACTCATTTCCAATTCACCAACCATATGTAGGGGATCACAGTTTCCTACTACTATGATATTCACTACTTCAGAGGTCTCATTCCCCGATAAATCAGTCAGGGTTACCGTGATCTCCTGGGTGCCAATGTCATCACACCCAAAAGTTTCTTTAGAGAGTTTTATCTGATCCAAACCGCAATTGTCCGAACTTCCATTATCCACCGCTTCGGGGGTGAGGATGGCTGTGCCCAGGGGATCTAGCTGGATAGTAAGACCTTGAAGAATGGCTGTGGGGGCAGTGCGATCCAGAATGGTAACAATGGTGCTACCTACAGTAGTATTACCATCTTTGTCCGTGAGGGTGATTACCACTTCATTATTTCCTAAATCCTCACAGGTGAAAGTGTTCTTACTGAGGATAAAGCTTTCAATGCCGCAATTATCGGTGCTGCCATCATCAATGTCCTCGCTTGAGATACTTACGGTTCCCAGATCATTTAGGTCTAGGGTGAGTTCTTTCAGGTGAGCTACGGGGGCCGCTGGGTCAGTCACGGTCACCAGTGTGGTGGCTGTGGTCACATTCCCGCTGGCATCTTCCAGCGTCACGGTGATTTCATTTTCGCCAAGATCCTCACAGGTGAAAGTGTCCTTACTGAGGACAAAACTTTCAATGCCGCAATTATCGATGCTGCCATCGTCAATGTCCTCGCTTGAGATAGTTACGGTTCCCAGATCATTTAGGTCTAGGGTGAGTTCTTTCAGGTGAGCTGCAGGAGCCATTTGATCGGTCACATTCACCAGTGTGGTGGCTGTGGTTACATTCCCGCTGGCATCCTCCAGCGTTATGGTGATTTGATTTTTACCGAGATCCTCACAGGTGAAAGTGTTCTTACTGAGGATAAAGCTTTCAATGCCGCAATTATCGGTGCTGCCATCATCAATGTCCTCGCTTGAGATACTTACGGTTCCCAGATCATTTAGGTCTAGGGTGAGTTCTTTCAGGTGAGCTACGGGGGCCGCTGGGTCAGTCACGGTCACCAGTGTGGTGGCTGTGGTCACATTCCCGCTGGCATCTTCCAGCGTCACGGTGATTTCATTTTCGCCAAGATCCTCACAGGTGAAAGTGTCCTTACTAAGGATAAAGCTTTCAATACCGCAATTATCGGTGCTGCCATCATCAATGTCCTCGCTTGAGATAGTTACGGTTCCAAGATCATTTAGGTCTAGAGTGAGCTCTTGCAAGTGAGCTACAGGGGCCGCTGGGTCAGTCACGGTCACCAGTGTGGTGGCTGTGGTTACATTCCCGCTGGCATCCTCCAGCGTTATGGTGATTTGATTTTCACCGAGATCCTCACAGGTGAAAGTGTCCTTACTCAGGATTGAGCTTTCAATACCGCAATTGTCCAGGCTTCCGTTGTCCAGGTCTGCAAATGTCATTGTGGTCAGTCCATCGGCTTTCAGCTCCACTGTGGCTGTTTTCAGCGAAGCAATAGGGGCCAGGGTATCAAGTAGGGTTACCTGTATAGGTGCCTGTGTGGAGTTACCACTGTGGTCTTCAGTGGTAACGGTAATTTCCTGAGTACCCAGGTTTTCACAGCTGAATTCGGATTGGCTGACACTGGTGCTCATAATACCACAGTTGTCAGAAACAAGGGCCATAGACTGATCCGAAGTGATGATGGCGGCACCAGCAGCATTCAGATATAAAGTGAGCGCACCATCCTGCACTTTTGGACTTAAGGTATCGGCAATGCTGATAGTAACCTGCTCACTGGTGGTGTTACCATGGGCGTCAGTGGCCGAAATGCTGACTTCCTGCGGGCCCACGTCTTCACAGTAAAAGTTTCCCCGTTCCATGCTCATGGTTATGGTTCCTGAATAGGGGTCATAGCTTTCTCCTGCTATGTTATTGGCTGTGAGCGTAACTGCCCCTGTTTGATCCAGGTAGAACAGGGTGTCCGAAGGAATAAGAATTGGGGGAACATCGTCTATTACCGCCACTACTAAGGTATTTTCGAATGTTCCCCCGCCGCTATCACTAACCTGAATGCGGATAAAATATTCACCAGCCGCCAGATGAGCATTCAGGATGATTAGGGCATTTTCTTGAATTTTGAACAGTGAGTTATGCGTACTGCCTTCACCCTCTATCAGGGTGTAAGTGTGCAGGTTATCTGCGTCAGCATCTTCTGTGCTTAGAAGACCCACTTGAGTATTTTCTCCCGATGACTGCAATACGATTGTATCTGACAGCCTGAGGGCACTGGGGCTACGGTTAGGGTTGATGGTATTGAGCCAGTATTGGGTGAGTGCAAAGTCCGAGCTGATTTCATTTAGCCCGGTGACTAGCACGTCCAGGTCACTGTCGCCATCCACATCGGCCCATTTGGCAACACCGAAGGTCACTTGGGGTAGATAGGCTTGGGTATCAGTGAAGCCATCACCGTCATTTCTTAGTACAGTGGAGATGTACTCGGAGTTGCCAGTATCACCTACCAGGAGGATATCAAGGTCACCATCATGGTCATAATCTCCCCATTCGGCATGTCCAAAGCTCACGCCCGGAAGGATTGCCTCTGTGTCCACGAAAGTGTTATTCTGGTTTTGATAGATGATGGTTCGGGGGGTTAGATCAATGTTTCTGCCAGCAGCGAGCAGGTCCAGGTCGCCATCGTTATCATAGTCGCCCCAGTTCAAGGCAGACTCAGAGAGGCCCTCCAGGCTTATTGTTTCAGAAAAGGTGTTGTCAGTATTGAGGTAAATGATGGTGTAAAGAATAAACCGCCCGTCACCAGATAGTGCCAGGTCCAGATCACCGTCATTATCATAATCGCCCCAGGCCAGGTCTCCATAGGATACTCCGGTGAGGGGACTATCAGTGTCCACGAAGATGCCGTCATCGTTACGGTATATTTTACTTATTTTATCGCTAGACGCTGTGATGCCCGATAGCGCCAGGTCCAGATCCCCATCTCCGTCGTAATCGCCCCAGGCCATAGCCCCGGATGAAACTTCAACTATGTTGGCTTCTATGTCTACAAAGGTGCCTTCATCATTTCGATATATTTTACTCGAGCCGCCCACTGCCAGATCAAGGTCTCCATCTCCATCAAAATCACCCCATCTGACGGGGCCATCTTCCGCCATTTCCAGTCCGGCTTCTATATTGGTGAATACACCCTCATCATTCCGGTATATGCTGGTAGTGGCTGGCGTTCCGGTGATTACCAGATCCATGTCTCCATCCCCATCATAGTCACCCCAATCTGCTTCGCTGAAGAAGAGGTTGGGAAGCATAGCGGAGTTGGCACTATCCAGAACAAACTCATCAATGGGTATTATGTCGTCAACCACCTGAATGTTGAAGGTATCTGTAAGTGTAAGCTCCCCATCACTCACACCTATGATGATCGGGAAGGTACCGGCCCACATATTGCGTGTATTGTTTACATACAGTTGATTTTCGGAAATGTGAAATGCGCCATTGTAGACTCCGGACGCTTGCGCATCGTACACAAGGCTAAAGGTGAGTACGTCGGAGGCGTTGAGGTCGTGGCTTGATAAATCACCTATGAGGGTGTTTTCTCCTGCAGATAGATTGACTTTAAGGTTGCTGAGGTGAAGGGAATCCGGACCAAAGTTAGGGTCGGTGCTGTTCACCCAAAACTCGGAAAAGGGGGCTGAAAATTCCTCACTCAGGCCGGTGATGAGTACGTCCAGGTCAAAATCATTGTCATAATCTGCCCATTTTACTTCACCGTAGTAGGTGAGGGGAAATTCTTCGCTCAACGCATAAAAAGTGCCGTTAATGTTTTCGTAAATTCTGGCGATGGAGGTTCCCTGACCGGTGGTGTCGCCGGCGATCAGGATGTCCAGGTCATCATCTGCATCAAAATCACCCCACTGGACGGAGCCAAATAAGGTGCCTGTAATGGTTGCTTCTATATTGATAAAGTTGCTGATGTCATTTCTGTAAATGAAGCAAACCACATCCAAATCCACTGTTTGCCCGGAAATGAGGAGGTCAGGATCTCCATCCCCATCATAGTCTGCCCAATCCTGATAGGCATTTGTAAGGCCAGTGAAAGCAAACTCTGTGTCTGTGAATGTGCCATTGTTATATTGATACAATCGAGCCTCTATGTTAAAATACCCATCGCCGCTGATGAACAAATCAAGATCACCATCCAGGTCATAGTCAATCCAATGGACCGTGCCAGCGATTTGTTCCAGGTTGGTCTCTGTATCCACAAATACACCATTGTCATTTCTATAGATATAGGCGTCATTCTCAAAGTCGATATTGCTACCGCTCATCGCTATGTCCAAATCACCATCTGCGTCATAGTCACCCCATCGGGCATCACTGTATCCGGTTTGTCCAATCGGAATGAGGTTGGCTTCAATGTCCTGAAAAACACCGTTAGTGTTCTGATAGATGATAGACAAAGGCCCATTGTCACTCATTCCGGTAATCAGGAGGTCAAGGTCACCGTCTCCGTCAAAATCGCCCCAGTCCATAGATCCTCTATAGAATGGGGCGATTTCTGCTTCGATATTCAGCAGTGTTCCGCCCTCGTTTCGGTATATTTCGCAGGTATTTCCTGCATTAGAAATTCCATTGATCACCAGGTCTTCGTCTCCATCCTGGTCGTAGTCCCCCCAGGCGATGTTGCTGAATCCGATATCCGTGAGTGCGGAAGAGAGGCTTTCTGATTTTGTGAAGGTTTGTGCTGTGGAAAAATTGAGAGCGATCAATACGCTAACAACAAGTACTGAGTATTTCATAATCTGGCTATTTGGTTTGGTAAGACAAACCTCTGAAGATCATGGTGGGGTGGGTGTCAGTTTTGTTGCAAAGACTTCCGTTTTTGTAGCAAAAGGGGTATTTATCAGAATTTGCCTAAGAATTGATCGTTTTTTTGCCCACCTCTCCAGGGGTGATTCCGAACTCCTCCCGGAAGGAAGATGCGAAATATCCCGGACTGGAGAAACCGGTCATATAGGCGATTTCGGACACATTTCCAGCTTGCTTTTTCAGCAGGTCGAGCGCCCTTTGCAGTCGCATGGTTTTGATCATTTTCTTTGGAGACTGCCCAATGATGGCTGTGAGCTTGCGGTGGAGCTGGCTCCTGCTCATGCCAATGAGCTCACCGAGTTTTTCTACTGTAAAGGTGTCATCAGCCAGATGCTCTTCCATGAGGCCGAGCACTTTATTGAGAAACTGTTTGTCAAGTGATGGTACGTCCAGGTCGTCAGCTTTTGTGATGAACGTATTGGAAAATTTATTTCGGATCTTTCTGCGGTTGATCAGCAGCGTGGAAATCCTGGCCATCAGTTCTTTTCTGTCAAAAGGTTTCACCACGTAATCATCTGCAGTAGATTCCAATCCCTTCACCTTGCTGGATGAGTCCCCCTTTGCGGTAAGCAGTACGATAGGGATATGACTGGTAAGTTCATGGGTCTTTAGGATCCTGGTGACTTCTATTCCATCTTTTTCGGGCATCATCACATCACAAAGGATCAGGTCGGGAAGTTGCTGCAAAGCCACGTCTATACCCTGTTTACCCGTTTCGGCAGTGAAAATATGGTAGGTGCCCTTCAGGAGATCCGTCAGATAAGCACGGATCTCCTCGTTATCATCGATGATAAGTAATCGGTCGGCCTCAGCGGGTTGGTGCAAGACAGGGCTGCTTGCATCATCAGTGCCAAGCGCCACGGGGGATGTCTGGTGGTTAACTTCGGTTTGTTCTTGGATACTTGCTTCAGGGAAGTCATGCTTTCCAGCAGGCAAGGTGATCTTGAAGGTTGAACCGGAACCTGATGTGCTTTTCACTTCGACGGAGCCATTCAGACGATCCACCAGAGCCTTTACAATACTCAGCCCAATGCCAGAGCTCCCTTGCAGGTCGCTCTCGGTATGATAAAACCGCTCAAAAATGTGCGCGAGCTGATCTTCAGAAATGCCACGTCCTGTGTCCGCCACGGTTAGAACGGCCTGTTCGTGACTGTTGGTTTCCAGTCGCACTATGATGCGTCCTCCATCAGAAGAAAATTTGAAGGCATTCCCAATGAGGTTGATCAAGATTTTCTCAATGCTGTCCTTGTCAAACCACACCTGGGTAGGCTCCTCGGGTGTTTCCACAATCAGGTCTATTTTCTTGACCTCACTCAGGGCTTCAAATGAGCTGGCTATTCCTCTAACAAAAGCGCTCAAGTCTGCCTGAGCCATGTGGAGGGGCAAGACTCCTGCTTCCAGTTTAGAGATGTCCAGGATTTGTTCCACCAGATTCATCAGGCGTTTCCCATTTTGATCAGCAAGCCTTAGTTGTTTAAGCTGTTCGTCGGTGAGGTTGTTGCCAAAGTCTATCAACTGGCGCACAGGTCCGGAAATGAGGGTAAGCGGGGTTCGGATTTCGTGAGAGATGTTGGTGAAAAAACGCGTCTGCAGAGCATTTACTTCCTTAATCTGCTCAGATTGTCTGGTGATCAGTTCTTTGTCGTGCTCCAGTTGCTGATTCTTCCTATTGATCACGCTCAGGTAATATTGGTTGGTGGCATAAAAAACCTGAAAAATGAGCAATAGCATTAGAAAAAGAAAAACAGGGTTGTAGTTAAATTCTGCATCTACCTGCTGGTTGATCAGTTTTGGGAGATGAAAAGAAACAAGGCCTGCTACGAAGAAGAAATAAATTTTCAGTTTGCTGGTGAATAGCATGACGGCTGAAACTGACCAGATCAAAAAGTAATATTCGTAGGAAAAGAGGGGATTGATAAAAGTGGCCAGCACAAAAATGATGCTCCAGGTGATCAGGTGGAAATTGAACCTGCAAAGTCTGAAACTCCATTTGAGGAGAAAGAGGTTTCCAATCATCAGGGAAATCAGTCCTAAATCAATAAAAAAGGGTTGCCGGTCAAATGGACTGATGTTTACAATCATTCCCAACACACCGGTGAGCACGGTGACCATGTGGCCATAAATGAGGTACTTGGCTTTGCTGGATACCACCCAATCGGACGTGTCGAGTCTGTCGGGTAGAAAGTATTTCAATAGTTGGTTGACCATGGATGCATGTGGGTTTCAGGCGAAAACAGTATATGCAAGGTCAAATATCATGATTAATCCTCAAATGGATTGATAAAACAAAGAGGGGCCACACTTCAGTGTGGCTCCTCTTTCTCTACGGATGATTAACATTTGTCCTATCTACCCAGAGACGCTATGCTAGCCTCTAATGACGCAATTTTGGCTTCAGCATCTGCCAGCTTTTTCTTTTCCATGGCTACCACCTGCTCAGGTGCTCCGCTCACGAAACGTTCATTGCTGAGTTTTTTCTCTACCGAATTTTTGAACCCTATCGTATACCCCAGCTCTTCTGTTAGCTTCTTGCGTTCAGCTTCCACATCGATTTGCTCAGTCACCGGCACAAATAACTCATGCGACTGTACTACAAAGCTGAAGCAGTTGTCCGGTTTTTCTTCCGTGAAGTCCAGGGATGACACATTAGCCATTTTCTGAACCGAAGCAGAAATCTGTTCGAAAAGTGCATGGTCGGAGGTATTGACCATCAGGGCAAGTTCTTCTTTCGGAGAGAGCCCTTTGCTATTGCGCAGGTTCCTGATGTTGGTGGTGATTTCAAATAACAAATCACCTGAAGTCAACACACTTTTGTCAAAAGGCTTACTTTCAGGCCATGCCGCTTTGATCAGACAATCGTTTTCGTCACGCTCCTGTATGGTGTGCCAGATTTCTTCGGTGATGAAAGGCATAAACGGGTGCAGCGTCTTCACCACCAGCTCAAAAAAGGCGATGGTCTGATCATAGGTCTTCTGATCTATGGGCTGCTCAAATCCCGGCTTGATCCATTCGAGGTACCAGCTGCAGAAGTCATTCCACACCAGCTTGTAGGCTGTCATGAGGGCGTCAGAAAGGCGATACTTGGAGAAGTGATCCTCCAGCTCCTCTTTGGCGGCATAGAAACGACTCTCAAACCATTTCGCCGCCAGGGCGTTTTCCTCACTTTGAGGCTGATCCACTGTATTCCACCCTTTCACCAGGCGGAAGGCATTCCAAAGTTTGTTAGAGAAATTTCGACCTTGCTCCACCAGCTTTTCGTCAAAAAGCAGATCATTTCCGGCAGGAGAGGAGAAGAGCATCCCGGTGCGAACACCATCTGCTCCATATTGCTTGATGAGATCCAATGGATCTGGGGAATTACCCAGCGACTTGGACATTTTCCTTCGCTGTTTGTCACGTACTATACCGGTTAAATATACATTTTTGAAGGGTTTGTCACCCTTGTACTCATAGCCGGCAATGATCATTCTGGCTACCCAGAAAAATAGAATCTCGGGGGCGGTCACCAGCGTGTCGGTAGGGTAGAAGTAGTCCAGCTCAGCGTTTTTGCCGTTGATCACCTTACCAGTTTCTTTATCAAAGCAGTTCTCATTGAAACCATCAAACACCGCCAGAGGAAACAACCACGAGGAGGCCCAGGTATCCAATACATCTTCATCTTGCTTTAGGTCTGATGCAGTCAGTTGCTTTCCGGACTTTTCGCAGGCCAGGATCACCGCTTCTTCCAGCGACTCAGCCACTACATAGTCCTCTTCCCCTTCGTCATAGTAATAAGCGGGGATTCTCTGTCCCCACCATAGCTGTCGGGAGATACACCAGTCACGTACATTCTCCATCCAGTGGTTGTAGGTGTTCTTAAACTTTGGTGGATAGAGAAGTATTTCGTCTTCCATCACCACCTTGTGGGCGGTGCGGGAGATTTCTTTCATTTTGATGAACCACTGCAGGGAAAGCTTGGGCTCCACCACGGTGTTGGTACGCTCGGAGCGACCTATTCTGGTGACGAAATCCTCTTCCTTGAGCAGAAACTCAGCGGCTTTCAGGTCTTTTACGATTTGCTTTCTCACCACAAACCGATCCACGCCCACAAACTTGTCGATGCCACAGTTTTCATTGAGGGTGCCATCCAGGTTGATGGTGTCTATCACCTCCAGTCCATGGCGCTGACCTATTTCATAGTCATTGGGGTCGTGGGCCGGAGTTACCTTCAGGCAGCCTGTACCAAAGTCCAGCTCCACATAGTCGTCCCCGATGATCGGAATCTCACGGTTGACAAACGGCACAATGGCCTTTTGGCCAATGAGATGAGCATGACGCTCATCCTTGGGGTTGACAGCAATGGCTGCATCACCCAGGATGGTTTCAGGGCGCACCGTGGCGATCGTCACGAAATCATCAGAACCAGCAATTTTGTATTTCACATAATAGAGTGTGGCATGTTCGCCGCCCTCTTTGTAGATCACTTCTTCATTGGAAAGGGCAGTCTTGGCCTCACAGTCCCAGTTGATCATTCTAAGGCCCCGGTAAATAAATCCTTTCTTATAGAGGTCATTAAATACCGAGATCACGGCTTTGTAGTAGCCTTCATCCATGGTGAAAGAGGTGCGGTCCCAGTCGCAGGAAGCTCCCAGTTTTTTGAGTTGCTCCAGGATGATGCCTCCATATTTTTCTTTCCATTCCCAGGCATATTTGAGAAATTCATCGCGAGACAAGTCACTCTTTTTAATGCCTTTTTCACGAAGCATGGCCACTACTTTAGCTTCTGTAGCGATGGAGGCATGGTCTGTACCAGGTACCCAGCAGGCTTCTTTACCTTCCATTCGTGCCTTTCTGATGAGGACATCCTGGATGGTGTTGTTGAGCATATGACCCATGTGGAGCACACCTGTGACGTTGGGAGGGGGAATCACAATGGAGTAAGGTTCTTTTTCAGGATTTACCTTGGCTTTGAAAAAACCTTTTTCCATCCAATGGCTATACCATTTGTCTTCTGTTTGTGCCGGGTCGTATTTAGTAGAAATCTCCATCGAGAAGTGTCGAATATTTTGATATATGATTTAAAGAGCGCAAAGTTAATTCTTTAATTGGAAGGAGAAACCGGGTTCTACGCCATGAAAATATTTTTGAACAAACTAAATCCGATAATTCTTTATGTTACGTACGTTAGGCAGATTCTGCAAATGGAATCTTTTAAAAAACTGAATCAATCAACCTATTTTAAAAAGATATGATCACTAACCCTGCGATTACCCACCGTTCAAATTCACAGGCCAGACAAGAGGAAACAAAAGATGTGATGTGGAAACAGCTACTGAGCCTCACATTGCTTTATGCCTCAGTCATTATTGGCTGGATTGCATATTACAACTACCAGCCCAAGCTTCTCGAAGCATACAATTTCACTGACCTTACTTTATTCTTATTTGTGGTGCAGGGGATCATTATGGTCATTACACCGATGATTGCCGGACGTCTGGGAGACAGATTTCGTGGTAAGGCGGGTAAACGTCTTCCGATCATTTCAGCGGGTGTGAGTTTTGCTGCCATGATTTTCATGGCTACAGCTTTTACCTTATATACTGAACCAGGGCCTGTTTTCAAATGGATCCTGCCGGGACTGATTACCCTTTGGTTGTTTTCCATGGCGCTTTTTACCAGTCCCGCTATTTCTACTATCGAGCTCTTCGTTCCCGTGAAGAAACTACCAACGGCCATGGCGATGCTAACCATTGTCTACGGGTTGTTGTACTCTATAGAGCCCATTATTGTAGATATTATCGATTTCCTGGGCGCTCCTCTGACCTTTGTAGCCGGTGGTGTAGCCGTGTTTTTTAGTGGGCTTTTGATGAAGAAAAACACCAAAATAATGGTGGATGTCCCCAAGAAGACGGAGCTGGCCAAATCTGACTATACCTATGCATTCGTGTTGGGGATTGCTTTGGGCCTTGCTACTACTTTGCTATTCAATATGTTTCCTGATTGGTTTGAGGCGAAGAACTTCCATTTCTTTGGGATATCGGGTAATGGCGCCGTATCGGTAATCCTGGCAATGGTGGCCATCTTGTCCCTTCCGCTGAGTAAGTTTACAGAGAGCCGGTCTATTTATTTCACCATCTTGCTGAGTATTCTGGCCTCCTTTGCAGTGGTGGCAGGTATTTATTTCACAGACAATTACGCACTGCTGGTGATCCTTATTATTCTCTTCGCCCTGTTTTATAGCATGATGTCCGTGAGTTTTCTTCCCTTAGCGCTCACTGTCATTCGTGACCAGCACAAAGTCTTTGGAGTGGGTGTGTTCTTTGCAGGATTTGAACTTCCCAACGGTATTTTGGAAGCCATTTTAGTTGCACAGGGTAATTTCTAAACGGCTTTTTTGATAAGGCATTGTAACCTTATATCATTGCATCTGTTAATTCAAACAAACAACAGGATAGCATGATAAAAGCTAACAACCCCCAATTGAAATCATGGATACCCACCAAGGCAGATTCTGACTTCCCCATTCAGAATCTGCCTTTTGGTATTTTCAAAAACGGAGATGATCACACCGGTGCGGCCTCTGCCATTGGTGATTTTGTCATCGACCTGAAAACCCTTTACGATTTGGGATACTTCGATGGACTTTCGCTGCCCAAAGAGGTGTTTTCTAAAAATACACTCAATGAATTCATAGGGCTGGGAAAAGAAACCACCCGTAAGGTAAGAGAGAGGCTTTCTGACTTACTGGAAGTCTCTAATACTGAGCTTCAGCATAATGAAGCCGTTCGGTCTTCCGTCTTTATTCCCATGGATCAGGTGCAAATGCTGTTGCCGGTACATATTGGAGACTACACCGATTTCTACTCCAGCGAACAGCATGCTTACAACGTAGGTTGCATGTTTCGTAACCCGGATAACGCCCTCATGCCCAACTGGAAGCACATTCCCGTAGGCTATCATGGCCGGGCTAGCAGCATTGCCGTTTCGGGTACCGACTTTCATCGGCCCAAAGGACAGACCATTGCTCCTGATGCCCAGGCTCCGGCTTTTGGTCCCACCAAAAGACTCGATTTTGAATTGGAGATGGGTTTTATCACCGGAAAGGCCAACCCATTGGGTGCCTCTATTCCAGTGGCTGAAGCCGATGAGTATATTTTTGGTTTTGTACTCTTCAATGACTGGTCGGCCAGGGATGTGCAGAAGTGGGAGTATGTTCCGCTGGGCCCCTTTTTAGCCAAGAATTTCTTCTCATCAGTCTCACCATGGATAGTTACCATGGATGCTTTGGAGCCATTTCAGGTGCCTGGTCCGGTGCAGGACCCGCAGGTACTTCCTTACCTGGAGCTGGCAGACAGAAAGAATTTTGATGTAAACCTCAAGGTGTTTATTCAGCCGGAAGGATCAGAAGAAAAGCAGGTGTCGCATTCCAATTTTAAGCACATGTACTGGAACGTGAATCAGCAGCTGGCACACCACACTGCGAACGGTTGTAACATCAACGTTGGAGATTTATATGCAAGCGGAACCATCAGTGGACCTA
Organism: Marinoscillum sp. 108; assembly: GCF_902506655.1. NCBI lineage: Bacteria > Pseudomonadati > Bacteroidota > Cytophagia > Cytophagales > Reichenbachiellaceae > Marinoscillum > Marinoscillum sp. 108. The sequence continues at coordinate 1,689,169 of NZ_LR734808.1, read as the reverse complement.
CCCCGGAAGCTTACGGAAGCATGCTGGAACTGGCCTGGATGGGAACCAAGCCCATTGCAATGCCGGACGGTACAGAGCGTAAATTTATCCACGATGGTGACACGGTGATCATGCGCGGATATGCTGAAAAGGATGGTGTGCGCATAGGCTTCGGTGAAGTAAGAAACAAAGTTTTACCTACACTTTAGGACCATGGCAAAGATCAAACCTTCTGACGTCTCCGTTCCTGAGTTTCATCAACTCCTGTTGGGGACTATAGCCCCCAGGCCCATCGCTTTTGCCAGTACGGTGGACAAAGAGGGGCACGTCAACCTGAGTCCTTTTTCTTTTTTCAATGTGTTCAGCGCCAACCCTCCGATATTGGTCTTTTCACCTGCCAGGAGGGCTCGGGACAATTCCACCAAGCACACCCTGGAGAATGTATTGGAGGTGCCTGAGGTGACCATCAGTATTGTAAACTACAGCATGGTGGAGCAGATGTCGCTGGCCAGCTCAGAGTATGACCGTGGAGTGGATGAATTTATAAAATCAGGCCTGACCGCCATGGCTTCAGACACTGTACGCCCGCCACGGGTGGGGGAGGCTCCTGCCGCATATGAGTGTAAGGTGATCGAGGTGAAACCTTTGGGTGAAAATGGTGGTGCCGGCAATCTGGTGATCTGTGAGGTGCAACTTGCGCACATTTCAGACGATATTTTCTTGAATAGTAAAATTGATCCTTTTAAATTGGATGCTGTCTCCCGTATGGGGGGTGATTGGTACTGCAGGGCTCAGGGAGACGCACTTTTCGAAGTAGTAAAACCAATTAAAACCAAAGGAATGGGAGTTGATAACATACCGAAGAGCATTAGAAACAGCAAAGTACTCACAGGTAATCACCTGGGTAAGCTTGGAAATGTCGAAAGCATACCCTCCGAGCAGGAGGTGAATGATTTTGCCAATGAACCCGAAGTGAGTGCGATTCTCCAGTATGTAGACCATGAGCCCGATCGCATTCAGGAGGAGCTTCATAAGCTTGCAGCCCAGCATCTGGATGCAGGTGATCCACTGGCTGCATGGAAGGTCCTTTTGCAGGAATACTAAGCCAGAGTGGGCTTTTTGAAAGTTTTTGCCCCTCACCATGTGATTAACACATTGATCTTGGTGGATTTACCCCTTATTAGGTAGTGCGATTAACAAGGGAATTGCGGAAGTTTACCGATGTATCTTCCGGAGTCCCTGAAACAAGCTATTAACCGGTTGTTTTTTAGCAACTGTGGCATTTCGGGTTTAATTTTAGGAAGATGTTTCTTAGCGAAACTTGGAGGTAAAATTGGCGAAATGAAAAAACTTTTACTTACTGCACTACTGGGCGGTGCAATGACCTGCCTGCAGGCACAGGATGTCAGGTTTACACAGTTCTATCAGGCACCGGTCTATCTCAATCCCGCTTTTACGGGAGCCTCTGGGGCTGCCAGGGCCGGGATCAACTACCGCAAGCAGGGTAACTCAGAGGAGGCGGCTTATACTACCTTTTCTGCCTATGCTGATTATTACTTCAAGGATTTTTATGCCAGTGCGGGACTCCTTTTTATCTCTGACGAAGATGCGTACAGTGGTTATATTTCTCAGACTGTGGCCGTTCCATTGAGTTATGATTTTTCTATCAATAAAAAAGTGACCGTGAAGCCTGCACTTCAGGCTTCCTATACCCGTCAGGGGATCGATTTTAGTAAATTTCTTTTCTCAGATCAGATAGATTCTGATGGCAATGTGAGTGGAGGCGGCACCTCTGAGCCCTTAGCTGTCAATGACCGCATCAGCTTTTTTGACGTCTCTGCCGGAGTGCTTACCTATGGCGCCAACTGGTGGTTTGGCTACTCCATGCACAATATGCTGGAAAACAATATCTCTTTTGTGGAGGGTGGAAACGCCACCCTGCCCATCAGATACTCCGTACATGGAGGTGTGAGCGTGAGCCTGGCCGAAAAGGGCCGAAAGTCCAGGTCAAAGCTGAGAAGATTCGTGATGCCCACCTTCAACTACGTGGCCCAGGGGGGCTTCAGTCAGCTGGATGCGGGAGCCATTCTGCAGTATGAACCAATCCTCTTTGGAGCACTTTACCGGGGGATACCCAATCCATTTAGCGAGGGTGAATACTCCGCAGTTTCCTGGATCATCGGTGTGACCAAATTTGATTTCTCTGTGGGCTACAGCTATGATATGCCGCTCAATAACAGAATTAATCCGGGAGGGGTGCATGAAATATCAATTTCGCTCCTGTTTGATCCCTCTGATCCTAATGCTACCCCACGCTCCGCCAAGCGTCTGAAGTGTCCGATCCCATATTAATACCAAACCAGATCATGAAGAATTTATTGACTGCAACCATCGTTTTTCTACTCTTCAGCTCCTCTGCTGTGGCTCAAAACTGGAATATTGGACTTACAGCGGTGAACGAAACTTGTTTTGGAGCCAATGATGGAGAGATTGAACTTGTACTGACCGGGAGTGGGGTTTCCGGATACTCTTTTACCTGGGAAGTGTTTGAATCAGCTGACCTGGTCACTCCCTATGCCTCCGGTACGGTGGATAATCCTTTTGGGACCAATGTTATTGATGGTTTGTTTCAGGACGACTGGACAGTGACAGTGACCAGAAGTACTGCTAATACGCCCAAAACCAGGACTTCTTCCATCACCGTAGGTGGTTCCGCATCCCTTCTTTCAGTCACCAAGACGGTGCTTGATCAAAACTTGTGTAATGGAGATGCCTCAGGGTCAGTGCAGATATCAGCTACCGGAGGGACTGCTCCCTATGAATATGGTCTTGGTATAGGGGCTGGTGCCACTTCACCCTCTTATTCTGGGGGTTACACCGACAATGGAGGCCTGTTTGAGAGCCTTGCGGCAGCTACTTATGTGGCTTTCGTGCGGGATGCGAATGGATGTGTTAAGGCGAATACTTCAGGAGACTTTCAGATTACCCAGCCGACGGCTATTTCCATCGACTTTGATACGGTCAATGCCGATTGTAACAATCAAAATGGTCAAATTATCATCAATTCTATTTCAGGGGGTACTCCTTATTCAGCAGGGGCCGGTTTTCCACTGAATTTTGAAATTGAATGGCAAAATGCGGACGACGCTTCAGTGATTGCTACCAATGTGTCAGCCATTACCGCCCTGGACTCAGGCTCCTATCAGGTGATCGTCACAGATAAGAATGGCTGTACAGGAAGTACGCAAATGGATATCTACAAGGGATTCAATTTTGTGGTCAATGATCAGCAGGATGTGACGTGTACCAGTGACAATGATGGCTCCATACAGGTGAGGTTGGATACTGACTCGGAGGATGATGAGACTCCTTTCGAACTAAGAATCTATGATGGAGACATGACAGAAATTACCCTGATGCGCCAGACAGGGGTGGGTGTAGGAACGGCTGACTTTACAGGGCTGGGGCCTGATACTTATACGATCAGAGCTTTCGGTCAGACAGGATGTACTTTGGATGTAGAAGCTACATTGGCAGAGCCTGAAGCTCCACAGCTAGTGAGCGCCACACAAACACCGGTGATTTGTAAAACCGATGCCACCGGCGCCATTACATTCGTGGTAACCGGCGGATCAGGATCTTACTCTTACTCGGTAGATGGTGGTGCGAACTACTTTACTACCCCCACCATTGGCAACCTGACGGCCGGAGTGTACGATCTCTGGATCAGGGATTCCAACGGATGTCCGGTGGATGTGGCTGATAAAGAAGTGACAGAGCCTATCAAACAATGGGGGATGTCCTTTGTGAGTACCAGCAATATTACCTGCGCAGGGGCTGGTGATGGAGAATACACCTGGGAGTTTGATGCAGGCTTGGATACAGATCCGATAGTGGAGCCGGAGAATATTGTATGGGTAGACGTGAATTCGACGGATACCGTGGCTACGGGTGTGTTTTCCAAAACGGATTTGGAAGAAGGGGAGTATCGCATTGATGTCACTGCCAATTCGGGATGTTATCGTTCATTGACCTTTGATATTAGCGAACCGGCAGTGTTGGCTATTAGTGGTGTATCGCCTGAATTTTTGTGTCCTGCGGACCTAAGCCCTGATCCTACGGAAATCAACGTAACCGTGACCGGTGGTACCACACCCTACACTTTTGAGTGGAAAAGAGATGGTGGCGCTTTGGGGGGAGAGTCTGTGACCGACCTGGCTACCAGCTCCAAAATAGAAGATGTCACCAATGATCACGTGTATTCTTTTCATGTGACCGATGCGGAAGGTTGTACCACTTCCAAGTCATTTGATGTGACCATTCCTGATCCCATTAGCATTCAGCTCGTATCTGAGACAGATATTGCTTGTAAAAACGAGACCACTGGCGCTATCGACATCACCGTGACCGGTGGGACGCAGACCAGTGGTGGATCTTATTTTTTCAACTGGGCAAAGAACGGCTCGGCCGGATATGCCAATACGGAAGACATCAGCAACCTGGGACCTGGAACTTACCAGGTGACCATCATCGATGACAATGGGTGCGAGAAAATCGACCCCAATACCTACACCATCACCGAGCCAGCCACTACCTATTCACTATCCGGCACCATCACTGATGTGGTGTGCAATGGAGCCAATGATGGGAAGATAGTGGCGCTTTATACGCCAGAATCCGGTCACCCTAATGTGGCCAGCGTTTCCTGGACGAAGGACGGAGCGGCTTACCCGGCTGGCGATGGCATGACGACCATTACGGGATTGGCCCCGGGTACCTATGTCATGACCACTGTAGATAATACATATGCCTGTTCCAAGTCCATATCATTTGATGTATTGGAATATCCTGTGCTGAGCGTAAATCCTACGGTCACCCAAAACGAATGCTTTGGTGATGCAAATGGAGTCATAGACATTAGCCCGAGTGGTGGGTTGGAACTAGGTACTTTCATGGTCAGATGGACTCGTAATGGGGTGGCTCAAGCCGCATACAACGATCTGCTGTCTGTTTCCAACCTGGATGACGCGACCTATAAAGTCACAGTGACTGATGATCTGGGCTGTGCCAAGTCATCCACCATCGTGATGGCCTCACCTGACGAACTGATTGCAACTGCTGAGATTGTCAATGTGGCCTGTAAAGGCGAGTCTACTGGGTCTATCGATGTGACCATTACCGGCGGAGTAGCCGCGGGAGGCACTTATGACCTGGTCTGGACCAAAGACGGGAGTTCTTTTGCACCCATCACGGAAGACCTGTCCAACCTGGCAGCGGGGGTTTATCAGCTGACCATCACCGATGACAATGGTTGTGTCTCCGATCCTTTTGATTTTACAGTCACTCAGCCTTCCACAACCTATAGTATCTCAGGGGTATCTACTCCGGTTACCTGCAATGGCGCCAATGATGGTACCATTGACATTACCGTTAATCTGGGCTCACCTACGCACCCAAACCCCACAGACATCACCTGGACCAAAGACGGGGTGTTCTTTGTGTCCAACACGCTCGATTTGAAGCAGGGCAACCTGGAGCCGGGCACCTATGAGTTGACCACCGTAGATACTTACGGATGTTCCCGTTCGCTATCGTTTGACATAGTGGAGTATCCGGAGCTGGTGATGAATCCTACCATCACGCAAAATGAGTGCTTTGGAGATGCCACGGGTTCCATAGAGATTGACCCCTCTGGTGGCTATCTCGGCAGCAACGTCAGCTATTCCATCCGATGGTATAAGGATGGCACTGCTGTACCTTCCAAAAACAACCAGACCAGCTATACGGACTTAGCTGATGGGGTATACCGCGTGGTACTGAGCGATTACGCCGGGTGTTCCCTGGATTCTACCATCACTCTGGAAGCTCCGGAGCCAGTTTCAGCCACCGCCAATATTCAGGAAATTAAGTGCCGTGGGGACGAAACAGGCTACATCGCCCTGGACATTACGGGGGGCACTTCTCCTTATGTCATCACCTGGAAAGAAAATGATGCCAGTGGCGCATCATTCAGCAGTGCCGATTCCATTTTTGATTTGGCACCGGGCAGTTACTTTGTCGCCATCGAGGATCAGAACGATTGTGATCCATTCACGGCCACTTATGTGATCACGCAGCCAGCCACGGATTTTAATATTTCACTCGATCCTACACAGATCAAATGTACAGGGGAGAAAAATGCGGCAATATCACTGGTGATCGACGCTGGTGCCGGGCACCCCGATTCGTATAGCCTCACATGGTATAAAAACGGAGATGTGCTGAGTAGCCAGACGGGTGTGGGTGAGTCAGGCATTGTGCCTATACAAAATCTTGGACCGGCCACCTATTCGGTACTCGTGACAGATGCCAACGGTTGTGAACGGTCAGATGAATACACCATCACGAACCCTACTAAAATCTATTTCCGCCCTGAGATCTCCAATGTCACCTGCAATGGCTACAGCGATGGATCCATTACACTTGACCCTACAGGAGGCTATGGAAATTACACTGTTTCCTGGAAGAGTGAAGCAGCCGGTACGCTATCTGATACTGATTTTGACTTAGGAGATATCCCTGCGGGTAAATACACCGCCACCCTGACGGATAGCGAAGGGTGTAAGCTGGATACGATCATCTTCATGGATGATCCACTGCCTATCGTAGTGGCGTCTACCATTAAAAATACCTCATGTGTGGGTGGGGCTGATGGTGCGGTGACCATCACGCCGAGCAATGGCACACCACCTTACAGCTATCAGTGGTTGCTGGACGGGAAGCTGATTAGCACTGAGCAAAACCTGACCAACCTTGAAGCCGCTACTTACCAGTTGATCATTACTGATCAGTTTCAGTGTCAGTACAATTCGTCTGATTTTACAGTAGCCGATCCACCTTCCGAGTTTTTTATAGAAGGTACCATTACCCGGGTTACCTGTCATGATGATTTCAATGGGGAGATCGATGTAGAAGTGGAGATCACAGGTGAGCCTGATCTGGATTACTCGGTGTATTGGGAAAAGAACGGTGTACTTTTCTCTCAGAACACAGAGGATCTGAATGGAATAGGAGCCGGGACTTATGAGATCTTCATTGAGGATGAGTACGGCTGTATCAAAAGCAAAACGTTCAGTCTGGAGAATCCTGATGAGCTGGCGTTTGTCTTCGACATTGTAGATGTCTCCTGCTTTGGGGGCAATGACGGCAGTGTGTCGGCTCAGGTGAGCGGGGGCTATGGTACGTATCAGTTTAGCTGGCAAAAAGATGGTCTTCCGTTTAGCTCCACCAGTTCATTTGCCACCAACCTGGAAGCGGCCTTCTACAAAGTGACCGTTACAGATCTGGAAGGTTGTGCGCTCACGCGCACGGTGGAGGTGGCTCAGCCTGATCCATTCAGGATAGCAGTCACTTCTGTGAGTAACACCTGTGCCACCCCTTATGATTCTGAAATTGATGCCACCGTGACCGGGGGAATCATGCCATACAGTTTGCAGTGGCTGAAGGATGGACTTCCTTATTCTAAAGTGGAGGACCTGACGGGCATTCCTGCTGGGGTTTACCAGCTCCTGGCTGTAGATAGCAACTTCTGTGAGACGTCCTCCGTGGAGGTGACCATCACTTCACCGGAGCGACTGGGTGTGGATGTGATCACTCAGAAGAACAACCTCTGCCCGAATACGGAAAACGGAGCTATTACCTTTCAGGGAACCGGCGGTTCATTCCCCTATACCTATTCGTTTGATAGTGGTGCGTATGCTTCCAAAAACAACTTTGTGAACCTGGCTGGACGTAAGTATCTCGTGAGTGTGCTGGATGATGTGGGCTGTACGTTTGATACCCTCCTGACCATCGATACAGACTATGAACTAGAGGCGGAGTTTAGCCTGGAAACTGAAGAATTTGCCATCGATTTTCCGATTACCCTTACGGATGAATCTCTGGGCCAGGGCATCGAGAAGTGGTTTTGGGATTTTGGAGATACCCGAGCTGATGAGAACCAAAACACCACCGTGACCTACACCACACCGGGCGTCTATGTGCTGAAGCTTACCGTGGAGAATGAAGTGGGCTGTACCCTGTCCAAAACGGATACGCTTGACATTGTGCGGGGATACAATTTTGCAGTGCCTACGGCCTTTACGCCCAATGGTGATGGTAGTAATGAGAACTTCCGTCCGGGCTTCCAAAACGTAAAGGCCATGAGCATGCGGGTGCAGGACAGAAATGGTCTCCTCGTCTTTGAAAGTGATGAGCTCTCAGCTTCGTGGGATGGCAAATTCAATGGCCATCCGGTACCACAGGGTCCATACTATTACGAGATCAACTATACTGCCAAGTCTGGTGTGACCAGAAAGCACACCGGGAAGATCTTCGTGTTGAGGTAAGTGGAGGGACCCTTGAGGGCCTTCAGAGTCACCCTTCAGGCTGTGTCTGGATCACTTACAAAGTACAGAAGTACATGCCTTGATTCATTTTTGTTGGTTTCCGGCTTTCCTATTGTTTATCTTTGGATTATGAGTTCAATAGTCATCAATCCAAAGAGTTCGGAGGAGTTAAAGTTCATATCGGAGCTTCTGAATAAGTTAGGAGTGAAGTCAAAGGTTCTTTCTGATGAAGATACTGAGGACTTAGGCTTGTCCTTACTAATGAAAGATGTTGATCGTACGGATATTGCGTCCGATGATGAAGTTATGGCCAAACTCAAAGGCTAATGGAGGTTGTTTTCCTTCAGTAAGGATCTCGACAAAATCAAGAAACCAAAGGACCTTAAATCTGTAGCCGAGATCATAGAGTTAGTTAAGTCAGCTAAGTCTTTTGAAGAGGTTATTGGTGTTAAGAAATTAACAGGATTTGAAGACGCATTTCGTATTCGTTCTGGAGATTATCGAATTGGTGTTTTCGTCAATGGAAATACTGTTGAATTTGCGAGAGTAGCGCACCGAAAAGACATCTATCAAATTTTTCCTTAATTCTTCCTGGGTCAAAGGACGGATGGAAACCAACCCATCCAGCAATCTCTGGAATGATCTGGTTTGTAAGAGACAACTCGAACAAGAGCGGAGGTTACCGTCATTCCGGTTTTTGAGGAGCGGAGCGAATCAAAATACCGGAATCTCAAACGCGAAAGAGATTCCAGCCCTCCGCTGCGCTGCAGCCGGATGACGCCACAGACTCATCATGATTGTGTGAAGGTTAATTCAGGTTTTAGCATCAGGTATGTTACACTTGTGTGTCATCGAAGCTGAGATACCTTCTTCCATCTCTGTCTGGCCAGAACTTAGAAAGTAGTAATTCGTATATTTGCAACATGGTAACTGTTATAAAAAAGGGCTCACCAATACAGGAACAACTTAAGAAGCTCAACGAAGTGGTATCAAAGGAGCACAAGGGTATTTCTACCTCTAAATACAGTGGTATCCTTAAAGGTAAAATTGACCCTGTTAAGTACCAATCTGATCTAAGGGATGATTGGAAATAAGCTGTTTGTTGATACCAATATCCTGATTTATCTTTTGAATGGAGATAAGGAAATTACACAAATTCTTGAAGGGAAACAGCTGGTAATATCTATAATAACAGAACTCGAGTTACTGGCTATTCCGAATTTGTCAGACAGTGAGCAGACGGTAATCGAAGAACTCATTGGTGAGTGTCAAATAATTAATATCAGCTCAGGTATTAAGAAGGGAGCAGTTGAATTTCGTAAGACCAGAAAACTTAAATTACCAGACGCCATTATAGCAGCTTCTGCTTTCTATAGCAAATTGCCTCTGTTAACAGCCGATAAGGCATTTGACAGAATTCAGGAATTAGATGTAATTATATATTCGGCAGAATAAAAGGAGTTGGCGGGGCATCACTCCTTCGAATGCGGGGGTGCCATCGCTATCGATCCCGCTGGCCATACTGGAGATTCCAGCACTCCACTGCCACCGGAATGATGCCACGGGTTGTAAACTCCCAGTAAGTGATGCCTGTTTCTAATCAACTACAGATTTATCCAATGTAACTTTACGGTGTTTAAGCAGCAAAGTACCCACTCAAATCATCGTGCAATGACACCCGATTACGATCAGATCATCAATGAAATTTACAATGAGCTGAAAGATGCTCCGGATGAAGGGACGGTCGCCGACTATATTCCCGATTTGGCGCACATTGACAGAACCAAGTTTGGTATTTGTCTGACTACTTTGGATGGCAAACAAAACAAAGTAGGGGATGCCGATGAAAAATTTTCCCTTCAGAGCGTGACAAAGGTGCTGTCACTGTCCCTGGTGTTCAGTCAATTGGGAAATAAGGTTTGGGATAGGGTAGATGTGGAGCCCTCCGGGAATGGGTTTAATTCGATCATTCAATTGGAGTATGAAAATGGTTTCCCCCGAAATCCATTTATCAATGCCGGAGCGATTGTTATCGCCGACATGTTGGTCAGCTTGCACAAAGATCCCAAGGCTGTCTTTCTGAACTATATTCGGGGGTTATGTGGCAATACGGACATCCAATACAATGAAAAGGTGGCTTTGTCTGAAAAAAGTGTCGGCTATGGAAACTATTCTCTGGCTTATATGATCAAATCCAAGGGGAACCTGGTGAACGATGTGGATGAGGTGCTGGACTTTTATTTCTGGCAGTGCTCCGTAGAGATGACCTGTGCAGAACTGGCACAGACCTTCCTGAACTTTGGAGAAACAAACGTTCCATTTGGCCATGGGAACTACATGCTCACAGCAAGTCAGTCCAGAAGAATGAATGCGCTCATGCTTACCTGCGGGTTCTACGACGAATCGGGTGAGTTCGCGTTTGAGGTGGGACTACCAGGCAAAAGTGGGGTAGGTGGCGCTATTGTGGCACTCAATCCTTTGAGGTATTGTGTAAGTGTATGGAGTCCTCCTTTGAATGTAAAAGGGAATTCGTATAAAGGAATGAAAGCGTTGGAAATGCTAACGACCAAATTAGGCAGATCCATTTTTTAGTGGATTTGGTCTCGTTTCCTTCTTCTGGTGGTAAGGTCTTTGTGGGGCTCACGTCTTATTTACCGTCATCCGGTTTTTGAGGAGCGCAGCGATTCAAAATACCGGAATCCCTGTGGCGAGATTGCACCCTGGTATTTTACCCTCACTTGCCTGGCAGAAGCAAGCTGATTTGTGTGGGTGGTAAAGGTTGAAAATCACGCGCTATTTCACGCGTAAGTATTGTTCTATATTCAGCTGATTGATGCCAAGATCGTCTATTTTCTCTATTCCTATAGTGGTCAGTGTATCCCCAGTAATCTTATATTCAAACTCGAATGTGTTATTTTCCCACTCTCTGTAATTACAAAAATCTAAGTGTTCAGTATAATTTTTGCTATCTATTTTGCATCTGCCACCTCCTGATACGAAAATCGCCGTGCTGTCTTCTCCAAGATCATGTCTCAGGAAAGCGAAATGTGTTTCGTTGATAATTTTTATCAATTCCTGATTGATGGTGTAGTTGGTGATTGTCGTGTCTTTTCCCTGGATTATTGTGCCTGTGAGTAATTTCCAGGTGCCTGTAAGTGGAGGAGAAGAAAGGGCTTTTTGTTGGCTCACTTTCTGGCAAGACGTTGCCAGGAGAAAGGTAATAAGGGAGATGACGATAATTCGAGCGTGACAATATTTCATGAATTCTACTTTATTAATCGGGAAGCACTAAAGTAACCAAACCCACTGCGTCTGGCAATATGGGCTGCATAAAGACAGGGGAGGTACGTCCAGCCGCTCTCAATTGAGTATGAACGTCATATCTACCGTCATTCCATTTTTGAGGAGCGCAGCGATTCAAAATACCGGAATCTCAACCAACGAAAGAGATTCCGGCCTTCCGCTGCGCTTCAGCCGGAATGACGTGTCTGGCTCGTTGGTGTGATTGTGCGGTCATTTGGGGTTTGGGTTATCAGGTACTCAGTTCACACTTCATTTTAGTGTTTGTTGTGTGTCGTTGCTCTTTTCTGTCCTGTACTTTTTTTTGGTTTACGCTTATACTCGGCAATAAACTTGCTAATTTCCTCTCTGTCCTTTTCGGTTAGGGGTTCACTCTCAATGATGAAATCCACACCCTTTGGTTCCTTTATAAAGCTCATATCTTCTACGTTTTAAAATATTTCTCTACCAGTTTCTTTGAAGCATCTGTGGGTATAATCATTTTATGTCCTCCAAAATGATACGCACCTAAAGTTGTTTCATAATGTTTGATCAACTTGGTCTTAGCGGTGAATGCCACAAAACCTTCATGACCATGTCGAAATGAGAGTTTACAGGCATATGCAACCATGTTGCCAGGGACTCCTTCGTATAGCTTGTCTTCTCCTATGTTGAACGGCGCACTTTCAAGCAAGTTCATGTAAATATGATCACTTTCAATAGTTACACTCATTAAACCTTGGATCACCGATGGGTTATTAACAATCGTCAGTTTGAAAACTTCTCGTGAGTTATCCATCAATTCTGTATGCCAACTGAAGTTCCATCCTGCCTTCTTAGTTATAATTTTTAGATCATTTTTCGTCAATCTGGAAACTTCTGTTTGAAAGCTGTCTCCTGAAATTCTATTGCGAATAGAATCGGTCAAGTCATCAATCCAAAAATCAAGTTTTTCCTGTCCCATTGCCATTGAGTAAATTTAACAATTCTGAAGGGAGAAATATACTTATTTGGTTGGAACCAAACTTGCATAAAAAACTTACTCCTTACTATCAGAATGAACATAAGGGTTTGGGAAGAGTTCGTCCCAGTTAGCCACAATTCGGGCCAACTAACAGCCTTCCGTTTTATCCGGATCGTTGGAGACAACTCTAAGGCGGAGTATGAACGTCATATCTACCGTCATTCCATTTTTGAGGAGCGGAGCGAATCAAAATACCGGAATCTCAACCAACGAAAGAGATTCCGGCCTTCCGCTGCGCTTCAGACGGAGTGACCTACCTGGCTGGAGACAACTCTGATAAGGGCGGAGTGCCTGCTGTGATCTTTTTTTATTCGTTTTCAAGCCGAGATATTTTCTCCTCTAGCCGTTCGATTCTAGCTTGTTGAGCCTGATTTTGATTATTCTGTTCAATCAGATAAAGTGTTAGTTCCTCTATCTTCATTAACAGTTTGGCGTTCATCTCTCCTAGATTGATTCCGTTTTCAGTTACCTCAGCTTCACTTGGAATTTCTGGAAGATGGCCATTTTCGTTTATATGTTGTTCGACTTCTTCGAGAGTTCGAAGTTGGTAATTATCAGAAAAAACAAAATCTGACCAATTGGCCTCAACTTTCACTTCTTTGGATCGGATTGAACCATTAACAGCTAACCTGTAGCCCTCTAAATTAGTAGTTCCTATTCCAACACTACCGTCATTTTCAACTGTAAATCGTACATTTTGGTTGGCAGTAGCAGTGCCACTTGATAGTCTTAGTATTGGAAGACTGGCATTGCTTTCGACTTGGTTAATGTAAAGAGCAGCTCCTGTGCCGTTTCTTATGAAGTGATTGTAAGTTGTGTTGCTTGCAGAGGACATAAAGTTGTTAGATAGAATTGTTCCATTTACTTCAAATTCTTTAGAAGGGGTTAAAGTACCTATCCCAACATGTCCTGAATTGTCAATTACAAAATTCTTGCTCTGAGACCAATCAAGACCTCTTCCTATTATAAATTTATCTCCATCAGAGTTATCAATTCCTGCCACCCATCTTTGCACTCCGGTTAAAAGAAATTGTAGTTTTGAATCTCCTGTCCCATCTTGTTCGATGGTGAGACCAACGTTAGCTGAAACTTCTGAGTCATCGTGATAGAGATGCAGTTTGCTAAGTGGAGTCGATATGCCAATTCCAACATTTCCAGATGGAGTTGGAAAAGTGTTTTGGGCTAAAGCTGTCGACCAGCAAATAAGAAGCAAAATGGTAATCTTAATAGTTTTCATTTTAAATAATTGTAATCTGGAAGAAATTGATAATAACAACAAACCACCCGTTGTTACCCGGTGTATACTGTTTATTTATCTGATTGGGGCTACCAGCAGCAGTAAGCGGTTACCATCGGGGCAGGCCTTTCAGTTTGGTACAACAAACTAGCATTTCTTCACGTCATTTGCAATAGCTCTCCTGGTATAGGGTAGGGCTTATGGTACTGCTAGCCCTATTTTACTTTCTGAAAATCGATGGTCTTCAGCATGGATTTTACATCCTTATCCGGCAGGAAGCTGATCTTGAGACTGTCTATGTCTCTGGAAGTCACCGCCTCTGGGGTGTCCTGGCCTTTGCTCCGGGCATGGATGCTAAATGTCCCCACACCATCCAGTCGCACATTCATGCCACTGCCCAGCAGCTCGGGGATGATGGCTCTGAGGCTTTCGAAGACCGCCACTACATCGGCGCCACTCAGGGTGGAGTTCTTGCTGATCCTGTCTATAATCTTCCGGGTGTTGGCCACCTTCCGTTTGGTGAGCACAGGGTAATATTTGGTCGGTTTATCTCCGGCTATACCGGCGGGTCTTTTGCTGACTACTTTATAGTTGATGGCCATGATAGGTAGAAGTTGTTTGGTTTTACACCATGTTTTATCCAATGGTAAGCTATTGCTTTCTAAAAAGATACGTATCTAAAGTAAAAAAGATACCTATCTCATTTAAAAAAGATACCTATCTTAATAATAAAAGATACGTATCTTTTTACTCTTTTTCAGCCTTCTGTAGAGTGATTTATAGGCAGCTTTAGGGTAAAAACACGGTTTCATTGGGATAAAAGGGGGGTGTGGATGAAGTAACACCGGACTGAGGAACTCCAGGGACTACCATGCGGCTTTCGGGCGGCCTACTCAGAAGTGATCAATCCTTGTGCCAATCGGCCAGTGGTATCCGCTTATGGGCCATACTCCGGAGTGGTGTAGCAGGACAGGGCAGGCATTGAAAATAGGTCAACTAATTATCACTTTTGGTGCAACCAAAACCGACCTTTGCCAGTTTGATAACAATATTTTAATTTGCAAAGGCATTCTGAATAGTTATCTTGGTGTACTTTTGCCGCTTCGATGATAAAGACATTGATCAAATATCTTCTATCTCTGTGTATCCTTCTGCTGATTGGCCATGGTCAGCTGCATACACCTATCGATGACAATACCTTCAACGAAAGTTTCAGTGAGTTTGACAGCCAAATACTTGGCGTCCCTCACCACGAGCAGGGTTTAGTTTTTTCTCCTGCGACATCTGCTACCAAAAAAGAGGTGGCTATTATGGATGCTGCGGAGTATGAGGAAAAGGAGGATGAAAAGACGTCTTCCCGAAAACACCTCGGACCCAACAGTCATTATGCGAGCCATTTTTACACCCAGCTACCCGGGGACTATTTTCGATATCTCAAGAAAAGTCTGGCGCTTCGCAACTATTTCAACTTCTTCTCATCCTATGAGTCGCTCAATATCCTGCTCTGCGTGATCAGGATATAATACTTGTTTGGGTTTTCTAATACCCAAAATCCCTTCGGTTACTTCTTACAATGCTTTGCCTTCTTTGGATTCATCCAAATGAAATGTTTGCTTGTATCTGTTACACCGTCCAAAGAATCAATAATACCTTCTTAAAAAAGTTAAAAACTAACATGAATCGAATTTTCATTCTCATGAGCTTCTGTACAGTACTGCTCTACACAAGCTGTGAATCGCACAAAGAACATCACCACGAGGAAACTAAATTTTTGGTCACCAGTCCTATCCGAATGGACACCTCTATCACCAAGGATTACGTATGTCAGATCCGATCTATCCAGCACATAGAGCTGCGGGCTTTGGAAAAAGGTTATCTGCAAAACATCTATGTAGATGAGGGGCAGTTTGTGAAAAAAGGCCAGCTGATGTTTCAGATCATGCCCAGACTATATGAGGCTGAGCTGAGAAAGGCACAGGCTGAAGCCAGTTTTATCGAAATAGAATACCAAAACACCAAGAGGCTGGCAGAGAGCAATGTAGTGGCTCCCAATGAGCTGGCCCTGGCCGCAGCTAAACTCGAGAAGGCGAAAGCTGAAGTGGCTTTGGCGGAAGTTCACCTCAGTTTCACCCAAATCAGAGCCCCGTTTGATGGCATCATGGACCGGTTTCATGTGCGGCTGGGTAGTCTGGTGGATGAGGGAGAGCTGCTCACGGAGATTTCCGACAACAGTGCGATGTGGGTATATTTCAATGTGCCAGAGGCTGAATACCTCGATTTTGAATCCAATGTGAAGGCTACCGAAAAGACTGTGGTTAAGCTCCTGATGGCCAATAACAAATTGTTTGCGCACGAAGGGGTGGTAGAAACCATTGAAGCGGAGTTCAATAATGAAACAGGAAACATTGCCTTCAGAGCTACCTTCCCAAACCCCAAAAGGCTGCTGCGACATGGCGAAACGGGCAACGTGCTCATGACCACCCCGCTCAAAGGGGCGTTGCTGATCCCTCAGAAATCTACTTTCGAGATTCTGGATAAACGATACGTTTTTGTGGTGGATGAAGAAAATAAGATCCGCTCGAGAGCAATCAGTATTGTGGCTGAGATGCCGCACATCTATGTGATCCAGGATGGTCTGGATGAAAACGA
Source organism: Marinoscillum sp. 108 (assembly GCF_902506655.1). Classification (NCBI taxonomy): domain Bacteria; kingdom Pseudomonadati; phylum Bacteroidota; class Cytophagia; order Cytophagales; family Reichenbachiellaceae; genus Marinoscillum; species Marinoscillum sp. 108. The sequence goes on along the minus strand of NZ_LR734808.1, from coordinate 1,672,635 downwards.
CAAGATACTTCTGGAAGGTCTGCGTCTGGTAAGGGAGAACGACGAGATCAGCTATGATTTCATGGAGCCCCTGTCCGTGATATCAAATTTGGAGCTGTATTCTGAATAATTGGAGACCTAAAAAACAGAGAAAATGTTTAGTCAAATCATACATAGGCCGGTTTTTGCCATTGTCATTTCGGTCATTATCGTTTTTGTAGGTTCACTGGCCATCAAGCAGTTACCTATTTCGCAATTTCCCCAAATTGCCCCGACTACCGTAAGTATTTTCATTGCTTACCCCGGATCCAGTGCCGATGTGCTGGTGAAGTCTACACTGATCACCCTGGAAAACTCCATCAACGGTGTGCAGGGTATGAGGTATATGGCCACTGATGCTACCAGTGCAGGAGAGGCCACCATTAGTGTTATTTTCGAGCCGGGTACGGATCCCAATCAGGCCGTCATCAGGGTGAAGACCAGGGTGGATCAGGTGATGCCGCTGCTGCCGGAGCTGGTGCAGCGAGAGGGCGTTATTATCACCCCTATCCAGCCCAGTATGCTCATGTATGTCAACCTCTACAGTGAGGGCGAGGACATGGATGAGAAGTTTCTGTACAACTACGCCAACGTGAAAATGATCCCCGAAATCAACAGGATCAGCGGGGTGGCCAGGACACAGATATTGGGTAGCCGTACCTATGCCATGCGTATCTGGCTCAATCCGGATCGCATGCGGGCCTACAATATTTCCATCGATGAAGTAATGGAAGCTCTGGGTGAGCAGAGTATCATTGGCCGCCCGGGAAGGATCGGTCAGAGCTCCGGTATTGCTGCTCAGTCGCTGGAGTATGTGCTTACTTACAAGGGCCGATTCAATAAGCCTGAGGAGTACGAAGGGATCATTATTCGTGCCAATGCAGAGGGCGAAAGCATACACCTGAAGGACATAGGCTGGGCTGAGCTGGGTAGTGAATTTTTCGATATCTACTCCAATCTGGATGGTCATCCTTCGGCCGCCATTGTATTGAAACAAAACTACGGGAGTAATGCCAGTGAGGTGATTGAAGATGTGAAAGCAAAGCTGGAAGAGATGAGGGCTGATTTTCCTCCCGGAATGGATTACAAGATCAGCTATGACGTCTCTAAATTCCTGGATGCTTCTATCGAGCAGGTGACGCATACGCTGCGTGATGCATTTGTGCTGGTAGCCCTGGTGGTATTTCTATTCCTCGGCGATTGGCGATCTACCCTCATCCCGATTCTGGCCGTTCCGGTATCGTTGATCGGAGCCTTCTTTGTGATACAGATGTTTGGGCTTTCCATCAACCTGGTCACGCTCTTTGCACTGGTACTGGCCATTGGTATAGTGGTGGATGATGCCATTGTGGTGGTGGAGGCCGTCCATGCCAAAATGGAAGAAGAGAACCTGTCGCCGTACAATGCGGTGAGGAAAGTGATGGGAGAGATCAGCGGAGCCATCATCGCCATTACCATGGTGATGGTATCAGTGTTCTTGCCTATTTCCTTCATGACAGGTCCAGTGGGTACCTTTTACCGACAATTCTCCATCACCATGGCGAGTTCCATCGTGATTTCGGCCTTGGTAGCACTCACGCTCACACCGGTGCTCTGCGCTATACTGCTGAAAAACAACCACGGACAACCGCGTAAGAAAAACCTGCTGAACAAAGTGCTGGATAAGTTTAACAGCGGGTTTGACAGGCTGACCGGAAAGTATACAGGTCTGCTGCGCGTGATCGTGAATAAAAGGGCGCTCACTTTCGTGATCCTGTTCGTCTTTGGTCTGGGAATTCTCTTTGAAAATCATATCCTGCCAGCTGGTTTTATTCCGAGTGAGGACCAGGGCACTATCTATGCCATTATCCAAACTCCTCCCGGGGCTACATTGGAAAGAACCAATCAGGTGTCTCAGAAACTCCAGAAAATCTGTGAGGAAATAGAGGGAGTGGAGTCCGTGTCTTCTTTGGCGGGCTATGAGATCATGACCGAAGGGCGGGGCTCCAATGCAGGTACCTGTCTCATTAACCTGAAGACCTGGTCTGAACGTGAGCATTCTGTAACGGAAATCATGGAAGAGCTGGAGGAGAAATCGAAAGGCCTCGGGGCCATTGTGGAGTTCTTCGAGCCGCCGGCCATCCCTGGTTTTGGATCTTCCGGTGGATTCTCCATGCGATTGTTGGACAAAACCACCGATACGGACTATCAGGAGTTTGATAAAATCAATAAGCAGTTCATGGATGACCTGAGCAAGCGGCCTGAGCTTACCGGTCTGTTTACCTTCTTCGCTGCGAACTACCCTCAGTATGAGTTGGTGATAGACAATGAGCTGGCCATGCAAAAAGGGGTTTCGATCGGGAGTGCCATGGAAAATCTGAACATCCTGATAGGCAGTACCTATGAGCAGGGGTTTATTCGTTTTGGACGTTTCTTCAAAGTGTATGTCCAGTCTGCTCCCGAATTCAGAAGACTTCCTTCTGATATCCTGAAGCTCTTTGTCAAGAATGATCATGGGGAGATGGTGCCTTATTCTTCATTTATGAAAATAGAGAAGAAGCAGGGCCCCAATGAAGTGACCCGATACAATATGTACAATTCGGCAGCTATCCGTGGATTGCCCGCAAAGGGGTATACCACCGCTGAGGGGATTCAGGCCATTCGCGAAGTGGCCAGCGAAACCCTGCCAAAGGGCTACGACATAGCCTGGGAGGGGCTTTCATACGATGAAGCCAGAAGGGGGAATGAGTCCCTTTACATCTTCATTATCGTTTTGGCCTTTGTTTATCTGGTGCTGGCAGCGCAATATGAAAGTTTCATTTTGCCCCTCGCTGTGATCTTTTCACTTCCGGTTGGGGTGTTTGGTTCCTTTTTCATGCTGAAGCTGATGGGACTGGACAATGATATATATGCCCAGATCGGATTGATCATGCTGGTAGGTTTGCTGGGAAAAAATGCCGTATTGATCGTGGAGTTTGCCGTGCAGAAGCATCGGCATGGAGCCACCATTTTTGAGGCGGCCATTGAAGGTGCGAAGGTCCGTTTCAGACCGATTTTGATGACCTCATTTGCCTTTATTGCGGGATTGATTCCATTGGTAATAGCTACGGGAGCCGGAGCCATTGGCAACCGCACCATTGGATCCTCTGCCCTTGGCGGAATGTTACTGGGAACCATTTTCGGGGTAATCATTATCCCGGGCCTTTATTACATTTTCGGAAGTCTGGCGGATGGTCGTCAAATGATCCGTGATGAATACGACAGGCCTTTGTCGGAAGTACCTCAACACAAAAAATCAAATGAAAATGACCACAGCGCTTAGTAAAACGATTTATAAATATTTAGGAATAGCCTCTTTTGTGGTAAGTGTTACGGCTTGTACTCCTGACCTGGCGATGAAAAAAACCGCCAATACGGCACTTCCTGAGGCTTACAAAAGTTCTCAGGACACCACCAATGCGACTACCAGGATCAATTGGCGGGAGTATTTCACCGATCCAAATCTCATCGCACTGATTGATACAGCTCTGAATAACAATCAGGAGCTGAACATCACCTTGCAGGAGATCGAGATTGCCAGAAATGAGGTCATGGCAAGGAAGGGAGAGTACCTGCCCTTTGTGGGGCTGGGAGCCGGCGCTGGCGCTGACAAGGTAGGTCGATATACCAGAAACGGGGCATTGGAAGCCAACAATGATATCAAACCCGGCAAGGAGTTTCCTGAGCCGCTTGGCGATTTCATGGTAGGGGCCTATGCCACCTGGGAGCTGGACGTCTGGCGAAAGCTGCGCAATGCTAAAAAATCTGCTTATACGCACTACCTCTCCACTGTGGACGGCAAAAACTTCATGGTTACCAACCTCATTGCCGAGATTGCGAATTCTTATTATGAGCTCCTGGCACTTGACAATCAGCTGAGGATCGTGCAGCAAAACATAGAGATTCAGAGCAATGCCCTGGAAATCGTGAAGCTGCAGAAGGAAGCGACCCGGGTGACAGAGCTGGCCGTGCGACGGTTCGAAGCGCAGGTGCTGGACACCAGAAGTCTTCAGTACGGCATTCAGCAGCAGATCATAGAAACTGAAAACCGGATCAACTTTCTGGTGGGTAGATATCCCCAGCCTGTACTCCGAGATTCGGAGGTTTTCATCGGGCTGATGCCTGATAGTATTCAGTTGGGCATTCCGGCGCAGCTACTGGAAAACCGCCCCGATGTGCGGCAGGCAGAGCTGGAGCTGGAAGCAGCGAAGTTGGATGTGAAGGTGGCCAAGGCCAGGTTTTACCCGGTTGTTGGGATCACGGCGGGTATCGGCTACCAGGCGTTTAACCCTACCTACCTGGTGAAAACACCCGAGTCACTGATCTATTCGCTGGCGGGAGATCTGGCAGCCCCGCTGATCAACAGGAATGCCATTAAGGCCACTTATTACAATGCCAATGCGAAGCAGATTCAGGCCGTTTACAATTATGAGCGAACCATTTTGAATGCTTACATAGAAGTGGCCAATCAGCTCTCCAATATCAATAACCTGAGGAGTAGCTACGAACTGAAAGAACGTCAGGTGCAGGCACTCACCGAGTCGATTGAGATCTCCAGCACACTCTTCAGGTCTGCACGGGCAGACTATATGGAGGTGTTGCTGACACAGCGCGACGCGCTGGAGTCCAGATTTGATCTGATAGAGACCAAAATGCAGCAGATGCACGCCTGGATCGATATCTACCAGGCACTTGGTGGCGGCTGGCGCTAATCAGGTAGCTATTGGTTAAGGTTTAAGGTAGAAAGCCATTTTGCAGTGATGCAAAGTGGCTTTTTGTTTTCATGCTAATGGGTATATCCTTCTCAATAGCAAACTATTTGTTCCTTGAGACAATGGGGTTGTGTACAGATGACTTTGTGAAACGGTTTGGAATCCGGTAACTTGTTAGAGCAGGCGCAAGTCATAAGCTCAGCTAATGAGTGTATAATATTTATAAATATATGTAATCGCATATTTGTCTATAAGTAATAAATCTTAATCTCTCAAAAATGGAAAACAGTAAACATTCAGGTGCATCGGTAGGCGACATGAACGATGCAAGCAAATGCCCCTTTCATGGCGGATCATTGAAACAGGGAGCCGGTGGTGGTACTTCCAACCGCGACTGGTGGCCCAACCTATTGAAGTTGAACATACTGCGTCAGCACTCTTCTCTGTCCAATCCTATGGGTGAGGATTTTAACTATGCTGAGGAGTTCAAAAAGCTGGATCTTAAAGCTGTGAAGAAAGATCTGTTTGAGTTGATGACCAAGTCCCAGGACTGGTGGCCGGCAGATTATGGTCACTATGGTCCGTTCTTTATCAGGATGGCATGGCACAGTGCGGGTACCTACCGCATTTCGGATGGCCGTGGCGGTGCCGGATCCGGCACTCAGCGATTTGCCCCACTCAACAGCTGGCCGGATAATGCCAATCTGGACAAGGCGCGCCTATTGCTTTGGCCCATCAAACAGAAGTATGGTAAAAAGATTTCATGGGCAGACCTGATGATTCTGGCGGGTAATTGTGCGCTAGAATCCATGGACTTTAAAACATACGGTTTTGCAGGAGGCCGTGAGGATGTATGGGAGCCCGAGGAAGATGTGTACTGGGGATCTGAGTCCGAGTGGTTGGGAGACAAGAGGTACACCGGTGACCGGGAGTTGGAAAATCCCCTGGGAGCGGTGCAGATGGGACTGATCTATGTGAACCCCGAGGGGCCTAATGGAAAACCTGACCCGGTAGCAGCCGCACGCGACATCAGAGAGACTTTTGGTCGCATGGCCATGAATGATGAAGAGACCGTGGCACTTATCGCTGGCGGACACACATTTGGCAAGACACACGGAGCTGCCGACCCAGGCAAGTATGTGGGTCCGGAGCCTGCTGCAGCGAGCATAGAAGAGCAGGGGCTTGGCTGGAAAAATACATTGGGTAGTGGGAGTGGAGTCAACACCATTACCAGTGGTCTGGAAGGCGCATGGACCACCACACCTACGAAGTGGAGTAACAACTTTTTTGAGAACCTCTTTGGGTTTGAGTGGGAGCTGACCAAGAGTCCGGCCGGAGCACACCAGTGGAAGCCCAAAGGTGGAGCTGGAGCGGGTACTGTGCCAGATGCACATGACCCATCGAAAAGCCACGCCCCATTTATGCTGACTACTGACCTGGCCTTGAGAATGGATCCTATTTATGAACCCATCTCCCGACGGTTTTATGAGAACCCCGACCAGTTTGCAGATGCTTTCGCAAAAGCCTGGTATAAGCTAACGCACCGTGATATGGGACCTCTGGCGCGCTACTTGGGGCCTGAGGTGCCTTCAGAGGAGCTAAGCTGGCAAGATCCTTTGCCCGCCGTGAAGCATAAACTGGTGGATGATAAAGATATCGCTGCGCTAAAAGGTGAAATTCTGGATTCCGGCCTCACTGTGTCGCAGCTGGTGGCTACGGCATGGGCTTCGGCTTCCACTTTCCGGGGCTCGGATAAGCGTGGTGGAGCCAATGGCGCACGCATTCGTTTGGCACCGCAAAAGGATTGGGCGGTGAATAACCCTAAACAATTGGCGGCAGTGCTCCAGAAGTTGGAAGGAATCCAAAAGGAATTTAACAGCTCCCAGTCAGGGAAGCAGGTGTCTCTGGCCGATCTGATCGTGCTGGGTGGTAGTGCCGGCATAGAGCAGGCGGCCAAGAATGCCGGTCACTCGGTTACGGTACCATTCACTCCCGGGCGTGCTGATGCCACCCAGGAACAAACAGATGTAGAGTCGTTTGCCGTGCTGGAGCCAGGCGCAGATGGCTTCCGAAATTATTTTGAACCGAAGCATCAAGCCTCTGCAGAGGAAATGTTGGTAGATCGTGCACAGCTATTGACGCTGACTGCTCCTGAAATGACTGCTTTGGTAGGAGGGATGCGTGTGTTGAATACGAACTTTGATCAGTCTAAGCATGGGGTATTCACCAAACGACCTGAGACCCTTACCAACGACTTCTTTGCCAACCTGCTGGATCTGAGTACCACATGGAAGGCCACATCAGCTTCAGAAGCTGTTTTTGAGGGACGTGATCGTGCCACAGGGGCTGTGAAGTGGACTGGCACCCGGGTAGACCTGATCTTTGGTTCTAATTCTGAACTGAGGGCCATCGCTGAGGTGTACGGATGTGCCGATTCTGAGGAGAAGTTTGTACAGGACTTTGTAAAAGCCTGGACCAAGGTGATGAACCTGGATCGTTTCGATCTGGCGTAGATTTCAGAAGAGATTATCGTACCTATGGAATGCAAAAGGTGACCAGGAAACTGGTCACCTTTTTTGGTGCTATGGGAGATTAAAGCGATCACTGAAGGGGTGTTCGTTAAGTCTTTCTGCTTGGTTTGACAGGTGAATGACGCTTTTGATTACCCTTGGGGCTCTATGTGGATGGAAACGTGGCCCAGCGTGGGGATCTTTTCACACAGGGTGTCTTTCAGCAGGTGAGCAAGATCGTGACCCTCAGTGACGCTAATTTGACCGTCTACACGGGCATGTAGGTCTATGTGATATTGCATCCCGGCTTTTCTGATCAGACACTTTTCTGTGCTCAGGATCCCTGGGACCGTCAGGGAAACTGCTCTGATTTCTTTTTGGAGGTCATCATAGAGGTGTTCATCCATGATTTCACCGAGGGCAGGTCGGAAAATCAGGTAGCTGTTGTACAAGATGAAAGCAGAGGCGACAAGTGCTGCCCAGTCGTCGGCGGTTTCATAGCCCTTGCCGAAGATGATGGCGATGGAGATACCAATAAATGCGGTCACGGAAGTAATGGCGTCACTGCGATGGTGCCAGGCATCGGCGCGAAGCGATGAGCTGTTGGTTAGCTCACTCTTTCGTATGACGATGCGGTAAGAGACCTCCTTCCATGCGATGATGCCGCCCAGTACAATCAATGTCCAGGGTTGGGGCACCTTATGGGGTGTTTGGATGTGAAGAATGCTTTCGTAAGCAATGATGGTGGCAGAGGTGACCAAAAAGGCCACCACCAGAAAGGTGATAAGGGGCTCTATCCGACCATGTCCGTAAGGATGGTTTTCGTCGGCGGGCCTGCGGGCATACTTGAGCCCGAAGAGTACCAGCAAGGAGGAAAAGATGTCAGTGGTAGACTCAATGGCGTCTGCTATGAGCGCATACGAATTGCCAAAAAAACCGGCCAATGCTTTGATGATCGCAAGGCTGGTGTTGCCAATGATGCTGAAATAAGAGGTTTTGATAGCTGTTTGCTCGTTGTCCATGCCGAGTATGGTTCCCACACGGTGCTCCATGCACAGCGCGCCTCGAAGCTAAAGTATTTCAGGTTTTTTAATGAAGCTTTTTCCCGGGTATTGGGTAAAGAGCTGGGCTGTGGCTTTCCAGACCAAAATTTGGAATACCATTAGAGGGTGACCAGTTGAGGCTTTGTTCCCAACAGTGTACCTTATTCATCTCTCAAGGCCTCCACTGGGTTTTTTGTAGCCACTTTGACCGATTGAAGCCCAATGGTAATCCAGGAGATGAGTAGTCCTGCCGCACCGGCCAGAGCGAAGACCCAAAGATTGATGGATGTTCGGTAGGGGAATTTGGACAACCAGGTATCCACGAAATACCAGGCAATCGGGCTGGCAATCAAAAAACCAATCACTATCAATTTGGTAAAGTCTCTGGAAAACAGTGTGACGATTTGCAGGACACTTGCACCCAGCAGTTTTCTCATACCTAATTCTTTTGTTCTTTTCTCTGCGGAGAATATCGCTAAACCATAGAGTCCGATACAAGCGATGATCAAAGCCATAAGGGTGAAGGCATTCATGATTCTTTTTACTCGTTGTTCATTTCTAAAGCTGTTTTCAAACTCCTGGTCCAGAAAGCTGTATTCAAAAGGGAAATACGGGTCCAGATTTTTAACCTCATTGCGTATGGAGGCAACAAGTGCACTCATCTCATTGGTCGAATGGATTGAATTGGGATCGATTCGCAGAGAAAGCACCGATGGGCTTGTGCCACTATCGGGAAGGTATTTGTTGTCAATGTGATAGATGACCAGGGGTTCAACCTGATGTTTAGGACTTTTGTAATAGAAATCTGCGGTCACGCCTATCACTTCCATTTTCTGGCCATTGCTATAAATGTACTTACCCACGGGAGACTCTTTTGAATAGGCTTCCGGAGTTCCCCAGCCTAGCATTTGTACCGCTTCCGCATTCAAAATCACTGAATGATGAAGGTCGGTAACCATCGTTTCATTAAAGTTGCGACCTGTGATGAGCGCTACATCCAGTAAATCAAGATAAGGTGCATCCACTTTCATTCGGCTTATCTCCATTTGATCCTTGTCCGTAAGCCTCGCACTTATGAGGTTTCCACGCATGACGTTTGGGGGTGACTGATGGGCTTCTCCCACCAGTTGGATGCCGGTCTGGCTCATCAATGTGTTTTTTAGTACCTGGCTATCTGCGCTGAATTGTTCAACATTATGCAGTTGAAGTACGTGCTCTTTATCGTACCCTAGATCGAACTGTGTCATGTAATTCAATTGCCTGGCGATAAACACCGATCCAATGATCAGGCCGATGGAAATGGTGAATTGGAATACAATCAATGCATTGCGGATGCCTTTTCCGCTAATTCCCATGCTCAAGATACCCTTCATGCCATTGGCGGGTTGAAAAGAAGAAAGATAAAGGGCAGGGTAGCTCCCGGCCAGGAGTCCCAGAAAACCACAAAAAACGATGATGGAGATCAAAACGACCGGTTGTGATAGCTGCTCGAAAAGGTTGATCGACTTGCCGGAAAAGTGGTTAAAACTGTCCAGAAGTACGCCTGTGAGGGCAATACCCACCAGTGTACTGATGATGACAAGGAAGAAAGCTTCAAATAGAAACTGTGCAATGAGTGTCTTTCGTTGAGCTCCAAGGGCCTTGCGAATGCCCACCTCACGGGCACGGTTGGAAGATTGTGCAGTGGAGAGGTTCATAAAATTGATACTCGATAGTATCAAAATTAATAGCCCTATGGCCGTAAATGAGGCAATGGTGCTCCGCTGACCCAGCGGCCCCAGAATGTTTCCCATCGTGTTGGACCCTAAGTACACATCGCCGATGGGCTGCATGAAAAGGTCCCATGATTTATTGTCCGCATGCAATTCGTCAAATGTGAGCCCGAAGATTCTTAGCAAGGTGCTGGCTGCCCATTTGGGAGGGATGGTTTTGAGTGCGGATTCCAGCTGTGCTGCATCCACGCCTTCTTTGAGCAGGGCATAGTTTGCAAAAGCCGTCCACGTCCATAGTGATTCGTTTTGCGTGATGTCAATAAAACTGGCGGTAGAAGCCACCATATCAAACTGGATATGTGACTGATCGGGAATGTCTTCAATAATGCCGCTTATTGTGAAATTCAGCGGTGTGTTATCCCCTGCTTGCCGGCCTTCCAAAATTGTGCCGCGCAGTTGAAGGGTTTTGCCTAAGGCTGATTCTTTCCCAAAATATTTGATTGCGGCTTTCTCAGTGATGACGATTTGGTTGGGTTTGGAAAGGGCAGAGGATTTGTCACCCTCAACCATAGGGAATGAAAAGATCTTAAAAAAATCAGGATCAGCGATCAGCAGGTCGTCTTCCAGGAAACTGTTTGGTTGACTGGCTTCATTCAGTGATGTTACCACAAATCCTTCGGGGTGCAAGATCCTGGTAATGGCCTCTATTTCCGGTACATCGGCTTTTAGCGCCAGCGCTACATTAGGGCCTGTTGTGGGCATTTGGGAAGCCCAATCCCCCCAAATCATGGATTGGTTGATGCGATAAATTCGATCCGATTTTTTATGGAAGGCATCGAAGGCATACTCGTAGTGCACATACAATCCGACCAGCAGGCAAACCATCATTCCTACGGACAGACCAATTATGTTGAGTAAGGTGAAACTGGTTTTTCTCGTGGCCATTCGCCAGCTCACCTTCAGCATGTTGTAAATCATAGGTGTTTCAATAATTCATGGCTGTTTTTTCAATAATGGTGCCAAGGCAGCGAAACCTCTCTAAGCGTTTATTGAGTGCTTTTTATGCAATCAATATAATGTTTATTGTCCGAAAATGACCAGTCCGACTTTAAAAACGGCCACTTCAGGGACCGGAGAACAATGATGTCTCTTGGGAGCTTTGTCTACCCTTCGACGGATGGAATAACCTATGTGGGCATAAAAGGACTACCGGAGGATTGCTTCACCCGATAGTCATCGGGCCTCGCAATGACTTCACCGATTATCATTTGCACGTGAGGGAAGGGATTGGTGAGCAATGATTTCTCTGGGAGCTTTGTCTTACCCTTCGACGGAGCTCAGGGTGACAAAGCATTGCCAACCTGCGTGCCGATTGTCATCTTGGGTAAGTGGTTAAACCACCGTGTTGAAGGATGGAAAAGCGTATGTGGGCATAAAAGGACTAGCGGAGGATTGCTTCGCCCCGATAGTTATCGGGCCTCGCAATGAACGGGGCGTTGTATTACGTCATTGCGAGAAGCGACCACAGGGAGTGCCGAAGCAATCCTCCTTGAGTTGAAGTGTAAGCTTTCCATCTGGTTTGCTAATTGATTTCTTATCGAGAGCCCATTGAATTATAGAAGTAAGATGTAAACCTTTCAGAGCTTTACGTCGGATTGCTTCAACCGATAGTTATCGGGACACCTGCAGACATCCTCATCAACCAAGCCCACATAAAAAGCCCGCTTCCCTTCCGCCATAGATCGCGGGAGGGAAGCGGGCTGTATCAAGGTCTTTTGCTGAGAGTTTACTTCGTCAGCTTATAGGCCACGACCTGGTTGCCAAAGAAGGTAGGCACCAGCAGGGTATTGGACTTGGCGATAAACTCTATATCTGCTGCGTTGGACCCGTCTTCACTAGTGTCCAACAGCTTGGTGGTTTCACCCGCTGCAGTTATATAAAACACCCGGCCATGCCAGCTGGAGACCAGGTAGTCTTCGCCTGTTTTCTCTATCCCGTCACCACCTTGTAGTGAGTCTGTCACTTGTGTGATGGTGCCGGAGGCATAGTCTATGGTATTGAAGATGCCCTTGCCAAAGGCCACCATCATCATCTGGTCACCATCATCCAGCAGGCCATTGGGCCCGCCAATCTCCGCATCTTCTATCCACAGGGAAAGCTCCCCATCGGCCGACAGTTTGTGGATTCTGTTGGCACCAGAGTCGGTAAAGTACACGTTGCCTTCATCGTCTGTGGTGATGTCATTGAGGAATACCGCATCGGGTACGTTTATTTTCTGCGTGATTTCTCCGGTAGTCACGTCTATGGCCACGATATCATCTATATCCGTCACATACAGGGTACTGCCGATGAGCCCCAGTCCTTTGGGTGCATCCATACCAGTGACCCACTGTAGTTCTATGATGGAGCCATCTGCCGGTGACACTTTGGCGATAAATCCATCTTCATCCCGGGCATCTGGCGGTGCGCCGTTGATGCAGGAGACATAGAGTACGTCGTTGGTTTCGTCATAGATGACTGACTCGGAGGTGGTGAGTAGCGTATCAGTAGCCCAGAGCTTTTCCAGCCCCAAAGTAGGTTCGGCTGTTTCTGAGGAGGCCGTTTCGCCCTCATTTGATTTTGGCTGACTGCAGGCCACCACGAGGAGCGCCAGTGCCAGGTAGATAGTTTGTTTCATGATCATAGGTGTTTTGTAGGTTTTGTGGATGAACAAGCTGTGTATTTGCAATGTTTGGTTTCAATTTACTGATTTTAACCATTCAAAGTAAAATTCAGGAGTTCATGGAAGAGAATTTTAGTCTCTTGAAAAAAATGAGCAAATTCCGGAAGCAAAAATGAAAAGCACTATGAAGAAGTACTATGGTTTATTGGTTTTGGGAGGGTTGATGGCCTGTGAAGGTTATCAGCAGACCACAGAAAAGGTTCTTGTGGATACGGTGGCTATGGCCAACCATGTGCGGATCCTCGCTTCTGATAATTTTCTGGGAAGAAAACCATTCACAGAAGGGGAGACTAAAACCCTTGCCTATTTGGAAAATGAATTTAAAAGTTACGGACTGGAGCCTGGCAATGGTGATAGCTTCTTTCAGGAAGTGCCTATGGTAGAGCTCAATGCAAGCCCTTCACCTACACTGGAGATTAGCGGAGCCAATGGTAGCGTATCACTCAATGTAAGTGATGAGTTTGTGGCCTATACAGAACGTGTGGAGGAGGTCAGTGCCCTGGAGAACTCTGAGTTGGTGTTTGCCGGCTTTGGAGTGGTGGCACCTGAGTATGGCTGGAACGACTATGAGGGACTGGATGTGAAAGGGAAAACAGTGATTGTACTGGTAAACGATCCCGGGTTTGGGAGTGGCGACAGCACTTTTTTCAAAGGACAGACCATGACCTACTATGGCCGCTGGACTTACAAATATGAAGAAGCTGCCCGACAGGGTGCGGCAGGGATATTCATCATCCACGATACGGCGCCAGCGGGATACCCATGGTTGGTGGTGAGAAACTCCTGGTCGGGCGCGAGCTTGTACCTGGATCAGACGGCCGGTCAGTACAAGCCTTTGGTACAAGGATGGCTCACCCGCGAGGCGGCCATCAAAATCTTTGAAGCCTCAGGCAAGGACATGAAAAACTACGTGGAAAAATCGCGTAGTGCAGATTTCACCCCTACAGCGCTGGATATGACAGCCAGTGTTACCATCAAAAATGAAATCAAAAGGGCGTCATCCAAAAACGTGATCGCCATGGTGAAGGGCACGGAGAAGCCCGATGAGTATGTGCTTTACACGGCTCACTGGGATCACCTGGGCGTAGGCCAGCCTATTGATGGAGACAGCATCTATAATGGTGCGCACGACAATGCCTCTGGCACAGCCGCACTTTTGGCCATCGCCAAAGCGTATGCCTCCAACCCTGAGAAGCCCAAGCGTAGCGTGCTGTTCTTGGCAGTAACTGCCGAGGAGCAAGGGCTTTTGGGTTCTAAATATTATGCAGAGACACCGATCTACCCACCTGCGCAGACGGTGGCCAATATCAACATGGATGGATTGACTTACTTCGGTCTCATGAAGGATTTTACCGTAGTGGGCTACGGACAGTCCGAGCTTGATGACCTGGCGGGAGCCATCGCTACCCAGCAGGGGAGGTACATCATGCCTGACCAGGAGCCGGGCAAGGGGTATTTCTTTAGGTCAGATCACTTTCAGTTTGCCAAAGTGGGTATCCCGGCCATGTTTGCCAGTGGTACCTACGAGCACATGACCAAGGGCGTGGAGTATATCGAGGAGATGTCCAATGAATACCTGACCAACCGATATCACCGACCTGCAGACGAGTTTGATGCAGCCGAGTGGCGTTTTGGAGGAATGCTGCAAGATGCCAGCTTGTTTTATGAGTTGGGTTGGCAGTTGGCCAATTCGGATCAGTGGCCCAAGTGGAAAGAAGGTTCCGAGTTTAAAGCCATCCGTGAAGGAAATTAGTGGATCAAGAGATCTGGCCTCTGGGGCCTAGCTCTACCACTTCCAGATTTTGAATTTTACCCTCCTGTATCTCCAGACGCAGGAGGGTTTTTATTTTGTGAAAGCCATGCCTTCCGGCGGCTCCGGGATTGATGAAAAGCAGGTTGTTGGCCTTGTCTGGCTGCACTTTCAATAGGTGTGAATGTCCACATACCAGCACATCGGGCTGATGGGTCTTGATCAGGTCACGCACCCGGGGATTATAACGGGGCAGACTCCCGGCAATGTGCGTCATGAGAATTTTCTTTCCCTCACGCACAAACACCTGGTCTTCGGGGCTGGCGGCTCGCACATCGTGCCCATCTACATTGCCGAATACGGCCATGGTGGGCTTGAAGGCTTCCAGTTGCTGGAGCACATCCAGTGTTCCGATATCTCCGGCATGCCAGATCTCATCGCATTGGCTGAAATACTTAAAGACGGACGGGTCCAGGTAGCTGTGGGTATCTGAAATGATGCCTATACGCATGTTGATAAAAGATTGAACTGCAAGTTAGATAGGAAAAGACAAAGCCGGTAAAAGCTTGCCAATGAGCAAACCTTATTCAGGGAAAATGGTAAGGGATCAGCTCCTTTGGGCAAGCTATTCCTTTATCTGCTTTGCGGGGTCTCTGAACTTCTTCTTGCTGTTTCTGAAATCCATTTTAAGTCCTATCATCAACCAGTTATAGCGATCATTGGCGTCTGGTACCAATCGATTGGCGTAGGTGATTTGAAACCCCAACCCCCGTTTGCCGGGCACCTCCGAGCCGATCCCGATGACTTTAGCCGCCGGGTAGTTGGTGAAGGAGGTGAAGTCCACATTGACTCCCGCCAGTCCATAAAACTTTTGGCTCCCAAAGAGCAAGTCATATTGCAGCCCGAAAGGTCGTAAGGCTCCACCATAAAGTGCCGCATCACCTGAAAAAGTGAAGTTGCCATTTTGATAAAACTGATGCTTCAGATCTATGACGGCTCCAGGCAGGTACACCCCGTAGAGGGTCACACCCAGTTCGTTTCCTTTGTCGAGGCCTGCCCGATAACTGATGATGGGCTGAAAGCCAAATACTTCTCCATCGTCACTGGCCAAAATGGGGTCAACTACCAGTCCGTAGGTCCAGGATTGCTGCTCTTTTGGTAAGGCGACAGGGGAGGTCATCCTGTTGTGCATCACACAGCCCCCAAGAAAGAGAAGGAAGGGAAGAGCCTTTAAGCATGCAGAAGTTCTCATCGCGTAGATCAAGGTTATACAAAATAACGGATTGCTTTGAGATTTCCTATTAATGGGAGTTGGTGAAAAGGTCACTGATGTTAAAAACGAGTGGTGGTTTTGTGACCAATCCGCATCGGTAAAGTGGCGATTCATTCATTTCTTAACACTTTTTAACAGGTTTTTCGGCTTGACATAAACAGGCAGGAATGTTATACTTGCGGGCGATATTATTAAAGTTCTTAGTGATTATTAGTTAGATAATTCTATGATTAATTCAATGAACCTATGTCAATAATAGTAGAGAACCTTACCAAGAAATATGGTGAGCAGAAAGCAGTGAATGACATATCGTTTGAGATCAAAACGGGAGAGGTAGTGGGTTTTTTGGGTCCCAATGGAGCCGGAAAAAGTACCACTATGAAGATCATCACGTGCTTTATGGCACCGTCTTCCGGAGATGTGCGGCTGGATGATGACTCCATCCACACCAATCCAGAAACGATCAAGCGGAAGATTGGCTATCTGCCAGAGAACAATCCCTTGTACCTGGATATGCCTATCATCGACTACCTGCGTTTCACAGCGGAAATTCAAGGGGTGCCGAAGGGTGCCATTGCCGGACGCATCGGAGAGATGATTGAGCGATGTGGCCTGGATCGGGAGAAGCACAAAAACATCAACGAGCTGTCTAAGGGATACCGTCAGCGAGTGGGTCTGGCGCAAGCGATGATCCATGATCCTGAGGTGCTTATTCTGGATGAGCCTACCACTGGTCTTGATCCTAACCAGATCGTGGAAATCAGGAAGCTGATCAAAGACCTGGGCAAGGAGAAAACAGTGATTCTGAGTAGCCACATTCTCTCCGAAGTGGAGGCCACCTGTGATCGCATTCTCATCATCAACAGGGGTAGGATCGTAGCTGATGGTACTTCAGACACACTCAGAAGTCAGTCTCAGGGGCAGGAGTTGTTAAAGATTCATGTGGAGGCTGATCCTGCCAAAGTAGAGACAGCTGTCAGAGGGCTTCCTTCTGTGGAGAAGGTGATGCCGCTGGATGGCAAGGCGGGCTGGTTCAATGTGCAAAGCAAGCCTGACCTGACTTCCAGGAAGGAGATTTTTGATCTGTGTGTACAGAATAAGTGGTATCTCATGGAAATGAGCGGTCTGGAGACCAGACTGGAAGATGTATTTCAAAAACTAACGAAATAACTATGAGCAAAGTCTGGATAATAACAAAACGAGAACTTGCGTCATTTTTTGATTCGCTGATTGCGTATGTCATGATCGTCCTTTTTCTGGGACTGAGTGGCACTTTTACCTGGCTGGTGGGCACCAATGTGTTTTTGATCAATCAGGCCAGTATGCAGGTTTTTTACAGCATCGCTTTTTGGTCTTTGTTTTTCTTTATTCCGGCCATCACCATGCGGATGATCGCTGAAGAAAACAGGGCCGGCACCATAGAATTACTGATTACTAAAGCGGTTTCAGATAGCCAGATCGTCTGGGGAAAGTTCCTGGCCTGTTTCATCCTGGTGATCATTGCACTGGTTTGTACACTGCCTTATTACATCACCATTTCTCAGCTGGGCAACATTGACGATGGAGCTGTGCTGGGTGGGTATTTGGGACTCATCCTTCTTTCTGCCAGCTACATCAGTATTGGACTTTTTGCAAGTAGTATCACTCAAAATCAGATTGTAGCCTTTCTGATGGCCATGTCCATTGGTATTTTCTTTCAGTTGCTGTTTGATGTGATTGGAGGATCCGTGAGGGGCTTCTTCGGTGAGCTTTTCAGTTACCTGAGTATGAGTACACATTTTGAGTCCATGAGCAGGGGAGTGGTGGACAGTCGGGATCTGATTTACTTCTTTTCCATTATTGCATCGGGCGTGATTCTCTCACAAGTGATGCTTTCTAAAAGAAACTGGCAATCATAAACACATTTAGAGATGAACCGAAAAAACATAATTATACAATTGGGTATTGTGTTGGCGATCATCCTGGTGGCCAATCTGATTTCCAATGAGCTTTATTTCAGACTCGATTTCACCGAGGACAATAGATATACCTTCAGCGAAGCGACCAAAGAGGTCATCGATGAGCTGAATGGGGTGATTACGGTCAAAGCCTATTTTTCTGAAGACTTGCCGCCTCAGCTCATGAAGAACAGGCAGGATTTTCAGGATCAGTTGGTGGAGTATGAAAATCGTTCGCAGGGTAACATCGTTTTCGAATTTGTAAACCCCAATGAAAATGAGGAAGCTGAGCGCGACGCCCAACAAAATGGGGTGAGTCCGGTAATGATCAATGTGACCGAGCGGGATCAGGTGCAGCAGATGCGTGCCTACATGGGCGCCGTACTGAAGATGGATGACCGCACAGAGGTAATTCCCCTTGTGCAGCCGGGGGCGGCCATGGAGTATGCCATTACTACTGCTATCAAGAAAGTGTCTATAGCGGATAAGCCAAAACTGGGATTGATCCAGGGCTACGGTGAGCCTACCTTACAGGCCCTCCCACAATTAATGGACCAGCTCTCAGTGCTCTACAAGGTAGAGCCATTTCGGCTGAGAGATACCGCAGCGGTTCCGGGCTATTACCGGGCGCTGATCTGGATTAACCCCAAAGACTCTGTGAGCCCGGGTGACTTTTCCAAGCTCGATCGTTACCTCAACCAGGGCGGAGGGATTTTCATAGCACACAGCAGTGTGGAGGGAGATTTGCAACAGGGCTTACTCTCCAAGACGACCGATGTAGGTTTGAAAGGGTGGCTTGGCCGGAAAGGGCTGGTGCTGGGCGATCAGTTTGTGGTGGATGCGCAGTGCGCTTCTGTAAACGTGCAGCAGCGTCAGGGATTTTTCACCATCAATTCGCAGGTGGAATTTCCTTTTTTTCCTATGGTCAACAATTTTGCTGACCATGCCATTACCAGTGGATTAGAGTCTGTGATGTTCCCTTTTGTGAGTCCGCTTTCTTTTGGCAGTTCTGACACCTCATGGGCACAGGTGCCATTGGTCTACTCTTCGGAGAACTCCGGTCTGATCACACCGCCATCCTACATCGATATTCAAAAGAAGTGGGCACAGCGGGATTTTCCACAGAGCGCTCAAATACTGGTAGCCGGTCTTGATAATGGCAAAGCCAGAGTGGGTGTGGCTGCCAATGGTACTTTCTGTGTGAATGGTGAGGGACAAAGGCCTCAGCAGCAGAATCAGGACAATATTAACCTGGCATCCAACATGATCGACTGGATTGCAGATGATACCGGACTGATTGATCTTCGTACCAAAGGGATCACCTCCAGGCCGCTGGAGAGCGTAGAGGACAGTAGCAAGGCCATGATTAAGTATGGTAATGTTTTTGCCCCAATTTTGCTGATATTGATCTATGCTTTTATCAGAAAGCAAATGAATCAGCGAAAGCGCCAGAAGTGGATGCAGGGCAATTATGAATAGAACTTGAATTCATGAAAAGGAAAAAACAATTGTAGCATGAAAGGAAAGAAAATAGTGAGGTTATTGGTGGTG
Source organism: Marinoscillum sp. 108 (assembly GCF_902506655.1). Taxonomy (NCBI): domain Bacteria; kingdom Pseudomonadati; phylum Bacteroidota; class Cytophagia; order Cytophagales; family Reichenbachiellaceae; genus Marinoscillum; species Marinoscillum sp. 108. The sequence goes on along the minus strand of NZ_LR734808.1, from coordinate 1,653,389 downwards.
TTGGTGGTGCTGGTGGGTGTGTTTTTGGTGGTGAAATATACCGGCAATACCGGACGCAGCAAAACCTTCCGATCCAGCCTGGTGGAGATAGATACTGCCAAAGTGAGTAAACTGGAAATCTTGAGTCCTGGTGACACTACAGTGCTTACCAGGGAGTCAGGTGAATGGAAGGTTAACCAGCTCAAAAAAGCTGATAAAAACACTGTCAAGGCATTGATGAACAACTTGAAGCAGATCAAGCCCAGCAGGCTGGCATCACGCACAGAGGACTCCTGGAAGGATTTTCAGGTGGATGACGCGGGTACCAGGGTGATCGCCTATGAAGGATCAGACAAAGTGCTGGATATCATCCTGGGTCGCTTCAATGTGGAGGGGCAGCGGTCGTTCTATTCATACGTCAGGCTCAATGAGGAGGCAGATGTGTATGTGGCGAAGGATTTTATGAAGATGAGCGTTGGCACAGGTTCTGCTGACTACCGCAATGATGACGTGGTGAGGTTAGTGAAAGATTCTGTTTCCAGCATTGCTTTCAATTACTCGGACAGCGCTTTTACATTAGACAAAGTTGATGGAAAGTGGCAGCTTGGTGAAATGGCGGCGGATTCAGCCTCCGTTGTAAAGTATCTGCAGTCCTTGACATTTGTTAATAGCAAGAACTTTGCTGAGCGCAGTGGAGCACCGGTGCTTTACGACCTGGTGATTGGCTTGAATGGTGGGAACGATATTCAGGTGACGGCTTACGGTAATGATCAGTTTAGCTCTTCGTACAATGAAGATGAATACTGGCAGGACTCTGCCGTGACCGACAAGATTTTCAAGGGAAAATCTTATTTTCTGGGAGAGTAGCGCACAATCATTCAACAAAAAAAAAGGCCCGGATCAGCTTTGCTGATCCGGGCCTTTTTTAATCCCCTCCATTGAAGAGATCAGTAGAAGCTTGGCTTTACCGTGGTGGTGTTAGGGAGCACTCTGCAGTCATCAGGATATATAGGCAATACTGCGATCCTGTCCAGCATGGAGCTCTCGATGGTTAGTGTATCCAACGCTACATCCGAGGCATAGAAATAACCCACTACCAGCTCGTCAATATCATTAATGTTGATAATGTTTCCAGTAATAGAGGCTGGTGGTGGATCGAAGATGTCACCATCAATACTCAATTGGTTTTGTATCAATTCATAGAACTTATAGGCTCCAAGTGACAAAGAATATCGTTTAAGCGTCATCACATACTTATCTATAAACCGATACCCATTATCCGAGAGAAAAAACAGTTTAGCATCGGTTTCATTATTTCCCAGAGGGAATGATGAAATGATAATGCTGGTATTTTCCTCATATTTATAGCAATCTGCACAGCAGTCTTTGGGTGCTGGTACAGGACCTCTTCGTGTTGGGCGCTCATAGAGTTCAGGAAAGGTCTTGATGTAGTGAGTACCATCATAATCCCATAAGTAAAAGTTGGATGTGTTTTCCTGCTTTTCATAATTCGCGTAAACGTCCACTCCAATTTTGTAATTGAGTATGTCATTTTCATTGAGATATGGATACTCATTGTACACAGTGTAGAGCGTGTCCAGTACATTCACAGACTCCACAGTCTCCGGTGTGGAATTATAGATCTTGTCACCAATTTCAATGTTAAGAACATAGCTTTTGCCGATTACCGCCTGAAAATCAGCTGGGGTAGCGTACAATCCGTTTCCCTGAAAGGTCAAAACGGTAGTGTTTCCTTCATTGTCTCTAATGGCTACATCTGCGCGATCCACCGGGGTGATTACGCCTTCAAAAATACTTCCGTATTTGGCGCTTTTGGTGATGTAGATCAGATGAGGCCCTAGCTCTGTGGTGATTCTTCCTTCTACCACCAGGACTTCCTCAAAAGAGTCAGTCTTGACGTCCAGGGGATCAACACAGGCATTCAATCCGATGATGGTGACTAGTGTTAATATATATGTTAAGTTTTTCATCTTCTATTCAAGACTTAAAGGTAAAAGGTAAATGAAATCGACGGGAACGGAACCCCGAGTACTGCCAGCTGGTAGGCCTGAGGAGGACTCCCTACAACATCCTGTGTAAATACTGAGAATGGATTTTTTCTTCCATAAAGATTATAAACGGAGAAGTTGAATTCTGCATTCTTGTTTTCAAAGACATAAAACTTCTTCGTGAAGGAGATGTCCAATCTGTGGTACAATGGAGCTCTTTCTGTGTTTCTGTCAGTGTACAAGGACAGAACACTGCTTCCGTATTCAAACTTACCCGCCGGGTAGGTGATAGGCTGTCCTGTCTTAAAAGTGAAGGTGGATGAGAATTCCCATTTCTTAGGCAGTTGATAGATAAGCACGTTCGTGAAATTGTGTTTTCTGTCGTAGTTGGCAGCATACCAGTCACCGCCGTTGATGGTTTCAGTTTTATAAGGTCCTTCGATCTTTCTTAAACTTCGGGAGTAAGTATAACTGATCCAGCCTTTGAGCCTCCCACCAGAATTCTTTTTAAGGTACAGCTCTAGTCCGTATGATCTGCCCTGACCTGAGTTGAGCTCTGTTTCTATATGGTCGTTAAGGAACAGCGCTGCACCATCTTTGTAATCTACCACATTGTCAATCTCCTTGTAGAAGCCTTCTATCGAGGTTTCAAATTTGTTTTTGTTAAAATTCTGGAAGTATCCAAGAGAGAGTTGTTCGGAAATCTGCGGTTTCAGGTAGTTGTCACTGAGTTTCCAGATATCATTTGGAGCAATGGTCGTAGTGTTTGAGATCAGCTGAATGTACTGGTACATCCTGTTGTAGCCCAACTTGATCGAAGACATGTCGGAGAGCGTGTAACGCGCCGTGAAGCGTGGTTCCCAACCAGAGTAGGTCTGTATGGATTCATTGTCACCGAAGTGTAGCGAGTCCACGATGGTTTCTTCTATTCTTTCACGATAAGGTTCGTAATAGTAGATCGTGTGCCCTCCAAGATAATTGTAGGTATTGTACCGAATTCCTCCGGTTACTGACAGCCTGGGTGTGATCTCGTAAGAAGCATCCAGGTAGTAAGCAATTTCATTGGCCTTTTCCTCCTGAACTTTTTCTGCGTTAATTGTGCTCGTTTCAGGGTCGTTGGGTTTTAGTTCTCCGGGCTGAAGCATCGTCCGGTTGAAATTTACACCCGCATTAAGGGAAGCCTGATCATTGAAAATATACTCCAGGTCCAGGTTGAGAATCTGATTGTTGATCTCAGTATTGAGCTTGTAAGGGTTGACCAAACTTCTGTTTTCAATGGTATTGGAGTAGGTGCTCAGGGCTCCTGTAGCCTTCAAACTGAATTTATCACTGAAGCTGTGATACCAGTTGGCCGCCTGATAGAAGTTGACCCATTGGTAGACTGTATCACCAGCCAGATTGAAGTTATCAGAACTTTTGTAAATGGAATAAGTGAGCTTATTTCGGTTGTTCAGTTTGAGGTTGGCGATTACGTTGAAATCATAGAAACCTGCAGAACTTTCCCGAATATCCGGATCGTCAAATGCTTTAAGTGTGTAGTTGAGATAAGATCTTCTCACACTACCCAAAACCGAAAGCTTTTGTTTGATGATGGGCCCTTCAATGGCCAGTTTAGAGCTTACCACACCAATGGATAGGTTACTCTTCCACTTGTCGTAATCTCCATCCCGATACTTCACGTGAAGTACTGATGAGGCACGACCACCATATCGGGCCGGTACGCCACCTTTGTAGAGAGAAACATCGTCTACCACATCTGCATTGAATGCAGTATAAAAGCCGAATAAGTGAGCGGGATTGTAAATAGGTACATCACCAAGAAGTACCAAATTTTGATCTGATCCACCTCCACGTACGTTGAAACCCGTGGAAAGCTCAGAATTGGTACTAACTCCGGGAAGCAGGGTGAGTGATTTAATCACATCTACTTCACCCATGACCATGGGAAGTTCCTTAATAGACTCTATAGAGAGCGAGTTTTTGCCGATATCTGTACTCTTCACATTGGCATCTCCTTTACTGCCGGATATCACCACTTCGCTCAGTTGTGTCATGGCCGGCTTAAGGTACAGTCGGAAGTTACCAGAGCCCAGCACCCGGGCTCTGAAGGTACTCACTTCAAAACCTACCGAAGTAGCCTCAAGGATGATTTCGCCCTTTGGAGACCTGAGTCTGAACTCACCGTTAATATCTGTGACGGTAGCTTCCTTTTCTGCAGGAATGGAAACGATCGCCCCTATGATGTCCTCACCGGTTTCCTTGTCCATGAGTTTACCGTAGATATATCCCTTGTTGCCGGAGAATTCCTTTCCATTGATGGTGATGATATCCTGACCCACTGCCGTCATGGACAGACTGATAAATAAGGTCAATGCTAAATATTTTATTTTCATTTTCTAGTCTAGTAAGTCAGCGAAACAAGAGCCATAGGATGGGTTTTTTCGATTACCATATTCAATTGAAATAACTATTGCTTAAAAGTAAACGGTTGGTACTTCCAGAATTCGGTACTTTCAGTACTGGAAGCACCTCTGATAACGTACAGGTCTCCACCTTCCGTAAATTGAATGTCGGTGGATAGTGATGCCATTCCTTCAAAATTGTTCTTTATCAATACCTCGCCCGTTTCCAGATTCAACTGGTACATGGCTGATTGGAATGGGAAAAGGCCGAATATCAGGAATTTACCGCTGAGGAAGTAGGAGGCACCGGATTGAACATTCATGCTCAAATCAGTGAACTTAGTGAACTCCAGCGTAGAAAGATCATACATCCAGACCGTGTTGTCCTCAGTGTTGAAGAGGTAGATTGAGCCATTGTAATAGGTATTTGGTACTGTGGTGTTGACTGCAAAAGGTAGCTGGCCCAGGTAGGACCATTCGCTATCAGCATATCGCCAGATGGCCTCTCCACTGTTAAGTCCACCCAACACGATCAAATCCTGATCGACGTAAAAGGCCAGAGGTTTTACACCCGAAACTGGTGTAGACCCAAGATCCGTAATGGTGCCATCGCTTTCCAATTTACCAAACCGATCAGTGAGGGTATATATAAACCCTGAAAACCCTTCAATGATGCGTGTAGCACCAGCGCCAAAAAAGCCATTGGGCGTGTAGAATGCCCCTTCTACAAAGTATTCTTCGTCGGCAAGTGCAGTAGGCGCTCCCCAACTATTGGCTGTAAAATCATAGTTGTAGATGTCGCCATTTTTCTCGCTCGGAGAAAATGCACCCAAATAAACAGAAGCCGAGTTGCCATTGTACCTTACGGCTGCATTGGTCATTCTGCCAAAGGGAAGTGCACTCAACTTGGTCCATTTGCCAGTTTTATACTCAAATGTATCGACCAGTACCTTTCTTCCATCAAAGTTGGCGTAAACTGGCACGCGATAGTCTGTTTGATGGCCCGGAACTTCTATTTTTAACTTATAACCACCAAGTCTTGACTTAACAACGGCTGTAGTTTCACCAAAAAGAATACTCATCTCAGTCGTGAAGTTGGTGCCGATGATTTCAATCTGATCACCTGATTCTCCATAAAGTGACGATACAGTATTGACGGAACCTTCAAAGGTGCTAATGCTTCTGATGTCACTGTAGAACTTATTGTTGCCGGAGATGACAAAGGCACGGTAGTAATAGGCTGTTTTTTCTTCCAGCAGGTTGAACTCCGAGAAGAATAAACCAACCGTCTTTTTCTCTCCCAAAGAAACTACCTCGGGAGCAGAGAATGTCTCATCTTTCGAAAATTCGAATCCATGATCGCTTGCGGTACCTTCCAGAGAATAGAGTCGTCCAAGCAGCCGAATGTCATTGCTTGATACATAAATCACATCCTCTAAAAGCACCACTGTTTCTGAGTCGGTGATTTCATTGAAAAAGCAGCCACTGAGTGAACCGGCTATAAGAAGTGCGTAAATTATTTTCTGCATATATTTTATTTGGAAAATGGAGAAAAACCAGAACTAAATAAGGTAAAATCGTAACTTTCTAGAACAATCACCTTTGTAAAAACCACTACTTATTTGTGAAAATATTTCAACGAAATTGGTGTTTTTTTATTTCTGTTCTTTCTTTTCCGTTAAAAAACGGCAAGGTAACTAATTGCACTCTTCAATTCAACCGAACATGAACTCATCAGGTTGGAATTATTTAAGTGGTAATTTTTTGGGATGAATGCATTCAACGGGATGTACTTTAGGAGAAATGGACCGTTAGAAGTACTTTGAAAGAACTATAGAATCCGGATTTTGGTTTAATTTGATACATTTGAGTTGTTATGAAAAAGTTGATGAAGAATCTGTTCGTTTATCTGATCCTTATCCTTTCGGGGAGCATTGTTCATGCCCAGGAGATTGAGTGGCTAAGTTTTGAGGAGGCTGTGGCCAAATCCAAAGAAGAACCTCGCAAATTGCTGATAGATATCTATACAGATTGGTGTGGATGGTGTAAGAAAATGGACCGGGATGCCTATGCAAATACTCACGTGGCAGAATACATCAGTAAGAACTTCTATGCCGTAAAGTTCAATGCTGAACAAACCGAATCCATCGAATTTGATGGCCATACTTTTAAGTTTATTCCTCAGGGCAAACGTGGAGTCCACGAACTGGCTGCGGCGTTGACCAACAACAAACTCAGCTATCCCACTACGGTTTTTATGGATGAGAATCTCAGAATCATCCAGCCAATCCCGGGGTATATGAATGCTAAATCACTGGATCCTATTTTGAAATACATCGGTGGCGACAAGTTCAAAAACACCAAATGGGAAGATTTTCAGAAGAATTATCAATCTTCTTTGTAGAAGATGCAACCCCTGGGATTCTGGTGAGTCCTTAAAAGAAAAACAACTCATATGAAAAGAATAGCCTTAACCTTGTTGGCGGCCCTGACCCTTTTTTTCGGGATGGCCCAATCCACCAGAAACCTTTCTTCTTTTTCGGAAGTAACTGCCCAGGAAGGTATTGATGTGTTTCTCACAAAAGGAAGCAGTGAATCCGCACGCATAGAAGCAGATGGTATCTCTGTGGATAAGGTGCTTACTGATGTATCCGGTGGCACCCTGAAAATTCACCTGGAAGGTGATAACCATAGAAATGTAGATGTGAAGGTATATGTCACCTTTGTAGACCTCAGCGCATTGAAAGCCTCTTCGGCAGCCTCTATCAGGGTAGAAGGGATGGTGCAGGCCAAAGGTGATTTCGAGATATCATGCAGTAGCGCTGGTGACATCAAAGTGGCTGTAAAGGCAGATCAGGTGGAGGTGGATGCCTCCAGCAGCGGAGATGTGGACCTGGAGGTATATGCAGATGATATCGACATTGAGGTGTCGAGTGCAGGAGAAGTGAACATATCAGGAGAGGTGAGAAACCTCGATGGTAGTGCGAGTAGCTCTGGAGATATTGATGGTTATGACCTTGTGTGCCAGGATGCAGACTTGAGAGCCAGCAGCGGTGCGTCCATCAAGGTGACGGTGAATGGTGAGCTAACGGCTCGTGCCAGCAGTGGTGCCAGCATCCGATATCAGGGGTCTCCCAAAAACACCAATAGCGATAGCAGCAGTGGAGGCTCGGTAAAAAGATCTTAAAAGTTAAAATAGATTGATTTCTATTGATTCATAGCCCGCTTTATCAGCGGGCTATTTTTATTTGTACCTATGAATAAATTAATACTAGTCTTGGGATTATTCCTTTTGGGCTGCGCCAGTGAGGAAGTGAAGCGCGACCGATTTTTTTTGCAGGGAAACATTGCATTGAAAGCACGCGAATACGATAAGGCTGTAGGGTTTTATACTCAGGCCCTGGCCGTTGATAAGGATTTTGCCCGTGCTTACAACAACAGGGGGGTGGCCCGCATAGAGGATGATCACGCCTATGAAGCCATTCAGGATTACAACATGGCCATTTTGCTGGACTCATCTTATTATGATGCCATATTCAATAGGGCTTATGCCTATGAGCGGGTGGGCAGAACTGAGGATGCCCTCTCAGATCTGATGATTGTGAAGAAAGCATTTCCAGACTCTGCTTATGTGTATTTCTATGAGGGATTGCTTCACTCCAGGCTCAGGGCGTATTCGGCTTCCATGGGCAGCTTCCAAAAGGCTATGCAGCTAGATCCGGCCAATCAGGAGACCCTGATCAATATGGCCACGCTTTACTATTTTCAGGAGCAAATGGACAGTGCCAAAGCCCTCCTGAATGAGGTGCTGCTGAAATATCCCAATGAGGCCAGCGCGCTGAACACGCTCAGTCAGGTTTATTTAAAGGAGGAGAATTATCAAAATGCCCTGACTACCGTGAACCAGGCCCTGAATATTCAGCCCTCAGAACCCTATTTCCTGAATAACCGCGGACAGATATACCTGGAGATGAACGAGCTGGACCTGGCCGCTAAGGACATCAATAGGAGCATTCTGATCGATCCTTCCAATGCCTGGGCCTACCGGAATAAAGGAATCTACTTTTTGAAATCAGGAGATCCGGAGCAGGCCATTCGCTTGTTTCAGGAAGTGATCAACCGGCCTGAATTTGTGGATGAGGTGTATTCTTTTCTTGGAAAAGCTTACCTGGAACAAGATCAGCTAGCGCAGGCATGTGAGTCCTGGAAGCAAGGCATCGATAATCATGAGGCATCCTCTCAGAGGCTTTGGGAACTCAACTGTCGCTAGGTTTAATCCTCTTCCGGCTCCTTTAAGAAGATGAGCTGATAGAGTGAAACCAAGTGACTGAATAATACGGCAGGTACCACAAAAAGAGGCAACAATACATAAGGGAAATAGAAGACGGCAATATTGGGTTGCTCGTACACCGCAGGGTCGTAAAAATAGGGGGTAGCCAATATGGCCCGTGCCACAATGTTCACCAGCAGCCCTAGAGCCAGCAGGTTCCAGATGATGGCAGCTATGTTGCTTTTGCTTTTGAGGCCCACCAGAAAAAGCCCGGCAAACGGCGCTGAGATGCCAGAAAGGATGTCAAAGTTGACCCCCTCGAAAGTCATGGACTCTGCTACCACTCCATTGATGAAAAGCCACCAAAGTACAATCTCCACAGGTACCCGAATAATGTGAATATAAGTGAGGGTGGTGATGGGCATTTGATTCAGGAAATTTCTTGTGGCCGGAATCAGAAACAGACTGATGATAAAGATGACCAGGATCAGCACCATCATGATCAACCGGGGGGGCATGGCTTCATAGTCCTGAAAAAAACCATTGATGGTCATCAGCGAAGTGACAAATATCCAAACGGCCATAAAAGTGATCGCAAAAAGGGGAATATTGCTCTTGGGACCAGCGGCTGTCAGTATTGCGTAGTAGATAAAACCAAAGGAGGCGAGGACACAAGCGAAAAAAGTAAGGCTGATGTAGATAGGTAGGTCGTTCATTAGTCAGGTAGTGTGTACAGCAATATAAAAATTCTTTAAGGAAAAGAAAATGACTATTTCGCCTTAGTGGTCAATGTTAGGATTATAAGAGGTGATTTAATGGGATTGTTTGAGGGCCAAGAAGTTACCTCATTTCCCAGCACTGGCTGTGAAATTTTAGTTTTCAATAAATAAAATACTTTTGCCAGGATGCAGGCGCTTATCAACAAACTAAGGATCAAACTCAATCAACCACTGCCCGGTGCGCAGGCACATAACCTGATGAGCCCAAAACTCTCTACCGGGAATCGGGTAAATTTCAAATTTGATAGGGCGCCCAGAAAGGGCGCGGTGTTGATCCTTTTGTATGAAAAAGAAGGTGAGATATGGTTTCCAATGATTCAGCGGCCGCTTTATGATGGGGTACACAGTGGTCAAATGGCCTTGCCTGGTGGCCGGTATGAGGAGACCGATGGTGACCTGAAAGTTACGGCGATGAGGGAGACCCAGGAGGAGATAGGAGTGGAGCCTGGACAGGTTGGCGTAATAGGACATTTGAGTGAATTTATGGTTTCGGCAAGCAATCATTTGATTGTACCTTATGTCGGTTTTTCGAAGGAGATTCCCCGATTTATACCAGACGAGGTGGAAGTGGACGAAATCATTGAAGCCCCTTTGTCGCAGCTCCTGGACAAAAGCAGGCTCAAGGAAAAGGAAATCGTAACTGCCCACGGGTACCGCCTTCATTCCCCATATTTTGATATTCAGGATAAGGTGGTATGGGGAGCCACAGCCATGATGCTAAGTGAATTTGCAGCAATAATAGAAGACCTATGAATGAACCCCTATTGACCAATGATGCGGTTATTTTTGGCATCATCATGCTCATCCTCGGTTTTGTCTTTACGACATCCTCGAGTGAAAGCACCTTTTGGAAGAAGTTTTATGCCGTGGTGCCCGCCCTGCTCATGTGCTATTTTTTACCCTCACTTCTGGGGACTTTCGGGATCATAGATCCGGGCACCTCGCGACTTTATTTTGTAGCGTCACGGTATCTGTTGCCGGCCTCTCTGGTCTTACTCACCATCAGTGTCGACCTGAAGGAAATTGTAAAGCTTGGCCCGAAAGCGCTGATCATGTTTTTTACGGCCACTGTGGGTATTGTGCTGGGTGGCCCTTTTGCCATCCTGCTTTTCTCCTACATAGCACCAGAGCTGGTCTCGGCTCCTCCACCCAATGAAGTATGGCGCGGCATGACCACCATTGCTGGTTCGTGGATCGGAGGTGGGGCCAATCAGGCGGCGATGAAAGAAGTATTTGAGGTAAATGGTGAGCTGTTTTCCAAAATGGTGGCAGTAGACATCATTGTTGGTAACACCTGGTTGGGTGTACTGCTGGCCGGTATCGGGTATTCTAAATACATCGATAGAAAATTGAAGGCAGACGCTTCTGCCATAGAGGCCATGAAGCAAAAAATGGAGGCTTTTCAGTTGAAAAATGCCAGAATACCTACGCTCACCGACTTGATGAAAATATTGATGATCGGGTTTATTTGTACGGGAATAGCCCATTACTTGAGTGATTGGATTGCTCCGACCATCAGTGAGCATTTTCCATTCCTTGATAAGTACAGTCTTACCTCAGGGTTCTTTTGGATCGTCGTTATCGCCACCACATTAGGGGTGTTTCTTTCCTTTACCAGGGCCAAGGAATTGGAGGGTGCCGGTGCGTCAAAAATAGGAAGCGTGTTCATTTATATTTTGGTGGCCACCATAGGCATGCACATGGACATCATGGCGGTCTTTGATGATCCGGGGTTGTTCCTGGTGGGGCTTACCTGGATGCTCTTTCATGTAATTCTGCTGACCATTGTGGCTAAGCTGATCAAGGCGCCATACTTTTTTGTGGCGGTGGGGAGTACTGCCAACGTAGGCGGTGCTGCGTCTGCTCCGGTCATAGCGGCTGCCTTTCATCCGGCATTGGCGCCAGTAGGTGTTTTGCTGGCAGTGTTGGGCTACGTGCTGGGGACTTACGGAGCATATTTGTGTGGCCTTCTGATGGGGGCAGTATCACCATGATGGAGCAACGTCACATCACGTTTCAGCATACCACGCCATATGGAGTGCTCAATGAGCTCACCGAAAACACCCGGCGCATATGGTTGGTATTTCACGGCTATGGACAACTTTCCAGGTATTTCCTGCGCAAGTTTGAAGGCTTGAATCCGGAAGAGAACTACGTCATTGCGCCACAGGGTATTTCCAAGACCTATCTGGAGGGGTTTAGTGGCCGGGTGGGGGCCAGCTGGATGACTAGTGAGGACCGACTCACTGAGATTGCCAATCAGAAAGCATACATCGATGCAGTGCTCCGTGCCCACCATATTGACTGGACAGATAAACGGCTGGTTTACTTTGGGTTTTCGCAAGGGGTGGCTACCATGTGCAGGTACGCAGCACATGCCAAACTGCCCTTCGAGCAGATGATTCTCTGGGCAGGCACATTTCCTCCGGAGCTCGAGCGTGCTGATTTTGATTTTTGCGACCAGAACGTTTCGGTGAAATATTTCACGGGTTCCAATGATCCTTTTTATCAGGCAGGGATGAAAGAGGATCAGGTCAGTAAAGTTCGGGCTGCGCTCGGGGTGGAGGCAGAGGTAAGGGGGTTTGAGGGCGTGCATGAGGTGAAGGCCGACTTAATAAATGCGCTGTGAGTGTGCGAAAAAGAACACATGGTGTCCTATTTTAGTGCAAGTGTTGGTTTGCTTGTTTTTTAAAGAGTACATTTTCAGTTAGTTAACTTTTTGGTATCACGTTTGATGCCTGTAGGAAAATCACGGAGATCATATGATTAAGCTTAATGAAGTAGATAAATACATTGAGTCCAAATACCAGCGGGTATTCATTCTGAAAGGGATCAACCTGGAGATCCAGGCAGGAGAGTTTGTGAGCATCATGGGGCCGAGTGGCTCGGGAAAATCTACCCTCATGAACATCATCGGTATGCTGGATAAGCCGTCGCAGGGGGAGTATTACTTTCTGGATGAGCCTGTTCATCTTTTCAGTGAGCGTAAGACTTCCAGAATACACAAGGAGCATATTGGTTTCATTTTTCAGGCTTATCACCTCATAGATGAACTCACTGTGTATGAAAACATAGAGACCCCGCTGCTTTACCGTGGGGTGAAGCGCAAGGAGCGGGCTAGTATGGTGGCCGAGATGCTGGATCGGTTCAACATGGTGGCTAAAAAGGATTTGTTTCCGGAGCAGCTGTCCGGAGGCCAGCAGCAGCTGGTAGGTGTGGCCCGGGCCATCGTGGGCAAGCCCAAATTACTTTTGGCAGATGAACCCACTGGTAACCTACACTCATCTCAGGGTGAGGAGGTTATGGACATGCTCAAGCAATTCAATAAGGAAGGGATGACCATCATTCAGGTAACCCACAATGAGAAATTCGCTGAATATGGAAGTCGTGTAATCGAGCTGGAGGACGGTGCACTGAAGCGTTAAAACCAACAAAATTTTTTTAGTGATTTTTACAAAAAATTGCGGTTCTTTAGGAGACCAATGACTAACCTAAAAAACCTCCTGCTGGTATTTTGTAGCCTTACCAGCCACCTGGTAGTTGCTCAGAACAGTTCTTCAGATCTTCTGGAATATGAAATTGTTTATTCTGCCTTGCCCTGGGCTAATCTCAGCGGAGGATTGGATCAGGGATTTGTCTATATGGACAATGCGGATGTAACAGCCAAACTCAATATCAATGAGTTGTTTGATTGGGAGGAGAGCCTGTCTATCTTCTTTTACGGACTGGGAAATCATGGCGGTCAGGCGACCGATTATATGGGTGATTTTCAGGTTGCCAGCAATATCCAGGCTGCACCCTCCTGGAGGTTGTTTGAAGTCTGGATTCAGGAAAATTTTCTGAATGATCGGCTGTCTGCACTTTTTGGTCTATATGATCTCAACTCGGAGTTTGATGTTTTACGGCCCGGCACCATATTTATCAATAGTTCATTTGGGATAGGAGCGGAGTACGCGCAGAGTGGCCTCAATGGGCCCTCCATCTTCCCTATATCCTCTTTAGGCCTGAGGTTAAGTTCTTCCATTACCGACCAGTGGCGGGTCAGATTGGCGATTCTTGACGGAGTGTCTGGCAACCCCGCTGACCTTAAATCGAACAGAATTGCGCTCTCTAAAGAGGATGGAGCACTGATTGCCATGGAACATTCGGTTTACCTGTCATCAGCTGTTCCAGACAGGATTAATCGAAACTATACCACCAGAAGGAAAAAAGTGGGACGCGACCGGGATATCCCAACAAATGATAAAATAAATGTAGGTGGCTGGATGTATACAGCAGAATTTCCGGAGCTTGGGGATAGTACCTTTTATAGGCCCAATTGGGGAGCCTATATCGGCGCACAGAAGTATTGGTTTTACTCCAAATACGACGACAGGTACCTTTCTATGTTTGTTCGGTATGGTGTGGCTAATGATCGTATAAACCGAATTGGGTCGGCCATTTCAGGGGGGATAGTTTTTGCAGGATCATTGAGTGAGAAAACGGATTATGTTGGCCTGGCATTCTCTACAGCCATCAATGGCAAAGCACGACTTGAGCATTCACCTGAAGATGAGCGTGCAGAAACGGCATTGGAATTAACCTACTCGTTTCCATTAAGGACGTGGCTTACCATTCAGCCGGATGTGCAATACATTATCAACCCCAATACCGATGCCTCGATCAAAAACTCCCTTGCTATTGGCTTATTGATCCAGGCATCGTTAGGCGGCGCCTGGTAGGCTATGGTATGATCGGAGCTCTTTCAAATGGCATTGATGGGTCAAAAAGGTACCTGTAGGTTCTGGAAGTTTGCACTTTTTTGAATCCGAGTTTTTGATAAAGGTTAACCACTCTCGGGTTAAAGTCTCCGGCCCAACCGATTTTCAATGTTTCATATTTACCTTCAGGCACAAGCTTTTGGTGGATGTGGTAGAAAAGTAACGCTTCCAAACCTTTGTGTTGAAACTCCGGGATAAACCCAATAACGGATCCGTAAGCCACTTTGCACATTTTCATGGTAAGCCCTATTTTGAGCTGCAACTTTTGAATGATTCCGAATCTGCCTCGTCTAAAGTTTCTCAGAAGCGTGTTGAGTTCGGGAATCATGATAATGAACCCAATAGGTCGATCATTGTGATACAAAAACCATATCAGGTCTTTATCGATCACTGGTTTCATGGTTTTGAAAAGTGAAAGTGCTCGTTTGGCTTTCATTTCCTTAAAGTTGTCATGGGTTTTCCAGCCCTGATTGTAGACTTCCCTGAAATCATCGGCGTATTTCTCGATGTTGTTCAGGTCTACATTTTCGCAGTGATATTCCTCCCGCTGCGCCAGTCTCCGGCCAAATTCATAGTATCTGGGGGAGAGCCCTTTTTTGAAGTCATAATTGTAATAATACTGCTCAAAATAGGTCTGAAAGCCATACCGCTCAAAGAAGTCCCGATAGTAGCTTGGGTTATAATTATTACGATACAGGGGAGGTTCATATCCTTCCACCACCAGACCCCACCATGCATTGTTTTCCCCAAAATTGATTGGCCCATCCATGGCACCAATGCCAAACTCCTTTAGCCAATCTCTACAGGTGTCAAAGAGTGAGAATGCAATGTCCTGTGAGTGAATGCATTCGAAAAAACCCATGCCTCCGGTTGGTTGCTTAAAGCTGTTGGCCGTTCGGAAGTTGACAAAAGCCGCAACTCTGCCAACACAAGTGTCTCCACACATTGCGATCCACCGGGTGATGATGCCGTGGCTATGAAAACTGTTTTTATTTGGATCAAATACCTGCTCAATGTCTTTGTCCAAAGGCCTGATCCAATTCTTGTCTCCCTGGTATACCTTCTCGGGAAGCTGTAAGAACCTTTCAACATGTTTAGGTTCTGATACTTCAATAATCTTAATCTTGTTGTTCATAGCTATAGTCGTTTAGAATTCGGGCATTGCAACGGTCAGATTGTTTTTGCTTCTGGATTTCAATAGTTGGAGGTGTGCATTGATGGCATCAATGAGGGTTTTGTTTTCATTGTAGCCTATGCCATATTCCTTACAGGTGTTTTTCAGGATTTTCGTGAGTGGTGGATAATGAATATGACAGATGTTTGGGAAAAGGTGGTGAATCACATGATGGTTAAATCCTCCATATAAATGGGTCAGCAGCTTGCTGTCAGTGGCAAAATCTGTAGTGGTGATGAGCTGGTGCATGAGGAAAGAGTAGGGTAACTGACCAGTTCTATCAGGTTCTGGAAATTCGGCATGCTCACCTACGTGCGCAGAAGCCAGCGCAATGGCTACTGTATAGCTTGCAGACATTTGCATGACCATAAATCCGAGAATGACCTGATAGAACTCAAGGGCAAGAAGCTGGTAGGGGACCAGAATCATCATGGTGAAGTAAATCAGCTTGCCCAGGATTAACCTGATCAGTTCCACCTTGCGGTGGTAGGTTAGGTGGTTATTAGGCGGAGTATTGATAAAGTCTTTGAAGTCTCTGAATAGGAGCCAGTGAAGGGAGTAAAACCCATACAACACCGGCATATAGAGATGCTGGTAGCTGTGAAGTCCACTGAGAGGGGAGTTGGGGAAGATGCGTACCAGAGCCGATTGCTTGATGTCAGCGTCATGGTCGGGAACATTGGTGAAAGCGTGATGTGAGTGGACATGACGAAGTTTCCACATGTAACCATTGGCGCCCAGTGCATCAAACGTGAAGAGCATCAGATCATTGAGCTTCCTGTTTCGGAAAAATGCCCTATGAGCTGCATCATGGGCGATATTGAGAGCAATAAAGATCTTCAGCATACCCAAGACCACACAAAGGATGAGGTATAGGTCAAAAGCACTGGTATGGAGTAAAGTGTAGTAGGTCAGTGCATAGGCGCCGATGAGCACAATGGCTTTGGCGTATGCCACATCTTCTGCATAAATGGACAGCTCATTGCTTTTGAAATAATGCTGGATGCGTACTCTGAGTACTGCAAAGAATTCTGCGTTTTCTATTTGATTGTATCGAACCATAGTGATAGACGTTGATCACGATTCGAACTTCCGCAACTTTCAGATGTGGTCAAAATTGAAGTTTGAAACAACAAACGGGTCGAGTTGCAAATTTTGCAACTGCGGTAGAGCGGACTCAAGAAATGCGGTGAGAATCATGAATGCCGTGGCTATTGAGCCGATATTTTGCATTCGCCGATTTTATGTCATCTCACCTTTTGTTCGAAAAGGTCGACTTTCTGATTCATCTTATGAAAAAACTTGAGGCGTTCTTTTTCAGAGGAGTTACTTATAGGCACAGACTTCTGCAGGATGTTTTTGATGTACTGCTCTATGTTTTCACAAAACGCATGATCGGTGGTGTTGAGGAGGTTGAGCATGTTATACGTCTTCATGACCATGCGCCGGTTACCCAGAGAGAAAAAGACCGTGTTGTCACCAATTTCTATTTCATTGTAGTAGAGATCAAACTTACCATTGATCAGGCGTTGGGAATTATCCGGATGCATTTTATGACCCTCTTCAGCTTCTTTGTTGATGACTGTGAGCAGGCTCCTGATGTCATCGACAAGTGTCCTAAACTGATCTGAGGTGATCATGTTCGTTTCATAGCTATATTCAATCTGACGCAGGGTAATGTTGATCGTTTCGTCACTCCATATTTCCAGTGAAGGGATTTGCTGATAAGCGTTCCAGATTTCGGCACATATGTCAAGCATTTCCTTACTGATGACATTGGGGCCATACACCTGATTCATCAGGGAAGGTTCTTTCAGGATGGTGCGCCGCCAGAAGAATGACTTGAACCGTGACAGCTCAGGAAATCTGAAGTAGTGAAAAGGAGGAATGTCTTTTGCCACATAAGTCATGTGATAGGATTCGTCTTCCTGGATCATTTTCACAGAAGCCAGCACAGATTTCAGAAAGTCCAGATACCCATAGTTGACATTGAGCATGCGCTTATGGAACAGCACCGTATCCTTAGAGAGGTTGAAAAAAGTGTCCAGAGAAGCACCAAAATGCTGGCTTATTTTTCTGATCTCATTGAATGTGAGTAAAGTATCTCCGCGCATCCTGCGGTAGGCACTGTCCTTACTGATGTCCAGTAAAGTTTCCAGCTCCTCTACAAACTTTCCCTCTGGTTTCTGGGTTTTTACCCACTCCAAAAAACTGATTTGTATGTCGCGATCGCTATTCATAGGTGGTCATGAGACTACAAATTACGACAAAATAGGATATTGGATTAGAAAAAACCCTTACTTCCGGCGGCAGCTTCTGCCTGCATTTCTTCAGAGAGCTCCTTCCCCAGGTACCGATCAATGAAATGATGCGCTGCGTAGATGAGTGGAGTAAGTGCAACCGCAACCACAAATTTGTAAATGTAGTTGATGGTGCCGACGGAAAGAAGCTGTGGGATGCTCCACCGGCCGTTCTCAGGAGCCAGCACATAAAAGGCGATTCCGAGCACTACAAAACTATCAATGAACTGTGAAATAAGGGTGGAGCCGGTGGCCCGGAGCCAGATCATTTTTGATCCCGTGTATTTTCTCAATTTTTGAAAGATGTATACATCCAGCAGCTGCCCGATGAGAAAAGCCACCAGCGAACCTGCGATAATGCCGAGGCCTTGCGTGAAAATGGTTTTGAAGGCGTAGTTGATGTTGAAATAATTACCCTCAGCGTCCGTGCTATTGATCTCCTGCCAAAAGGCGGCCGGGGGTAGGAGGGTAATGATGTAAATGACCAGAAATGCATAGGCGATACATCCCGCAGCGATATAGCTGAGTTTTTTCACTCCTTTTTTACCGAAATACTCATTCACCACATCTGTGGTAATGAAGACAATAGGCCAGATGATCACTCCGGCGGTCAGGTTAAAGTCCAGCACTGATCCGCCAAAGAGCGGAATGCTGGCCGGAGGCAGGCCAAAAGTACCTTCCGCTGAGAATATTTTCACGCCGATCATCTCAGCCAGAATGGCGTTGGTGAGAAAGATACTCGCCAAGATGATGAACAGGTGCTGTTTTTTACTTTTCACTGCTTAGTGATTTACTACAAATCGTTTCCCTTCTTCAGCCAGATAAGACTCCCTGAAAACCGATCTGGCTTCTGAAAGTAACGGATTCAGGTCACGATATCGGGTAGAGAAGTGCCCCAGTAGCAACTGCCCCACATGGGCCTCTGAGGCCAGCTGAGCCGCTTGCCTGGCAGTGGTATGGTAGGTGTTTTCAGCCCGATCTTTCATATCATCCATAAAGGTAGCTTCATGATAGATCAAATCCACATCACGGATCACATCCACCAGCTGGGGGATGAGTTTGGTGTCTGAGCAGTAGGCGTAGCTGTATGGTTTTTTGGGAGGGAGCGTAGCCAGACTGTTTTTATAAAGCAGGCTGCCGTCTTCGTTATAAATGTCTTCGCCGTTGCGCAGTGCATTAGCCTGGTTCGGGGCGAGCTTTTTATCCACCACCAGTTTATTGATGCCCCGCTTCTTGGGCTTTTCTTTGAAGAGATATCCTGAGCAGTGTATCCGGTGATTAAGCGGAATGGTGGTGATCGTTAGTTTGTCATCTTCATAGATCACACTGCTGGTTTCGGGTACCCACTCATGAAACTTAATGTCATAGGACAGTCGGGTGGCCGAATACTTCAACTGCAAGGTGATAATGTCGGCCAGGCCAGGTGGCCCATAGATGTGCAGGTCTGCCGTGCGGCCATACAGGTGCAGGGTAGAGACCAGCCCCATGAGACCATAATAGTGATCTCCGTGAAGGTGGGAGATCAGGATGTGGTTGATTCTGGAAAGTTTAATTTTGTAGCGCTTGACCTGCAGTTGGGTGCCTTCCCCACAATCGATCATAAAGTATTTATCCTGTACCCGCAGTAGCTGGGAGGTATGATGTCGGTTGTGGGCAAAGGCGGCTGAATTTGACCCTAATATTTGAAGTTCTAACGCCAAGGGTCGTTATTCTTCTCCGGCCTCTCTCAGGCCTCTTTCAATGTCATTAAACATCACAGCGTCTATCGCCTCTTCCACTGTAGGCAGGATGTCTATCACTTTGTCCAGCTGACTGATGCTGATAAGCTTCATGACATGCTCATTGAGTTTGCACATCACAAAAGACCCTGTGTCCTTGAAGAGTCTGTTGCCCACCAAAAGGGCACTTAACCCTGATGAATCAGAGTATTTAACCACTTCCATGTTGAGGACGATGTTCTTCACACCTTCTGCCTGTAGGGTCACAAATTCTGACTTGACCTCAGGAGCGATGGTGGAATCCAGTTTTTCTTCGTCTATTTTAAGAATGGTATATTGATCCTGTCTGTCTATCGAAAATTTCATAATGATTTTAGGGTATTGTTAACGTTTGTGTCTATTCTCTTGATGATGTTCTCCACGGTGTCCTTCACAAAGTAGCGCCCGGTGATTTGCTCAAAAAGTTCGATGTATCTTTGAGAGACGGAATCTACAAATTCTTTTGTCATTTCCGGGATTTCTTGACCTTCCTTTCCCTGAAAGCCATGACTGATCAGCCACTGCCGCACAAACTCTTTGGACAGTTGCTTCTGCTCTTCACCCTTGCTCTGTCTGGCTCCGTAGCCTTTCAGGTAAAAGTACCTTGAAGAGTCCGGTGTATGTACCTCATCTATGAGTATGATTTCTCCATTGTATTTACCAAATTCATACTTGGTGTCTACCAAAATGAGCCCCTGCTCAGAGGCCAGTTCTGTGCCTCGTGCAAAGAGCTTGTAGGTGTACGCTTCCAGTTGGGCGTAGTCCGCCTCTGAAATGAGACCCTGTTTGATGATTTCTTCTCGGGAGATGTCTTCATCATGGCCCTCATGAGCCTTGGTAGTAGGCGTGATAATGGGCTCCGGAAGCCTGTCGTGCTCTTTTAGGCCCTCAGGTAAAGGCACCCCGCAAAGGGACCTTTTTCCATCCCGGTATTCTCTCCAGGCATGACCTGTCAGGTATCCTCTGATGACCATTTCCACAGGGAAGGGGTCACATTTCCGACCGATGGTAACGTTGGGATCTGGCACCGAGATAACCCAGTTGGGCACTATATCTTTGGTCTTTTCCAACATGATTCCTGCAATCTGATTGAGCACCTGCCCCTTGAAGGGAATGGGCTGCGGAAGTACCACATCAAATGCGGAAATTCTATCAGATGCCACCATTACCAGTTTGTCCTGAACGGTGTAGACATCCCGCACCTTACCGACGTATTTGTCTGTTTGTCCGGGAAAATTGAATTGAGTGTATTTGATACCTTG
This sequence comes from Marinoscillum sp. 108, assembly GCF_902506655.1. NCBI lineage: Bacteria > Pseudomonadati > Bacteroidota > Cytophagia > Cytophagales > Reichenbachiellaceae > Marinoscillum > Marinoscillum sp. 108. The sequence goes on along the minus strand of NZ_LR734808.1, from coordinate 1,632,697 downwards.
AGACATGGGCGACAAATATAGCGATCAATATTGAAAATAGAGTGTGATCGGACACGTCAAATATGAGAACCTGAGCTCGTTAAATGGCTGAATTTCAAAGGGGGTTGGAACTGATCAGCTGTCCATGCTGATAGACCTCCTGGCTGGCAGGTTCACCCTTTCGATCATAGTAGCGCCATATTCCGTTGCGTTTGTTTCTTACATATTCTCCTTCGTATTCTTTTTGTCCATTCTTCTGATAGCGCACAAAGGAGCCCTCCAGTCGGTTGAGCTTCCAGTGTTCGATGGTTTGAATGTCTCCATTTGGAAAGTAGGTTCTGGCTTCTCCCTGTTTGTTTCCAAAGCCATAGGAGGTTTCGCTGATGATTTTACCTTTTTCATAGACCACCCTCTCCCCATGGAGCTTTCCATTCTGATAATTTTCCAAAAGGAGTGGCCGACCCTTCTCGTCATAGCTGATCCACTTGCCGTTTGGCAGGTCATTAAGCAGCTCTTTTTCTTCAAGTAAATCACCCTTGTCGTTATATTCTCTGATCTTCGCGTTTAGGCCTTTGTTGGTGAAAATCCCCTCATATTTGATGGATCCGTTTTCGTGATATTCCAGGTTTTTGCCTACCCGGTAGCCGTCGTTGTATTTCAGGTGTTTTTGAAGACTTCCGTCTTCATAGTAAGATTTGAAATCTCCGGTCAGGGTTCCGTTTTCGTATTTCCCAAGTGATTTGAGCTGACCATTTTCATGATAGTATTTAATAAATCCGGATCGTTTTCCTCGTTCATTGAGAGCTTCCATTTCCAGTTTTCCGGATGGATAGTAAGTCTTGTAAAAGCCATCCAGCAGGCCGCCGACATACTGAGCCTCGAGTTCCAGGTTTCCGTTTTCATAGTAGTGTCTGGTGGTGCCGTTGGGCTTGCCATTGGCGTAGTTGACCTCTTCTTTGATGCCGCCGGAGGCATAGTACTCAGCCACCAGGCCTTCAGGTTTACCGTTTTTGAAGTGGGAGGTTCCTTTGAGCTTGCCTTCCGTATCATAGAGCCTCAGCTCGCCTACCAGGGTATCATTCAGAAAGGTCGCTTCCTGGATGATGACTCCATTGGGGTCAAATATTTTGGTCACCCCCTGGCGGAGGTTGTCGGTGTAGGTGGTTTCGCGTTGCACGCTGCCATCTTCATAAAAGTTGTAAAATGTGCCTTCTTTGCTACCATCCACAAATGTGCCCGTGACGATGACTTTTCCGGAAGGGCTGTACTGCTTGTAGTCGCCATGGATCCGGGAGGAGTCTCCCTCCAGAATGTAGTAGATTTCTTTGGCTTTGGAAGGATCATTGGGGTAGGGGACGATCACCTTGGTCTGTCCAAAGGATGGCATGCAGATCAGAAAAAATCCAAAGAAAATAAAGAGTCTTGCCATGATAAAAAAAGCCTTACGCTTTCACAAACGTAAGGCTTTCGGGATTATTTATTTTGAATTAAACTTTCTCTATGACGATGGCCGACGCTCCACCACCACCATTGCAGATACCAGCCACGCCTATTCGGCCGTTGTTTTGTGCCAGTACAGAATGAAGGGTAGTAATGATTCGTGCACCAGAGGTACCAAGTGGATGGCCCAACGCCACAGCACCACCGTTTACATTTACTTTTTCAGCATCCAGTCCAAGTTTTTGGTTATTGGCCAGGGCCACTACCGCGAAGGCTTCGTTGATTTCGTAGAAATCCACATCGCTGGCCGTGAGTCCTGCATGTTTGATCGCTCGGGGGATGGCCTCCGAAGGAGCAGTAGTGAACCAAAGGGGCTCCTGTGCTGCATCCGCAAAACCAATAATTTTGGCCAATGGCTTCACACCCAGTTCATCGAGTTTCTTTTTGCTCACAAGTACCAAGGCAGACGAACCATCATTGATGGTGGAGGCATTGGCTGCTGTGACCGTTCCGTCTTTGTTGAATACCGGACGGAGCACAGGAATCTTATCAAAACTCACATTTTTATACTCTTCATCTTCGCTCATGATGATGGGGTCTCCTTTGCGCTGAGGGATCTCCACTGGGATGATTTCATCCTTAAATTTGCCGGCTTCCGTGGCGGCAGCTGCCCGTTTGTAGGAGTTGATGGCATATTCGTCCTGAGCTTCTCTGGAGATGTTCATCTCTTTGGCCGTATTGTCAGCACAGCTACCCATAGGGAAACCATGATAAGCTTCCCAAAGGCCATCATGCATCAATCCATCCAGCATTTGGCCATGACCGTATTTGTATCCAAATCGAGCTTTGGGAATGTAATAGGGGACATTGGACATGCTCTCCATACCACCTGCTACTACCACATCATTGATGCCGAGCATGATGCTTTGGGCACCAAACATGACCGACTTCATGCCAGAGGCACATACTTTGTTCACGGTAGTACAGGGTACATTGTAGCCAAGACCTGCACCTATGGCCGCCTGCCGCGCCGGGGCCTGCCCTAAGCCAGAGGAGATGACATTGCCCATAAACACTTCATTGACCTGGTCGGGGCTAACTCCTGCTTTATCCAGTGCACCTTTGATGGCCTTGCTGCCAAGCTCCACGGCTGTGAAACCAGACAGGCTTCCGCCAAAACTGCCGATGGGGGTACGGACGGCTGATATGATGTAAACTTCTTCCATTTTCTTAATTTGAGTTTTTGGGTTGTTTATTTATGTTAGGGTATTTTATTCATTGATCAGCTTGGCCCTGTACTTACCAGTCGGGTTTGCCACTGTCCGGCTGCTCGGTGGCCTTTCTTTTTTGCTGCTGTATATACTGAATTTCGTTGTTCTTCATGGCTTCCAGTATCATTCGGGCCTTTTCCTCACTGATGTTCATATCCTCCAGTTTTTGCTTGGTACTGGGGTTCTGATTTTGCTGATCTTTTTCTTCTTCTTTCTGCTCGCCTTCCTGCTCCTGTTCTTTCTCTTCGTCTCCTTTTTGATCGTCCTTCTGCTCAGAGTCTTTCTGCTCCTGGTCTTTTTGCTGCTGCTCCTGATCTTTTTGATCCTGATTTTCCTGGTCTTCGTTTTGATCTTCGTTCTTCTCCTGGTCTTGCTTGTCCTGATCTTTGTTTTCGTCCTTGTTCTGTTGATCCTGATCTTGTTGTTGCTCTTTTTGTTGGTCCAGGAGCTTTTTCACTACCTCGTAGTTGTATCGGGCTTCTTCGTTTGCAGGGTCTGCTTTCAGGGCAGCCTTGAGGTACTGTAGTGACTCACTCAGGGTGGCAGGGGTTTTGGCCATCACGCCCAGTTGCTGATAGGCGATAGATTTTAGCTTTTTATCACTGCTGGAGGCTACCGACTGGTATTTGAGTTTGGCATTGGCCGTGTCTCCCAGGGCATAGTAGCTGTGGGCCAGATTGAGTCCCACAGTGGGATCATCTACACCTATGGAGTCGTACAGAAGCCTGTAATTGGTCGCTGCCACATCATATTGGCCATGCCCGAAAGCTACCTCAGCCTTATTCTTTAGCCTATTGATCCGTGCAATCTCCGTCGGATCGGCATTGATAAAGAGTAGTAAGAGTATCAAAAACGCTTTCATATCCTGATCACTTTTACACTTATGAGGGCATCAAATAGCATGAGCAAGAGCGCTGCCATCAGGAAATAGAAATATTTATTGGATTTGGTATCCACCTGCTTGCTGTCTCTCAACTCGCCTTCTATGTCGTTGATGGAATTGATCAAACGGTCCACATCGTTTTTGCTGTCATTGATCTCGAAGTACTTACCTCCAGTATCCGAAGCAATTTTCTTCAGCGATTTGGTATTGATCCTACTCACCACTTCTTCTCCCTGGTTGTTTTTCTTATACCCTCTTCTGGTCATTATTTTACTTCCTCTTTCGGTACCAACACCCAAAGTGAACAATTTGATTCCAGAACTTTCAATTTCTTCCGTGATCTGATCCGTTTCTTCCCCAAAGTCTTCTCCATCACTGATGAGTACGATGATCTTTGACTTCTGACGAGCTACGGTGTTTTCTTCGTCTGTGAGTTTTTTCAAGGCCATTTTGAGAGGTGGGCCAAAATCCGTACCACTATTGGGTACCAGGTCGGTGGTCAGTGCCTGGATGAAGAGGTTGAGCGCATTGTTGTCATAAGTGAGCGGACATTGCATATAGGCTTCGTTGGAAAACATGATCAGCCCTATGCGATCCGAACTAAAGGCCTCTACAATATTCTTGAGCTCAAATTTCACCTTTTCCAGGCGTGTAGGCTGTATGTCAAAGGCATTCATGGACTGACTAAGGTCCACGCAGATGAACATGTCCTTGCCGATGGATTTGATCTCACGGGTGGAGTCTCCAAATGAAGGGCCCAAAAGGGCGACCATCATCAGCGCGAAATAGACAGACCTGAGCGTGAATTTGATGAGCCATTTGCTAATGGGAGTGCGCATAGAAGCTCTGATCCTGAGCAGTCTGATGACATAAAGCAGGTAAAGAAGTGCGAAGATCGCAATAAGTACAATTTCAAATGTGTCGATTGAATAAGCCCAAGTCATATGCGGCCCCAAAAATACATAAGCAGTTGGTATTGCCCAATGTGAGGGTATTTCATTTAACGATTTTTAAGGATAAGTGGTATGTGGATATTTTTAATTGATCATGATTAGAATTTTTATTCTGAAATACTATATTTGCAGTCCTTTTCAGGGGGCTCACGGAAATCAGGAGAGATGGGTGAGTGGCTGAAACCACATGTTTGCTAAACATGCGTGCGGGAAACCGTACCGGGGGTTCGAATCCCCCTCTCTCCGCACTTTTGAAGTGAGTCTTTCTGAAGGGAACTTAATGCTAGAAATAGTAGGAGGGTTCGCTAGCTCAACTGGATAGAGCGCCTGCCTTCTAAGCAGGGGGTTCCAGGTTCGAGCCCTGGGCGAATCACAGTGAAGAATTGAGCACCTATGACGTTGTTGTAGGTGCTTTTTTTGTGCCCTTTGGTCTGAGTTCTAATGATGCAGTGCTCGGATCAAGCAATATTTGTGTGGGGTGACACTATATAATTATATTTTGTAAAATCGAAATAATCCACTTGAAAGTAGAAAGCAAGGGCGTAAAGGAGGGCGGGCCATCCAAGGCAAGTGTGAATCATTTTGACTCCAAAAAGGATCCTAAAAAAGTGCAACCCAGATGAGTCAAAATGATTTTTTGCGTTGGTGCCTTTTCTTTTGCTTCGTTTTCTTTGGGCAAGCAAAGAAAATGAAGGGTATGTTGCAAATCAATTAGATTGAGGGATGTAAGGTATCAGGTAACTACATCACCATCCATCTTTAATGCAATCTCCCCCAGGAATTCCGCTTGATCCCAAGACAGCCATGCAGTGCTTCAAGACGACCATGCAGTGCTCAAAGGTAAGCGTGCAGCGCTCCAAGATGGCCGTGCAGTGCTTCAAGACAACCGTGCAGGGTTCCGAGATAACCGTGCAGTAATTCAAGAAGGCCGTGCAGTGCTTGAAGATAACCGTGCAGTGCTTGAAGATAAGCGTGCAGCGCTCCAAGATGGCTGTGCAGGGGGGAGGACCGTTCAGGATGCTCGCATAGCTAACAATGGTTTGTTTGAGATTGGAAATCTGCTACATTTGATAGCGTTACAGGCGAGTAATAGCCATTGGTGGTTGTTGGTCGGTTGTTGTGTTTAATTAGAATGAACGAAAAAAATCACATACCAATAGTAATCGGAAACTGTTTACCGTTCAGAATCATTGAAAGGGATACTGATAATTGGAAACCGACACTTGAGGAGATTAATAGTCGAAAATACGACTATGTCAAACTCAATAGGATGTCAACTTTTATTGATATTGGTATTGCACCATTTTCTTTAGGAATAGGATATGACGGAAGTCTCGTCCTTCCAGCCACTGAAGATTTCAGGACTAAAGAAAATTCACTGGATAAGTTCAATCAAACATTGGGGATTCTTCTATTAGGTGGAGTTTATTCGGAATCTGTTCAACCTGATAACATTTCTTATGGCTCACTTTTTTTTGATGGATATATTAAAATTCACGGAGGAAGTGAGGGCTTGGTTGCGGGGTTTCATAAATCAATCAGGTCAAAAATGGTTGGAACCCTTGACTCAATCAAATTACTTAATCCGAAATCAATAAGTACAAAAGAAATTGAAGAAGCATATAAAGAAGGAAAAGATATAATCGAAAATCTCCCGAACTTATCACCTAATATGCTGCTAGATGGAACTTCGCATTATGTGAGAAACCAATGGTCTGAGAGTTTAATATTCTTGTGGACATCTATAGAGCAGCTAATAAACCAAATTTGGGAAAAAGAGGTAATTAACACCAAAATAGATGGAGTAATTGAGGGGCGAACAAAATTTCTTAAAGACTTCAGAACTTGGACAACTTCAGCAAGAGTCGAGGCTCTTTTTCAACAAGATTTTATTCCAATTGGAGTCTATAAGCTTTTGAACTTAGCTAGAAAAACAAGAAATGATTTCATTCATAATGGAAAACCTTTGAACAAGGAAAAGGTTGAAAATGCTCTAGAAGGTTTATTCCAGATCATTTCTTTGATAATTAGCAACTACGAATCAACGGAGAAACTCAATGGGACATTGGAAGTAATTAAGCAAAATCAAAGAGGAAACTTATTTCCTAAAAAGACAAAATTGGAAGATGGTGAAGTTACCCATTGGCTGGAAGTTCCACCAATTCCTGGAGATAGTCATTGGGGAGATAAAGAATATGAAATCATAGAAGAATTAGTTCTTCAACCATTAAGAAAAGAATAAAAACTACACCCAACAAGGTTGTAGTGCATAGACCTTCGGGATGCTACGACACCATACATAGAACATTATATGTAATCACCGCAATTGGCCAATCATGAAAAAATTTGACCTGAATAAATCCCTCGATAATAATTACTCTGTTCTATGCCAAACCTGCAAGGTTACAACTAAACATAAGGTCTTAACCTCTGTCAACGAATATGGCAAGGAACCAATGGACGACTATGGTGACTTCTATCAGTGGAATAACGATTACGAAATCATACAGTGCCTAGGATGTGAGACTGTATCATTCAGATCTGATCATGCCAATTCGGAAGATTATGATCCAGTAGATGGTGATTATTATTCGAACGAACTCCTCTATCCAAAACGAACAAAGGAATCCTTAACTGCCCAAAGCTTCTTCAATGTTCCACCTAACCTAAGGAGGATTTACAAAGAGACGATTGAGAGCTACAACTCGGATAGTCTAACTCTTTGTGGCGCAGGTGTAAGAGCATTGGTTGAAGGTCTCTGTATGGAAAACGGGATAACCGATGGTGAAGTGGAACAAAAACAGAAGGACGGAACAATAAAGAAAGTCCGTAAAACTAACCTACAGGCTAAAATCAATGGACTCCATCAAAAAGGCAAAATAACGGAGGCAAATGCCGACATATTGCACGAACATCGTTTTCTGGGTAACACTGCCGTGCATGAACTTTCAACACCTAACAAGGATGATTTACGTTTAGCCATTGAGATAATCGAGAACGTTTTTGATAATCTCTACGAATTACCTGAAAAAGCTTCCCAACTACGATTTCAAAGGTTAAGAAAGAGTAAATGACTACATCTAACAGACGCTGGCACGAATTCACCAACTGCCACTTTTCATAGGTAGTTGCAAACATCACCATGAATCAGCCGCTGGGAAATGGTACTGCTTTCTATTTGGCGCATCTCGCAGGATTTTTCTCTTTCTGAACGCGGTGCGATTCTGATACTTTGTGAGCACCCCCTTGCCGGGCGCGGCAAATTCATTAGTTTTATCGGAACTTGCCGAGAGCAGGGCGCATTCCTGCGAGCTGGTTGCAGCCAATTAAAGCAAAATGAAATGTCCATAACAAAAGAATCCGAATTAATAGGAATGCTGAAAATTAGTGAGGTGGTTGGAACTACACTAAAACTGATGAGGGAATACGCTAAAGTCGGCATGTCAACTAAAGAGCTTGATGAATATGGAGGAGAAATTTTAAAGAGTTATGGCGCCAAATCTGCACCATACGAAACTTATGGATTCCCTGGTTACTCTTGTATAAGTGTAAATGAGGAAGCGGCTCACGGAATACCATCCGAGAAAAAAATACTGCAAGAAGGAGATTTAATTAATATTGATGTTTCGGCAGAGCTCAATGGTTTTTGGTCTGACAATGGAGGTTCATTTATACTTGGAAAAGACATTCATCATCACCAACCTCTTGTAGATGCTTCTAGAAACATTTTACGCAAGGCAATAGGCCATATAAAGGGCGGAGTAAAAATCTCTGAAATTGGATATTTGATAGAAACAGAAGCTAAAAAGTCAGGCTTTAAAGTAATTAAAAATCTAGCTGGTCATGGGGTTGGTAGAAGTTTGCACGAAGAGCCGGAAAATATTTTAAACTATAGAGTGAGAACCAATCGAGAAAGGTTTAGAAAAAACACTACTGTCGCGATAGAAACCTTTATTTCAACAAAATCTACTGTTGCTGTAGAATTAAATGATGGCTGGACTTTAGTGGGGAACAAAGGTGGGTATGTAACCCAACACGAACAAACAATACTTGTAACTGATAACCATCCAGTCATTTTAACAGAATCCAATGAAATATGGGATTAAATAACTGACTGACACAGTTATTGAGCATGTCCTTTGGTTCCTTACTTATTGAGTGCGGTGGGGCAGTCCGTCTGCCTGATCCCTGATAGGTGCCTACCTGTATAGCTAACAATGGTTTGTTTGAGATGGGAAATCTGCTACATTTGGTAGCGTTACAGGCGAGTAATAGCCATTGGTGGTTGTTGGTCGGTTGTTGTGATCCATTGAGCCAACTGAATTGACAGGAAAACAAAAACTTAACTACTGGGAACTCAACCGCCAACTTGTTGTCTTTGGTGTAATTGCCGCAACTCTTATTTTTCCTTTGGCTTGGGCCTACAAGTTCTATTTTCCTGAACCTTTAGAACCTAAAACTGAGAAATTTTGCTACTGTCTAAATAATGATGGAACGACTATTCAAGCTAGATTGGAATATTATCCAGAGGATGCTCGAAGAACTGCGAACCGTATATTGAACAACCAAAATGTTGAATATCGCACGGCAAGAGGAATTCCGATCAACACGAAAGTTTTCGTAATAAAACATCACGACGATGTAACAAATATCATTTGGCGAACACCGAACTTCAAAGGAGAGTTAATCTCAACTTCTGGCTGGGTATCTTCTAACTGCCTGCATGAACAACCA